>JBBQXP010000124.1:0-7270 GCA_038209555.1 Gaiellales bacterium
TCGAACTCGTCAAGCACGCGCTCCCCGCCGTCCTCATGGCCCGTGACGACGGCGAAGCGAAGGCTGCCTCGGCGAACTGTCGCGTATTCGGTGCGCGTCAGCTCCACGTCGTCCGTGCAAGCGAGGTCGCTGCACTCGCAGAGGAAGCTGAGCAATTCCCCGTCGACGGATGCGCGGTGTCTTTCAACCGCCTCGTTCGCCGCACGGAAGCGTTTCTCTGTGCGGACACTCTCCGTGGTGCTCACGAGGGCGCTGGCGACCCGCGCCGACCGGTAGCAAGGAGCGCCGCCATGCGGCCGCCCTCGCCGAACTTCTCCACGACGACGTAAGAGTCGCTATCGGTCACGGTGCGCTCGACGTCGAGGATGTTGTGTCCAGGCATGTTGATGAACTGCGTCACGTTCGAACGAACCTCGTCGTAGACGGCAATCGAGATGGGGAGCGTCCTCGCGCACGTGAAGTCAGCACATTCGCAGAGGATCTCGAACCCCTCCCCATCGAATGGGTGAACACCCACGATTTCCCTGATCCGGTTGTTGACCTCACGGAACAGGTGCTGCTGGCGGCCGGAATCCGCCTGCTTCTCTTCGACGGTCGGCATGGACGAACACTCCTCTTGCCACGCATGCGCCGAAGGTGAACCTCGCTCGTCCCGGCCAGGCCAGGTGTGCGAGAGGTTGGGGCAAAGGGAAGCCCGCCCGCAGCTTGGACAGTAAATATACCAGGCCGCGGTAGCTCGCCGAAAGCCCTCGAGCCCGCCCTCGTGATCCTCGCCAAGGAGGCGCCGCGCTTCCGCGCTTCGCTAGCACGCCCGCTACTACGGCGATACGAGAGCGTCGCTCGAGGAGGCGACCGCGGCGTGCTCGGCCTCCTCGGCATGCTCGAGGCCGTCGAGCTGGGACTGCGGCCCGGGCTCTTGCAGACCTCCTCGACAAGTCACGCGGTTCTTAGGTGAACGAAGTCCTTGTGCCACCTCCTGCATGGGTATACGTTCGCGCTTGGTTCCCGATTGAAGAGGAGGCAAGCGCCGGTGGCCACAACGACGGCACACGCCACGTTCCACGTTCTCCGCGAAGCTATCGAAGGGCGAGACGCAGACGCGATTCTCAGGCTCATCGCCGAGAACGCCGTGATGGTCAACTACGACAAGCGGAATCCGCCGTCCGTGCCGGCAAGGCTTGAAGGCAAGGCGGCAATCGACCCGGTTTTTCGAGACATCTATGGGCGGGACATGACGCATGAGATCCGAGACGAAGTCATCGGCGAAGACCGCATCTCGTTCAACGAGTGGTGCGAGTACCCCGACGGTTTGCGCGTTATCGCATCGAACGTCCTCGACATCCGCGACGGCAAGATCGTGCGAGCCTGTATCAACCAAACGTGGGACGAATAGAGGAGCGTCCTCGATACCGTCGCGCTCGCCTGGCTTCCGCAGCACACTAGAGCGCCCCAGGAGCCGTGTTCGATTCGGCTGAGGGGCGCCGAAGCATGCGAGCGCCGGGAGATCACTGACACGAAGGAGCAGTGCGAGGGTAAAGGGCGAGCCCCAGCTCCTTCCCAACCCCCTATCGCTGCCGAACCTTGAGCGATTGAGGAGGAGGTATGCGCTTCTATCCTGCTTTGCCAGCCCAGAGGGTCAGGACGATCATCGGGGACCTTGTCGTCCTCCTGCTCCTGTTTCTGTTCGCCTGGCTGAGCCTGAAGGTCCACAACGCAGTCGACCAACTGGCTGTTCTCGGAACTGGCGTCGAAGACGCCGGAACGGAGATCCAGGGCGGCTTCAACACCGCCGCAGAGGCCGTGAACGGGATACCTATCGTCGGGGACGACCTGGCCGATGGCCTCCGTGACGCGGGTCGCGTCTCGGGTGGCGAACTCGCCGAGCGCGGCCAGGAGGGCCGAGAAGGCGTTCATCGACTCGCCAACCTGCTCGGACTCGTCACCTTCCTCATCCCCGCGCTCCTCCTCCTCTCGCGCACCCTCCCCGATCGCATCTCTCGGATCAGGGGGCTGACGGCGGCGGAGCGCGTTCTGGGCGGGCCGCTCGACCCCGACCGCCGCCGCCTGCTCGCCATGCGCGCTGCCTTCTCCCTTCCTTATGGCGAGCTAGTCAGGTACACGAGAGACCCGTTCGGGGATCTTGCCGCCGGGCGCTATGACGCGCTGGTCGCCGCGGCGCTCGAGGAGGCGGGGCTTCGTCTGCGCACCAACTAGGGGTGACTGCCGGACACGCCGACAGGTTGCCGGCACGCTCGCTCTGAACCCGACGCCTAGGCTGGGACGTTGTCTGAAGCACAACCCCCGCACGTTCTCACCACCGCATTGGCAGCATGGCTACGGCTCGGTCACGAACGAGAGCACGCCCGACGGCGGCTGCGACCGGCTCACCCGGGCACGCGATCCGGCTCGAGCCAGGCTCGTCCCATACGCGTTCTTCTATGGTCGATGACCAGCATGCGTGACCTGGGAGCAGTCCGGCGGCCGCTTCACATCCCCGCAGGCGGGAATGAGCTGGGCGAGTCGTGCGTAAAAGAGGCGCGCGGAGGTGGTGCGCAAACCGCCTTGCCGACGGCGCCCGCGGAACTTTCCGGCGCGAGGCGGTTCTAACCAAGTGACGAGAGAGATGCGAAGGAGGGAACATGGCAGAAGAAGAGACGACCAGCACGCAGGCCCGGCGGGGACGCACGGCCGCTCAGCGCGCCGGCGAGACACCGGGACCGCTCGAGGCAGGGCGCGGTACGACGACGCTCGACGATGCCGTCGTTACCAAGGTGGCGGCGGTCGCCGCCCGGGAGATGCGCGGTGTGCACGAGCTCGGCGGCGGTGTGGCCAGGGCGTTCGGCACTATGACGGAGGCTGTCGGGGCCACTGACGAGCGTACGCGTGGCGTGTCCGTCGAGGTCGGCGAGCGAGAGGCGGCGATCGACCTGACGATCGTCGTCGATTACGGTGAGTCGATCCCGCAGGTCGCGCAGGCCGTTCGCGATAACGTGATCAAGAGAGTCGAGGGCATCTGCGGGCTCTCGGTCATCGAGGTCAACATCTCGGTCAACGACCTGTACTTCCCGGGGGATGAGCGACGGGGAGCTCACGTCGAGTAAGCGGCCCCCGGACGCGCTGGGCGTGAAGACCAGACCGACAGCCTCGGGACCCGGATCGCCCCGTATGGAGCTTGCCCGGTTGGCCCTCGCTGAGGCGCTGGCGACGAACGGCGTGATCGGGGCGGTCGAAGGGCCGCGCGGTCTCTGGCTCACCGTCTCCGAGGGCGAGCAGCTGGGTGGCGTGACGGCTGTGGCGCTGCCGGACGGGCGATACGAGATTGGGCTCCATCTTGTCGGCCGGCTGCTTGTCCCGCTGCACCCGCTCGCCGAGCGGATTCGGTCGCGCATCGAGCGCGCGGCCACTGAGGCGGGGCTCGCCGACGCTCTCGGGCCGATCGACATCGCCTTCGAGGACACCGGCGAGTCGGCGGAGATATAGCGGCGATGCTGCTCCTGCTAAAAGCGATCGCCCGCCTGGCGACCTTCGTTCTCCTGATCGCCTTGGCAGTGCTCGGGCTCGCGGCCGCGGTCTTCTCGATCCAGGGAGACTCGCGCGCCGTGAGTCTCCCCAGGCTCGCACAGCATTTCCAGCTGCCGGAGTTGCGCGACGTGGTCGGCCCCTACCTTGATCGTCTGGAGGCGGACGGGCCAACCGCGTGGGTCTCGGTCGGCGCGGGAGCTGCGCTGATCGCCGCCGGCTTGCTGCTGCTCGCCGGCGTACTCATGCCCCGCCGCGAGCGCCTCGTCGTGCTCGAGGAGCACGACGAGGCGCGGCTCGCCGCGCGCCGGCGCCCGCTTGCTCACGTGGCAGCGGCGCTCGCCGAGCGGGAGCGGGGCGTCACGCGGACCAAGGTTCGAGTCCGCCCTGCGCGTCTCGGTCGAGGCCGGTTGAGGGTGGCGACTTACTACTCGCGCGGACGCTCGCCGGAGGAGATTGAGCGGCGCGTCTCCGCTGCGGTGGAGCCGCTCGCCGATGCCTTTCGCCTCAGAAAGCGGGTGCGCGCGCGGCAGGGCGAGCGCGGCAAGGCGCGCGTCCAGTGAAGATCCGGCAGCGCATCCGGGCACGGACATCTCCGGTCGCGTACGTCGGCCGCACGCTTCTTGCGCTGCTCGCCCTCGCGCTTGTCTGGTACGGCCTCATGCTCGTGCTCTTGGCGGCGAAGCTCTCGCCGGACAAGGTCGACGCGATCAGCCGTTACCGCACAGCCTTCGACTATTTCGCGGGGCTCCAGCCGGGCGATGTCACGAGCCGCGTGCGCCTGATCGCCGGGCTCTCCGGCTTCGCGGTCTTCGCCGTCTGCTGCTTCCTCGCCTGGAAGGAGCTCCCGCGTCCTTATCTCGCACGCGGCGACCTGTCGCTGCTGGAGGACGAGCAGACCACGATCACCGTCAAGCCGCGCGCAATCGAGCGCGCCGCCGAGGCTGCCGTGGTCGAGCACCCGGCCGTGATCGGAGCCGCGGCGCGCTACGGCGAGCAGCTCAACGTCGACATCGAAGTGCGTCGTGGGCGCGATCTCGCTCAGACGATGCGGGAGGCTCAGCTCCTCGTGGCCGAGGCGCTCAGCCGGCTCGAGCTGCCGGCGCTTCCGGTGAGCGTGACCTTGGCTGGCTTTGACCGACGACGAAGGGAGATTCAGTGATGAGCGTAAAACAGTTCGCTGCCCTGATCGGCTTTCTGTTCGTGGTGGTGTGGATTCGGTTCAATTTCGGTGACGCCGTTCTCTGCCTCGTCGGCGCCGCCGTCTTCTGGATTGCGGTCCAGGTGCTCTTCGGTGAGCTGAACCTCGCTGTGCTGCAGAGCCGCTTCGACGAGGACATGCACCGCTCCCCGCCGCCGTCTCAGCCCGGCTCGCGCGTGCGCTAAGCCGGCAAGCGTTTCGGCACCGGATCTGGAACGGGTTGCCTCGCGATGATCAGCGAGCCGCGGGTGGGCCGGCCGCCGAGGAGCCCGAATTTCTTCCGACCGTGGAGACGAACCATCTCGCCGCCTTCGAGAAGTTCGTGCGGCGCCACCAGACGGTCGTCTACCGGGTCGCCCTGCGCATGCTGAGAAACGAGGAGGACGCGAAGGACGCGACTCAAGACGCATTCGTGGAGGCTTGGCGCGCACTCCCGGACTTCCGTGGCGAGAGCAGCCTCGAGACGTGGGTCTACCGGATCGTGACGAGCCGCTGCCTCAACCTTCTTCGGACCCGCCGCGGCGCCGAGCCTCTGTTGGAGACGCGCGAGGCATCGTTGGGCCGCCCCAATCACCTCGCCGAGACGAGGGGTGAACTCGACGCCCTGAAAGATGCGATCGTTCGTCTTCCGCCCGACCAGCGAGCAACGCTCGTCCTCCGAGAGCTGGAGGGACTCTCCTACGAGGAGATCGCGCACGTGCTGGGGACGACTGTCCCAGCCGTCAAGGGGCGCCTGCACCGGGCGCGCCTCGAGCTCCTGCACGCCATGAGGGGGTGGCGATGACCGACGAGTCGCTCGCCTGCGGAACAGAACTGGCGTCGCTGGTCGACCAGGTCGCCGATGGCGTTCCGCCCGAGCGGCCGGCGCATCAGGAAACCTGCCCGCACTGCCAGGCCACCCTCCAAGAGATCAACCAGCTCTGGAGCCACGTACGCGAACTCACGCGGGAGGAGATCGCCGTCCCGAGCGGGATCGTCGAGCGGGTCATTCGCCGCATCGTCGAGGACCTCCGGGCGCTCGGGCGACTCGTTCCCCTCGAGGCCGTCGTGCCGAGGCTGGTGCGGCACGCCCTGCTGCACGGGCCGAGTGGCACGACGCGGATCGCCGACCGGGTCGTCGCGAAGCTGATCGCCCGCCTCGTCCTCGACCTCCCCAGCGTCCGCTCGCTCGGGCGAGCCGGCCGCGCGATCGACGTTGAGATCACCGGGCTCGAGGTCACGGTCGACCTACGCCTCGTCGTCTCGTACGGAAGGCGCATTCCGGATGTCGCGGCGAAAGTCCGCGCGGCCGTCATCCGCAGAGTCGAGGCTTTGACGGGTCTCGAGGTCCGCGAGGTCAACATCGCGGTTGAGAGCGTCGAGGTGGACGGCGGTAGGTAGCCGCCGCAGTCTGGGTCGGCCGCCTCCCTCGCCCTCAGCCACGCGTACGGCGCGTGCGCCGGGTTCTTCGCCTCCCAGGCAGCGAGATAGAGATCGAGATGCTGCTCTCCGCCCTCGCGCAGCGGCCATCCGGCACGCACATCGACCGTCTGGCCGCCGCAACGCATGGCTTTGCAACTCGAGGAGCTCAGGAACTCGAGCAGATCCTCAACGAGTGACGGATGACCTATTTCGATGATCACGTGCCGCAGTTCGCGCCCCGACGAAGCGCCTACCTCTCACTGTCGTCAGAAACGTCCCGCGGTCAAGGGCCTGAGCGCTTCAAGTGGTAGAGGGCCATTGGGCTAAGACTGCGGCCGGGGCTCTTGCGGACCTCCTGGACAACCGAACGCTCTTGCCGGCGGACGAAGTTTCTGGTGCCGTGGGTGGACAGCAGCCGACTAGGGGGGTCTGGCGAAACGCCTAGCGAAACGAAGCTAGATGGGCGTGCGGCTATCTGGAGAAGCGTCCCCGACCAAAGAAGCCAAGGACGACCAACACAACAATGACAATGACGACGATCCAAAGAATCGACACGTGATCCTTTCGGTTAGGAGCGTGCCGACTCTATTCCCCGTCGGCTCGTCTCTGCAACGTGAGCGGGCTTACGTGGGCGTCATCGGCGAGAGATTTTCCGGGAGCAGCTCCTGTTTGCCCGGTGTGCTAGGCAGAGGCGATAAGCGCAACGCCCAATCCGAGAACGATAGTGGCGACAGCGAGCCATATCGAAGCCCAAAGACGAAGCTCCGAGGCGCTCGGCGGCGCTTCGCTACGGCGAGCCCAAATGAAGAGGAGCCATTGGGAGCGGCCTTGAATCCACCGTCCCGCTGGTGCCCGAATGACGCGAAGTGTCGGCCACGCCAACGCGAGGCCACAGGCGATGAGGAGCGCTCCGACGGCTACCACACGTCCAAACTACCCGGAGGCTTCGCGACCTCGGCGAGCACGTGGGCTCGCTTGTATTCGGCAGAACTTTGAGGGGTTACTCACAACGCCCCGGTCAATGCCTCTGCTAGAGCCGGAAGGTGCGCTGCGCATAAAGCTCCCATCCCAGCCATTGCACCTGCCGACGCCCCCACCCATGATGGGAGGGGAAGACCTGCGGCATGAGATTACGAACCGGCGACCTCA
>JBBQXP010000125.1:0-7225 GCA_038209555.1 Gaiellales bacterium
ACCGCCACCACTGCCAGCGGCGGCACCGGCACAGCCATCGAGGTAACGTTGAGCGAGTGGAGTATCGAGCCGAAGACCATTGACGCCACCGGGGGCACGGTCACGTTCCACGTAACCAATAAGGGCAAGTTCCCGCACAACTTCGCCGTGATCAGCAACGGGCAGGAAGTCAAAAAGACCAAGAACCTGCCCTCCGGCGGCACCGAAACCCTCGAAGTAGACCTGACTGCCGGGTCCTACCAGGACATCTGCGACATTCCCGGCCACAAAGACCAGGGGATGGTCGGCACGCTGACCATCAAGTAACGCCGGGAGCCAACCCGCTACCCGTTGCCGAGGCCGGGACCCGGCGGGACCATCGTCCTGCCGGGTTCCGGCCTTTTGGCCGGATAAATGTAATGAGGATCGCTTGACGCCTCTCCTGCCGTAGCGTATAATGACCTCTGGACGGCCCCCCTGACCGTCCGCCTTTTTGCAAGGGGAAAGAAGAAAGGACGAAAAATGGCAAAGCCTACGCCTATCGAAGACTCCACCTTCCAGAAGGAAGTTCTGGACAGTGCGGTCCCTGTTATCGTTGATTTTTGGGCCGAGTGGTGTGGCCCGTGCAAGATGATCGCGCCCAGCCTCGAGGAGATCGCCACCGAGCAACGCGGCAAGCTCACGATCGCGAAGCTCAACGTCGACGACAATCCCGACACCGCGCGCCGCTACGACGTGATGAGCATCCCCACCCTGCTCGTCTTCAAAGACGGCGAGCCGGTCAAGCGCCTCGTCGGCGCGAAGGGGAAAGGGCAGCTCCTCCAGGACCTCGCCGAGTACATCGCTTGAACCAGTCGGCCGATCTCCTGGTCGGCGACGCCGGTGAGGCGGTGCGAGACCTGCAAGCCCGTCTCAGCGTCATCGGCTTCGACGTCCCCTCCGATGAGCTCGGCCGGTTCGGCGAATGCACGCTGAGCGCAGTGCGCGCATTCCAGAACTCCCGTGGCCTGCTCGTCGACGGCAACTGCGGGCCCCAGACGTGGTCTGCGCTGGTCGAAAGCGGCTTTGCTCTCGGCGATCGGATGCTCTACGTACGTCAGCCGATGCTGCGCGGCGACGACGTCGCGGAGCTGCAGCGCCGTCTGAACCGTCTCGGGTTTGACGCGGGCCGAGAGGACGGGATCTTCGGTCCCGACACGGCAACCGCGCTGACAGAGTTCCAGCGCAACGCCGGGCTCGCCCCCGACGCCATCTGCGGCTCGGCCACGCTCGACGCCCTCTCCCGCCTGGGCACACTGGCGGCCGGTTCGGTGGCATCGGTTCGCGAGCGGGAGATGCTGCGCCGCGGCCCCCACGGCCTCGACGGGCGCCGCGTGTACCTCATGGCCGCACCCGGGTTCGAGGCGCTCGGCGACGCCGTGACGCGCGGCCTGCTCGAGCGGGGAGCCGACACGGTGCTCGATGCGTCCGGCGCCGAGGCTTCACTCGTGGCCGCCGAAGCCAATCAGTTTGGCGCCGAACTGTTCCTTGCACTGCGAGCGGGCGACACACCCGGCTGTCGCTGCAGCTACTTCGCGTCCGCAGGCTTCCGCTCCGAAGCCGGTTTCCGGGTCGCCAGCGCTGTACAGGAAGAACTTTCCAGTTTGCTCGGATGTGGTCATGAGCCCGGCGGACGTGCCTACGCGGTGCTGCGTGAGACCCGAATGGCAGCCGTTGCGTGCGAGCTCGCCGAGCAAGGTGACGTCGCCGCGATGCGGCTGCTCGTCGCGCGTGCGGGTGACGTCAGTCGAGCAATCGTGCGGGGTGTCGAGCGGGGCGTGGAGGTACCGGCCGACGACTGACGACGCCCTCTGGCCCGAGGCGAACGCTTCGCTCAGCGGGCGTCCGCGCCGACCACATCGGCGGTGCGACGCGCCCCGTCACCTTGGATCATGAGCTGGTACAGCCGCTCGAGGTCTTCGAGCGTCGAGAACTCGATGACGATGCGGCCCTTCTTCGTGGCCATGCTCACCTTCACGCGCGTGTCGAGATGATCGCCGAGCAACTCTTCGAGCTCGAGCAAGCCGGGTGGCCGAAGCCGCCGGCCCGGCGAGGCGGCCCGGGTGGCTGCGTCCTTTACGCTGTCGTCCTCGTGCCGCAACCGGATTGCCTCTTCGACCGCACGCACTGACAGATCTTCCTTCGGTACGCGCCGCGCGAGTTGTTCCTGGAACGCGCGGTCGGGTGTGCCGAGGAGGGCTCGGGCGTGGCCCATCGTGATCTGGTCGTCCTTCAGCGCGCGCTGGATCGCCGGCGGGAGCTGCAGCAACCGCAGCATGTTCGAGATCGTCGCCCGGCTTCGCCCGACACGTGCCGCGACCTCTTCATGGGTCAGGCCAAAGTCCTCGATGAGCTGCTGGTACGCCCCTGATTCTTCGAGCGCGTTGAGCCCCGATCGGTGCAGGTTTTCCACCAGGGCATGCTCGAGCACAGACGCATCGTCGGTGTTTCGAACGAGCGCCGGCACGGTCTGGAGGCCGACGCGGCGAGCGGCCCGCCACCGACGTTCGCCGGCAATGAGCTCGTAGCCGTCACCCGCCGGGCGCACGAGCACCGGCTGGAGCACCCCGACCTCGCGGATGGAGTCGGCAAGTGCGCTGAGGCTCTCCTCCTCGAAACGCTCTCGCGGTTGATACGGGTTGGGTCTGATCGAGGTGACCCTGAGCTCCTCGAGCCCGCCGCTGCGCTCGACACCGCTGTCGGCAGCATCTGCCGGGATCAGCGCGCCGAGTCCCTTACCCAGGCCGCCTTGTCGCGCCACGGCTCACCTCCTTGGCCAGCTCGCGGTACGCAATCGCGCCGCGCGAGGTTGAGTCGAACACGATGATCGGCTGCCCGAACGAGGGCGCCTCGGACAAGCGCACCGTGCGTGGTATGACCGTCCGATACACCTTTGGACCGAAATGGGAGCGCACATTCGCCTCGACTTGGTCCGCAAGTTTCGTGCGTCCGTCGTACATGGTCAGCACCATTCCCCGCACGTCGAGCGTCGGGTTGAGGTTGCTCCGTACCAACGCCACGTTGCGAAGCAACTGACCGAGACCCTCGAGCGCGTAGTACTCGCACTGGATGGGCACGATCACGTCATCGGCCGCCGCCAGCCCGTTGATGGTGATGAGACCGAGCGATGGCGGGCAGTCGATCAGCACGATGTCATACTGGTCCTTGCTGTCCTCAAGGGCCCGCCTCATCTTCAACTCTCGACTAAAGGCCGGAACCAGCTCGATCTCTGCGCCGGCGAGATCGATCGTGGCAGGGGCAACGAAGAGGTTCTTGAGACCCGTTGGCTCGATGCAATCCTCGATCGCGGCGTCATTCATGATCACGTCGTAAACGGAGCCCTGGAGATCACGGGCGTTGATGCCGAGTCCCGTTGTTGCGTTTCCCTGCGGGTCGAGGTCGACGACGAGCACACGAAAGCCGTCTTCAGCGAGTGCTGCTCCGAGGTTGACGGCGGTCGTCGTCTTGCCGACGCCACCCTTCTGGTTCGCCACCGCGATGATGCGCGGCATCACGAGGGGCGGTGACGCTTCGATCGCGATACCTGCCACCGGCACCGACGTGGCCTGGCCGCCCTGGCGCCGGGCCTCTTTGCGCTCGCGGGTGGGGGCCACCTGTGTCTCGGCCAGTTCCGCCATCCCCAGATCCACGTGCCGATTCTCCTCCGGGGTGCCGTCAACCCCGTCGCTGGCGCCGGTACCCGCCGTCAGCGCTTCCGAGCCCGCCTCGGTCCGGGCATGAGCACCTGACATGGCTGGAGCGGCGGGCAACTCCTCCGATCCGGGGAGCCTGCCATCGGTTGACTCGGGCAGGGGCGGAGGTTCGACCGGCGGTACGTCTACCGGGGCCTCGAGCGGCTCTGGTTCGGGTGCCACGTCGGCTGCTTCCTGTCCAGTGCGACGCAGTGAGGCAAAGATGCGCATTCCACGCCATTTGAGGTCTTTGCCATCATCGCTCATCCAGCTGAAACCCCCCAAGGAACGAACGGCAACCATCCTCGACGAAACCCGTGGTCAAGGTCAAGGGAATCCGGTGCGATCCGACTTCTTTTTTTGTTCCACGTGGAACGAGACCGTGAGACTCGCGCGGAGTCGTTCCACGTGGAACGGGCGTGCCTTCCCCGGCCCGCCGTTGATTCCCACGACCGGTGGCCCGGCGTCACCAAAGCGGGCGCTTGGCCGGCATGCCGTCGCGGCGAGGCCATCGGTCGTCGACGTCGATAGTCAGTCGAAACTCGGCCACATGAACACCCTCGCCGTGCAGCATCGTGGGGCCCTCGAGGCCTAGGGTTGCCAGCCCGGAGCGATCCCACCGCGAGGCGCGCTCCGAACCCAACTCGGGCGGCGGTTCGCTCACAATCAGTCGTCCCCCGCGTTCGAGAAACCCCACCGCACACTCTGCCGTCACCGCGGGCAGTCCGAACGACCGCGCGACCACCAAGCTGAACGCGCTGCGCAGCGCCGGTTCGCGTGCGAGCGTCTCGGCCCGCCCGGCACGGACCTCGACCCGAGGGCGAAGCAACAACGCGTCAACGGCGGCGTCGAGGTGACGACAACGGCGCTGGTGCGCGTCGAGCAGGGCTGCCGCGCACTCCGGCCATCCGATCGCGAGCACGAGACCAGGGATGCCCGCGCCGCTTCCGAGGTCGAGGAAACGGCCCGAGAACGGACCGATCAGCCGAGCCAGCGCCGCCGCATGCTCGAGCTGGCCGTCGACCGCGGCCGGGCCGAGGAAGCCGTTGCGCTGGGCGTCGAGGAGCGCCGCCTCGAGCGTCGCGCGATGTTCGTCCACCGCGACCGCCGGCCGGTCAGGCGCGCCGGATGACGACGCGCCGGCGGGGCTCCTCGCCGTCCGAGACTGTCGTGACACCCTCGATCTCCGAGACCGTGTCGTGCACGACCTTGCGATCCGACGACGACATCGGTTCGAGCGCCTGGTCGCGTCCGGTATCGCGTACGCGCTCGACCAGCCCGCGTGTGAACTCCGCCAGCGCTTCGCGGCGCTTGGCCCGATAGCCGCCGACGTCGACATACACCCGGGCTCCGTGGCCGCCGGTGTGGCGCTGGACGACAGTACGGACGAGCTCCTCGATCGCGGCGAGGGTCACACCCCGGGGGCCGACCAGCAGACCGACGTGGTCTCCCACGATGTCAACGTGGACGGTGTCGTTCTCGTCGTCGACGGAACTCTCCACCGTCGCCGTGAGGCCGAAGGCCTCGAGGAGGCCGCGCGCGAACTCCTCCGCCGCCTCGGCCTGTTCGTCGATCGGGATTTTCGGCTCGCCACCGTTGTGCTCCGCCATAGTCTGCTCCGTTCGCGCGTCATTGGATGCTGCCCCGCTCGAGTTGGTGCGGCGCGGCTGACGCCGCGCCCGCGCGGGACGGGTCTTGCTCGTTTCTGCTTTCTCGCCGGTGGTCGGGCGGCTGGGACCCGCGCCGCCCGTCCGCGAACGTCCGGCATCTCTTCGGGGACGCCGCGTCTCGCCGTTCGTCCCTCGCCCGCCCTTCCGGCCGCCGCGGTGGCGGCGATCTCCCGGCTTCTCCCGAGAGATCGGCTTCACGCGGGCACGAATTCGTGCCTCGCTCCCGCCGAGGCGGCCAAACAGGCCGCTGCGCGGCTCGGTCAGGACCTCGTACTCGACGTCGTCTTCATCGACTCCGAGCTCGTCGAGCGCAGCGTCGAGCGCCTCGGCGACGGTGCGACCGGTGGTCTCAACCCATTCCATTTATCGCTTCCGCTTTTTCTTGTTGGAGCGGCGCCGGGCCTGGCCCGCGCCGCCGCCCGAGCGAGACTGGCCGCGTTTCGCGCTTGCGCTCGGCTTGGGTGGCGTTTTCGCTCCATCCTCGGCCTTGGGCGCCGGTTTGGGCGCAGGCTTGGGCTTATCGGCATTCGCCGGGCTTACATCGTCGCCGTTGCCGACTGCTGGAGGGATCTTGAACAGGTTGCGTAAACCGCCGCCGCCACCGAGGCCTCCGCCGGGGCTCGAGGGTTCGGAGCTCTTCACGTCGACGGCGCCGCCACCCTTCTGGGTGTGCAGCGGGGGAGCGATCTTGCGGTAGATCAGCTCCTGCTGGCCCAGCCGCCAGAGGTTGCTCACGAAAAAGTACAGCACCAAGCCGGCCGGGAAGACGAGCGAGAAGAAGCCGAAGGCGATCGGGAGCACTTTGCCGACCATCTGCATCTGCTGGTTCGCGCCCGGCGGCGAGTTGCGCGTGGTCTGTTGTGACTGGAGGACGCCGGTGATGAGGACGAGGCCGACGAGAAAGAAGTACGGCAACCCGTCGATCAGGCTGGCGTGGTGCGCCGTCGCCTTCAACGAGAGATCCATCCAGGCGAACTCGAGGTGGTGCGGAAGGCCCTTCGTGTGACCGCAGGCGTGCACGACCTGGCTCGCCGGGCCATTGTCGCTGCCGCAGAACGCGTGGAAGAGGCTGGACGTCTTGGGGAGGTGGCTATACGGCTGGCGAAGCACGCGGAACAGCGCGAAGAACACCGGCATCTGGATCACGAGCGGCAAGCACCCGGCGAGCGGGTTGATCTTGTTCTCCTGGTAGAACTTCATCATCTCTTCGTTGAGCTTTTGGCGGTCGCCCTTGTGTTTCGCCTGCAGCTTCTTGATCTCCGGCTGCACCCGCTGCATGGCGATCATCGACTTCGCCTGTTTCGCGGTCAGCGGAAACAGCGCGAGACGGACTGCGACGGTCAACAGGATGATCGCAACGCCCGAATTGGGAACGACCGAGTAGAAGAACGCGAGAACCGATCCGAGTGCTTCTCGGATGCCGTCCCAGATCGCTATGGCGAACATTTCGTGATCACCTTCCCGAAACCGAATGTATGTTCGGATCGACGACCGGGTCGTACCCGCCCGGATGCCACGGATGGCACCGTCCGATTCGCTTCATCGCCATCCACGACCCCCGTCCGAGGCCGAAAACGCCGATTGCGTCGTGTGCGTATTGCGAACATGTTGGAGCGAATCGACACCGAGGTGTCGTACCGGCCCACAGAAATTGATATCCCCGGATGACCCGCTGTCCGACCCGAGCGGCCATCGAGGCTTCAGCCACGAGTCGCTCCGAGACAATTTGCACACGCGTCTTCCATTTCCTGGAATGTCGCGGAGCTCGCGATCTTTGACACGCCGATCAGATACGACGAACCCGGGCGAAGAAGTCCTTCGTGCTGGTGGACGATCGCGCGGAGA
>JBBQXP010000126.1:0-6933 GCA_038209555.1 Gaiellales bacterium
GTTGGCTCGAAGTTACGATTGCGGCATGCAATCGACTACCTACTTCGTCCAGTTCTCCGACCCGGAAGATCCCGGTCGGTGGCACACGATTGCCCGTGTCGACAACCAGGAGCTCGCCCGCGAGATCGCCCGCCTCTCCGAGGGCGGCTACATGCGGACTACCGTCACGTCGCACTACGTCGGTCGCGCTGTTTCCCGCTCGGCGCTCAGGAAAGAGGGGACGCTGCAGCACGCCGAGTGGGAGCTCGGCTTCGGCCGTTACAGGGCATATGGCGACGCCCTCCGCGAGCGGGCCGAGCGGAACCTCCGCACGGGCGTGACCCACTGATCCGAAGGGAGACCATATGGCCGACGAGTACTACATCTGGACGACGAGGAGGCGCATCAAGGACGGCACGCAAGACGAGTTCGAGGAAGCGTGGCAACCGAAGGATTTTCCGGAGGGCATGCTGCGGGCATACGAGCTGATCGAGGAGGGCACGGGCGAGATCGTCGGCGTCTCGATCTGGGACTCCAAGGACTCGTGTGAGGCCTTCCGGGCCTCCGACGTCGAATCGGAGCGGCGAGAGGCGATGGCGCCGTACGTCGAGGAAGAGCGCTCGCGAACGTACACAGGCCGAGAGCTAGGAATCCCCGACCAGTCGTAGGGGCGAGGCTTGCCTCGCCCGCGCCGTTTAGCAAAATCCGAGAAAACGGCCGCGACGGTGGGGAGGCCGCTCGCGGGCTTCCTTCTCGGCCGCTAGCTTCGCTCTTCCACGTGCCTCGAGCTCGCGCAAACTGCGGATGCGGGCTTGTGCGCGCGCTTCCGACTCGGCCCACTCCTCAGGACTCATCCGTTTCCTCTTCATCGTCCTCCTCCCTGAGTATGCCGAGTAAGGTCGCGCTCACCCGCACCAGGAAGGCGACATTCCTGTCACGGCTGTCGAACGTCCACGGGCTCACGCACTCCGGCACGCGCTCGACCTCGAGCGGCTCTGCCCCCAATGTAGACGAGGCATGGCGCGGTCAATACGATCCCCGGCGGTGATGGGCCGCACCGTCCCAGAACACGAGCTTGGCAAGCCGAGACAAGAGCGTTCCGACCGCGGCACGGGCTTCGGGTTGCCGCCCCCCGATACGGGCAACTTCCTGCTGAACGGAATTGCCCGCCTGCTGCTCTTCCTCATTCATCTGGAGCGCCGCTTCGATCCCTTCTTCCGCCCGGTATTCGACAAGCTCTTCCGGGATCGGCTTGCCAGGCTGATCACGGCGATCATGAACAAGCGCCGGCAGGACGAGGGCCTCGAGCTCGCCGAGGAAAGGGTGCAGCCCGACGAGGAGGCGGACCTCGACGACATCATCACTACCTTCACCGCCCAGATGAAGAGGCTCTGGAACCCCGGCTACATCGAGCGGGGCGGGAACACGAAGACGCACGGGATCGTGCGGGCCGAGCTCACCGTCCGTGACGACCTGCCGGAGAACATGCGGCACGGAATCTTCGCCGAGCCCCGCAGTTATCCCGCCTGGGTTCGCTTTTCCGGGCCCGGCCCGTACGTGACGCCGGACATCGACGATGTCGGCTTCCTCAGCATGAGCATCAAGCTCATGGGCGTGCCCGGACCCAAGCTCCTGGACGACGAGAAGTCCACGCAGGACCTTCTCGGCGTCTCGACACCGACGTTCGTGACGCCGAACACGAGAGCCAACGCTCGTCTTCAGCACTGGAGCTACAAGAACGCGCCGACCTTTTACTTCGCCAACTTCCGGGAGCCGCACCTCCTCGATTCGATCATGCAGCTGCTCTGGACGAAGACGCAGACCAGCCCGCTCGAAAGCGAATACTTCAGCTGCGTTCCCTACCTGCTCGGGGAGGGGCAGGCGATGCAGTACTCGTTCCGTTCACGTCTCGAGACGAGGACCCGCGTACCGCGCCTGCCGCTTCGTCCGCCGGACAACTATCTCCGCGATGCGATGGCGGCGACGCTGGCCGAGCAAGACGTCGAGTTCGACATCTCGCTCCAGCTGCAAACCGATCCCGTCCTGATGCCGATCGAGAACAACGGCGTCCTGTGGCCGACGAAGCTCTCCCCGCGGGTGCCAGCTGCCGTGCTCAGGATCCCGAAGCAGCAGTTCGACTCACCAGAGCAGCTCGACTTCGCGAAGGTGCTGTCCTACAACCCGTGGCACTCCATCCCTGAGCACCGCCCGCTCGGCAACCAGAGCCGGGCAAGGAAGCGGATGTACTACGAGCTGTCGCTCCTGCGGCAGAAGATGAACGACGTTGAGCACTACGAGCCGACCGGCGACGAGGTGTTCTCCGGCTCTCCCTAGTAGTTCCACGCGTAAACGGGGTCTCAGGGCGGTTCATGCCGGGATCGCCGCAGGGTCGTCTGCGTCGCGGTTCGCTGGCACGGCTCTGGCTGCGGTTCTAAACTCGGCCATCCACTGCGAATAGGAGGCATCAGGTGACGACTGCGGCAACCATCGACTCCGACCGCGTCGACGCCCTCTCGGGGAGCCTCTCGGGCGCAGTGTTCCAGCCCGGCGAAGACCGTTACGAAGCCGCTCGCCGGATCCACAACGGGCTCATCGACAAGCGCCCTGCGCTGATCGCGCGGTGCTGCGGCCCGGCGGACGTCAGCACCGCGGTCGGCTTCGCACGCGAGGCGGATCTGGAGATCTCGATCCGCGGCGGCGGACACGGCATCGCAGGGCGAAGCGTCACCGACGGCGGTCTCATGATCGACCTCACTGAGATGAAAGGGATGTATGTGGACCCCGAGGCACGGACGATCCGTGCACAGGGGGGCGTCATCTGGTCGGAGTTCAACCGGGAAACGGCTGTGCACGGGCTGGCCGTCACGGGCGGCGCGATCTCGACGACCGGGATTGCGGGTCTCACACTCGGCGGGGGTCTCGGCTGGCTGATGGGCATCCATGGCCTCGCCGCCGACAATCTCCTCTCCGTCGAGCTTGTGAACGCAGACGGCGCGGTGCTCAACGTCACAGAAAAGTCCGATCCGGATCTCTTCTGGGCCCTACGCGGCGGCGGTGGCAACTTCGGCGTCGCTACGTCGTTCGAATATCGCCTTCACCCGCTGAGCGAAGTCGTCGGAGGTCTCATCGCCCACCCCTTCGAGGCGGCGAGGGATGTCCTGCGGTTCTACCGCGAGTTCACACAGTCCGTCCCCGACGACCTGACTGTCTTCGCAGGGCTCGTCTACGCGCCGGGCAGCTCCGACCTGAAGCTCGCGGCGCTCGTTGTCTGCCACGCCGGACCGGCCGAGCAGGCGCAGAAGGACCTGGCGCCGCTCCGAGAATTCGGCGAGCCGCTCATGGTTGAGCTGGGGCCGATGCCGTACCCGGTGATGAACACGCTCCTCGATGACGGCTTTCCGCGAGGCGCCCTCAACTACTGGAAATCGAGCTTCGTGGAGAGCCTGGACGACGAACTGATCGATCTCGCGATCGAGCGGTTCGAGATGACACCGTCGCCTCTCAACGCGATCCTCTTAGAGCACTTCCACGGTGCCGTCACGCGGATTGGCGTGAGCGATACCGCCGTTCCGCACCGCGAAGTCGGCTACAACCTCCTCGTACCGAGCGTGTGGCTGGATCCGGCGGACACGGAGGCGAACATCGCTTGGACTCGGGCGACGTTCGATCTCTTCAGCCCCTACTTCGCCGACCGACGGTGGCTCAACTACTTCAGCGACGATGACGGAGCCGACGCAGTGCGGGCGGCGTACGGCCAGAACTACGATCGACTCGTCGAGGCGAAGCGGCGTTACGACCCCGAGAATGTGTTCCACGTGAACGACAACATCAATCCGGTTGGTCAGACGTAATTCAAGCTGCGGCTCAGCGTAATGCCGCCAGGTAGCGAAGCGCGGCGAGACCGGGGAGGAGGAAGTAGGCGCCGCCCCTGACGGACACGAACCGTGGGACGTTCGTCACGCGCTCGCGAACACCCTCCGTGGGCATCGTGAACGTCCCCCCGTAGGGCGCCGACGGCGCGACGAGCGGGTCGGCGTCGTCGTAGAGGTCGGCGAACTTCGGGTTGTTCAGCCACGTGTGGTTCACGAACTCGAACTGGCGCTGGATGTTGGCGTTCAGGCAGATGAAGTGCAGCCCGCGGTCGGCGGAGTCGTCTCCGGCCAGTGCCTGCTCGATCGACAGCGGCGGTCCGTACTCGCGACCGCGTCGAAGGAGGCGGTGGCGCCGGTTGATCTCGAAAGACCTGGCGGAGCCGGGCCTCGGGTCGAGCGAGTCACGGGGATTCGAGCGGCGAATGTGAGACCCGATCGGGCAGCGCGCCCCTTGGCGGTCGTGCTCGTGGTAGGCGAAGTCGTTCGCCTCCGCCAGGGCGGGATCGTCCGCGTCGGGTGCGAGCGTCAGCGGCGCCCCGCTCGGCCATCGCCCCACCATCTTCGCGGCGAGCCGTACACGGGCAGCGAGGTCGCTGCTCCCGTCAGCCCGTCGAGTGGCTACATCGACGAACTGCCAGAACCGGCCGACGTTCTGCCGCAGCTGCCGGAGGACGAGGTAGCTGCCGTTCCGGCCGAGATCGGCGCGATCGGAGCCGGCGGCGTCGCGAGGGAGCACCCCGGCGGGGTCGGTCGACGGATCGAGCAGCGGCCGGTCGGTGTAGAGGCCGTACTCGTTCTCGTAGCCGAGCAGGAACTCGCCAGCCCGGACGGTGCTCTCGGGCGGTCCGGTCTTGGAGAGCCCCTCGACGAACGGCTGCGACACTCCGTCGCGGAACCCGAACGGCTCGACGCCGTCGAGGTCGCTGGTTCCGAGGCGCCGCGCGACGCTCACGCCCTGCGGCAGGGCCGCAGTCTGCTCTGCCTCGAACAAACTGAGCTCCCGATCGACCAATGCGTACAGGAGCAGGACGGCGTCGACCGACGGTCCGATCTCGCCGCCCCATTCCCACCGTGCGGGTGCGTTCTCCTCGAGGTCGCCGAGGATCCGGGTCCGGTGAGGCGTCGTCATCCCCGTCACGAACTCATTCGAGAAGAGCTCCAGCGTGCGGCGCTCGAGCCCCAGCCGCTCGAGGCCCTTGCTCGTGAACGCCACGTTGAGAGCCCGATTGGGTCGCCGCGCCTCGGCACTCGTGACCGCGCCGCTCACGTCGCTGAGCCAGCGCCGCCCGGCCGCGGCGTCCTCGATCGTGAGGAGCAGGAAGGACGCCGCACTCAGGTGGCCGTAGCCTCGGGCGACGAGTCCCTGAATGTCGTGCAGATCGAGTGGCGCGGGCGTCACAACGATTGCACCCAGGCTCGCTCTTTTTTCGGGCTCAGGTTGCCCTGGAGGCCGGCGCGGATCCGTTCGTTCTGCTTGACGTTGACCGCCGTGAGCCGGCCGTAGGCCGAATACCAGACGCCCGTCGGTACCTGGTGCAGGCGCAGGTAGTCCTTTAAGGCGAGCTCGTCCTTCGCGCCGCCGAACACGAGCCACCTCGTCTTCGGGTAGCCGACGCCGTTGCTGAACACGAGGTTCAAGCCCCACGCGACCTTGTCGATGAAGTCGTCCATGTAGCTCTCGAGGCTGCCGTCGTAGTTGCTCGCGAAGAACATGCGCCGCCTGTCGTCGATGAAGACCCAGCGCGCGAAGTGGATCGTCTTCACCCCGGCCAGGTTTCCCCGGTTGAAGAAGTGGCGGGTCGCATAGTTCAGCAGGAAGAGAATGACGATCAGACTTAGACGCCTGAACCGTGACGGCTTGATGTGGCCCAGGGCGGTAAAGGGGTTCTGGACGACGTGGTCCTCGAGCCTCGCCAGCTCTTGGACGAGCTCCTCGCCGGGCTTCTCGTGCGGCGCCTGGTCGCGGCGCTCGTGCTTTCTGAGGATGAACGCGTAGATCGGTGCGGCGAGCAGCGCCAGCGGGAGCAGCGGCAGCAGGAGGAGCGGAATCGCAACCAGGTGCGCCAGCTCGCGCACGCGTGCGAGAAGGCCCGGGCGCTCCGCCGGTTCACGCGCCCAGGCCAGCTCCTGGCCCACGAGTTTCCGCACCGACCGGCGCACCGCGGCAGGATCCGCCCCGTCGTGAGGGGACCGGTCGAGAGAGTCTTCGATGGCGTCCCGAAGCTCGGCCTCCTGGCGGATCTGCCGGGCGGCGCGACCGGTGGTGTTGACGTACCTTGCCGCCTCCTTCACCCGGCGACCCGTCAGGTACTCGAGCCGCTCCTGCCGCGTCGGCTCGCCGGTGGGGTAGCCCTCGCAGTGGCCGAAGAGGCGGTCGATCCCGGTTCCGGCCGTGTCCACGAGCTCAGCGAGATGTGTTTCCACGGACACGTCGAAGTCGCTCAGGAGAATCAGGCTCGCCGGGAGAGGCTCGCCGGCGCTGTCCCGGTCCTCGTCGACGACGATCAGGCGGGCGAAATGGACGTCCGAGAGCGCGTCGAAGTCGAGCACGGAGCCGTTGGCGACTCCGTCGCCCATCGTGGCGAGCAGGGCCTTGAGGTCGTCGACGGCGCCCGGGACGACGGGCGCGACGATCGTCAGCGCGGACTGGTACGGCATCGGCGACGCCGCCGGCGGGTCACTGGGGGAACTGGAGCGAGAAGTGGAGGATCTTGTCCCGCTCCCAGAAGACGAGACCGAGGTAGAGGCGGGGGGAGACCTCGCGGATCTCGTCTCGAATCCAGTGCGCGACGAGCGAGGTGTCGGAGTAGTCGAGGACGATCGTTTCCTTCCCGTCGAACCAGCTCGGCTCCTTGTAGACCTGCGCGCGAATCGCCTTCAGGCCGAGCGGGCCGATCTTGTTCAGCAACTCGCCCTTCTCCCGGTCGAACACCTTGCCCTGCCAGGCAACGAGGTGGGCGACCTTCGCGGCCGTGTCCGAGACGGTGTCGTTCGCCGTTCCGATCAGGACCTGTCCGTTCGCCTCGCCGTCGGGAATCTCTCCCGCCGGGCTGCGGCCGAAGAGCTCATCGAGCTCGGCCCG
>JBBQXP010000127.1:0-6925 GCA_038209555.1 Gaiellales bacterium
TCGTGAACCCGGCGACGGGCGAGACGATCGCCGAGGTGCCGCGGGGCACGGAGGCGGACGTCGAGCGCGCGGTCAAGGCGGCGAAGGACGCGCTTCCCGCATGGCTCGAGACGACGCCGGCCGAGCGCGCCGGCATGCTGCTCGAGCTCGCCGACGCGGTGGAGGAGCATGCGGACGACCTCGCCCGGGCCGAGTCGCAGAACGTCGGCAAGCCGATGGTGCACTCGCGGTTCGAGCTCGGCAAGTCCGTGGACAACCTCCGCTTCTTCGCCGGCGCGGCGCGCTGCCTCGAAGGCCGGGCGGCGGGCGAGTATCTCGCGGGCTACACGTCGATGGTCCGCCGCGAGCCGGTCGGCGTCGTCGGCCAGATCGCGCCGTGGAACTACCCGCTCATGATGGCGATCTGGAAGATCGGCCCTGCCCTGGCCGCGGGCAACGTGTGTGTCCTCAAGCCGTCGGAGCAGACGCCGCTCACGACGCTCATGCTCGCGGAGTATGTGCGGGAGATCTTCCCGGCGGGCGTCCTGAACGTGATCACCGGCGACGGCGAGCCGGTGGGCGCCGCCATCGTCCGCCATCCCGACGTGCGCATGGTGTCGCTCACGGGCGACTCCGCCACCGGAAAGGAGGTCGCCCGCGCCGCCGCCGAGACGCTGAAGCGTGTCCATCTCGAGCTGGGCGGGAAGGCGCCGGTGATCGTCTTCGACGACGCCGATCCCGCGGCGGTAGCGGAGGGGATCAAGGTCGCGGGCTTCTGGACCTCGGGCCAGGACTGCACCGCCGCCTCGCGCATCGTCGCGGGGCCGAAGATCTACGACAGACTCCTCGAGGAGCTCGTGCCGGCGGTCGAGTCGCTGCAGGTCGGCGACCCGTCCGAGGGGGACGAGATCGAGATGGGACCGGTCGTCTCCAAGGCCCAGCAGGAGCGGGTCTTCGGGTTCCTGGGGCGCACCGGCGCGACGGTGCTCACGGGCGGCGACTCGAACGGCGACCGCGGCTTCTTCGTCAGGCCGACGGTCATCACCGATGTCGAGCAGAACGACGAGATCGTGCAGCGCGAGGTGTTCGGACCGGTGGTCACGGTCCAGCGCTTCGCGGACGACGACCAGGCGCTCGGCTGGGCGAACGACGTGAGCTACGGGCTCGCCGCTTCCGTCTGGACGCGGGACATCGGCCGGGCGCTGAACGCGGCCCGGAGGCTCGAGTTCGGCGCCGTCTGGATCAACGACCACGGCACCGGGGTCTCGGAGATGCCGCACGGCGGGTTCAAGCAGTCCGGCTACGGCAAGGACAAGTCGATCTACGCGCTCGAGGACTACACCCAGATCAAGCACGTCATGGCCAAGATCGACTAGTAGGAGGGTTTGACGAAACGAGCGCTGGCCGTCGGGCCGCGCTGCTCGCCCCGAGGCGGCGTCCTCAGTCGCTTCGATAGCGCTGCTCATGCTTATCCGGTTAGCTCCGTCCGGGCTGGGTCGTACCGTCGTTGGATGTCGCACCCCGACTTTCCGCGTTCGGTGATCGAGTTCCAGCGCCGGTTTCCAGACGAGGAGGCTTGCCGGGCGTACCCACGAAACCGCCGCACGGAGCAAAGCGGATAAGCAGAAGCGCTGCTATCGGCGCTCCCTGCGTCCTGGCCTCGGAACGACCATCGCACCCCGACGACGAGCGACATTCCGCCAAGCCCTCCTGGACGCGCTGGAGCGATCGAGCGGCCCTGCCTCGCTGCCGCTGACTGGATTCGCCGCGGCAGGATCTGATATACGACTTACGTCCGAGCGACGAGGCGGGAGGCTGCAGTGAGCGAGCGAGTCATCATCAGGAACGCGACGGTCGTCACGATGAACGACGACAACGACGTGCACTTCGGCGCGTCGGTTGTCATCGACGACGACACGATCACGGAGATCGCCACCGGCGAGGCTCCGAACGGGGATGGCGCACGAGTTCTCGACGGCACCGACAAGATCGTCATGCCCGGCCTCGTCGACTTTCACTACCACACGGCCCTCGGCAAAGGGTGGAGCGATCACCTGCCACTCTGGGAGTACCTGCAGACATGCTGGTATCCGATGATCCGTGCGCTCGACCCGGAGTCGGCGTACTGGGCCGCGCTCGCGAGCTACAGCGAGTCGATCAGGTGCGGCGTCACGGCCGTCAACGACATGTACCGGCAACTCGGCGCGCTCGCCGAGGCCGCCGAGAAGATCGGCATCCGCGCGGTGTTGTCGAACGACGTGGCGACCGACGAGCACAATCTCGACACGCTCGCTGACAACGAGGAGGCCTTCCGGACGAGCAACGGCGCGGCCGACGGCAGAGTGAAGGTGCTCGTCGGCATCGAGTGGCTACCCCTGGCTTCCGAGGGGCTCCTCCGCGACGCACGCGCCCTCGCCGACGACCTCGGCACGGGAGTCCACATCCATCTGAACGAGTCGTTGAGCGAGGTGGAGATCTCGAAGGAGATGTTCGGCCGCCGCCCCACCGAGGTCGCCTACGACTGCGGGATCCTGGGGCCCGACTGCATCGCCGCCCACTGCGTCTGGCTGTCGGACACGGAGCTCGCGCTCATGCGAGAGACGGGCACACAGATCTCCCATAACCCGAGCTCGAACGCGAAGCTCGGGAATGGCATCGCCCGCCTCCCCGAGATGGTTGAGGCAGGCTTGAACATCGGCCTCGGCCATGACGCGGCGGAATGCAACAACAGCCGCGACATGTTCGAGGTGATGAAGTTCGCTTCGCTCATACATCGTGCAGCGCGCGTCGACGCGAGCCTCCAGCAGGCACCCGACGTCCTACGCATGGCCACGCGCAACGGCGCACGCGGGCTCGGGTTCGACGCCGGTGAGCTCTCGCCGGGGAAGAAGGCGGACATCGCGATCGTCGACACCCTGAACCAGATGTTCACGCCGCTCATGCCGGAGAATGCGGACCACGTCTTTTCCCACCTCGTGTTCGCGGCGAACGGGAGCTGCGTCGAGACGGTGCTCGTCGACGGCAAGATCGTCTACGAGGATCGACAGTTCACCACCATCGACGAGGAGGAAGTCCTGCGGGAGGCCAATCGCGCCTTCCGAGAGGTACTCGGTCGAATGGACGCGCCGACGCTCGAAGAGGTTCAGCGCGCCTGAGCGTAGAGCCGTGGAGGAGGCCGCGATAGCCGCGGCCTCCTCGGGGAACTCCTTTACGCGCAGCCGTTCGGGAGGTACTCGTTCGTCGCGATGACGGATGGGTCGATCTCGGCCTTCAGCAGCTTGTTTTCGAGCATCCATTGCCCGAACTCCGCCCAGGCTTCGAGGTCGAAGCAGCCGGTGGGGGCTCCGATTGGAGACTTGAGCGCTCCAAGTGTGGCGGGCACCATCGCGTCGATCTCGGCGGCCTTGTAGTCGGTGTCGTCCTTCATGATTGCGATCGAGCCTGCTTCGTCCTGCTGGGCTGCCTCTGAGCCCTTGATCATCGCGGCGAGGAAGCGGCGCACCGCATCGGCGTAGGCCTCATCCGACTGAAGCTTGTCTCGGTTGGCCACGATGATCAGCTCGTCGTAGGTCGGGACCCCGAGCTCATCGAGGCGGATCACGGTAGCCGGCTTGCCGTCTTCCGACTCGACATGGGTCGCCTCGATGTTCCAGTACGCACCGATGACGGCGTCGGCCTTGCCCGTCAGGAGAGCGGGAACCAGGTTGAATCCGACATTGACCTTCTTGATGTCGCCCTCGGCGAGCCCTTGCTGCTGGCGGATGGTCTGGAGGATGGCGTCGTCGAAGGGGAGCCCTGCGACGCCGATCGTCGCCCCCTTGAAGTCCTCAGGGGATTGAACTTTCGAGTCCGCCGTCGACATGACCGAGTTCAGCGGCGTCGGAATCAGCGAGCCGACCGCCATGACGGGCAGATCCTGCTCAGCGGCGAAGAACAGGTCGCCCTCGTAGAAGACGGCCAGGTCGAACCTGTTTGTAGCGACCAGCTTCAGGCCGGCGGACGGATCCGACGGTGTCTTCATCGTGACGTCGAGGGCCTCGTCGTCGAAGTACCCCTTGTCCTGCGCGTAGAAGAGGCTGATGTGGTCCGGGTTCGCGAACCAGTCGAGAGCGACCTTGAGCTCGGCCGGCTCCTTCGTGGTCTCGGTCGCACCCGTCGTGGCAGCCCCGGTGTCCGCGGGGGCGGCAGTGTCGCCTTTGTCCCCGCCGCACGCCGCAAGAGCGAGGACGAGCGCGGCGAGGAAGCTGGGAAGGAAGATCAATTGTCTTACTGAGAGCCTTTGCACCAGATATCTCCTTTTCTTGCAGGTCGAAGGACACAAAGTCCGCTCACTCCATGGCCTTCCCTCCCGCAGTTCCGTTGCCGTGTGCCCAGGGGATTGCGAGGCGTTCCACAATTGAGACGAAGGCGAAGAGGCAAACGGCTATGACGGTGACGAGGATCACTGCGGCAAAGACCTGCGGCGTGTCCAGCCGGCCCTGTGCCTGAAGCATCTCGTAGCCCAGGCCTGCGTCCGAGCCCGCCCATTCGCCGAAGACGGCGCCGATTGCCGCATACGTGGCTCCGATCCGGATTCCGGAGAACACCAGCGGGAGGGCAGCTGGGAACTCCACGCGGCGGAAGATCGACCACCGAGAGGCGTCCAGGGTCAGCATCATCCGGATGTAATCGCGGTCGACCGACCCGAGGCCGTCGACCGTGTTGACGACGATGGGGAAGAACGTGAAGAGGCCGATAACGGCGAGCTTGGGGCCGATCCCGAACCCCATGAGGAGGACGAGCACAGGGGCGAGCACGACCGTCGGGATGCTCTGGGACCCGATCAGGATCGGATAGACAGCGCGGCGGATCGTGCGCGAGACGTGGAGGACGATCCCGACGACGAGCCCGGCTGTGATCGCGATCGCGAAGCCGAGCAAGACTTCCTTGAGGGTGACCCACGTCGCAGACGACAGGACGTCGGTCTCTTCGCTCATGCTCTGGACGATCACGGACGGAGCGGGCCAAAGGTAGCTCGGCACGTCGAGGACCCGGATCGAGGTCTCCCAGACCGCAACCGCGATCAACACGAGCACCGCAGCAGGCCCGTAGCTCTTGACCAGGTTCGAGGCCCGGGTGCGGCCGAGACCCCAACGCGGCCCCTGGACGGCAGGAGTCTCGGCGTTCAACATTCGAGCGCCTCCAGGGCCCGTTCCTTGAGGCTGGCGAATTCGGGCGACGTGACGATCTCGCGGCGCGGGAGGTTCGTCGGAAAGTTGGTGTCGAGCGTGACCATGATGCGGCCGGGCCGAGCGGAGAGGACGATGATCTTGTGCGTCAAGAGAAGGGCCTCGTCGACGTCATGGGTGACGAGGACGACGGTCCGGGGCACGCTCCCGAGTGCCCCCAGCAGCCACTCCTGCATCTGCCCGCGGGTGATCGAGTCGAGGGCGGCGAAGGGCTCGTCCAGGAGCAGGATCTCCTTGTCGGCCATGAGCGTCCGCAAGAAGGCAACGCGCTGGCGCATCCCGCCTGAAAGCTGGGCGGGGGTATGACTCTCGAATTCGCCAAGGCCAAACCGCTCGAAGAGAGGCTGCGCCCGGGAACGGGCTTCGTGTTTCGAGACGCCGCGGTTCTCCAACGCGAGCGCGGCGTTGTCGAGTGCGCTCCTCCACGGCAGCAAGAGGTCTTTCTGGGGCATGAGGGCGCAATGGCGAAGCCTCCCGCGAGCCGTCCGGTCGGCGCCGATCTGGATCGTCCCCTCTGTGGGCTCGAGGAGCCCTGCAATGGCGAAGAGAAGCGTCGACTTGCCGCACCCACTCGGGCCGACGATCGCGAGCCGCTCGTGAGCCGGGATCGTCAGGGCCGTCTCCTCCAGGGCGAGTACGTCGCCGAAGCGGTGGCGAACGCCCTCGATGACGACGTCCGAGGTCACCTGCTCGTCCTCCGTCGCTACCGCCGCGTGAAAGTCCAGATCCCTACCCTCGGGTGTTCTGATATATGAGATACGGGGGCACCCTACTTTGCGCTCCCTCAGGTGTCAACGAGACCATGCGCGGGTCAAACGAGAGGAGCCAAGGGTGACGCTAGCGGTTTGCTGGAGCGACCAATTCGCGGTCCACGATAGCGGCCGGGCCGGTCTCTACTTGCCGGTTGGCGGGCTCATCGAAGATGACATACACGTCGACTCGACAGCACGCATCACCAGGACACGGAACCTGCTCCGTACGAGCGGGGTCGACGAGGTGGCGAACATCCTCGAGCCCCGGAAGGCGCGCGTCGAGGAGGTCCTTCGCGTCCACTCGGAGGAGCACGTCCAGCGGATGCAGGAGGTGTCGGAGGCCGGCGGCGGGGACGCGGGCGGGGGCTACACGCCGATGGACGCGCACTCGTACGAGCTCGCGCTCCTGAGCGCCGGCTCGGCCCTGACCGCGCTCGAGGCGGTTTTCGGTGGTGAGCGCACGGCTCACGCACTGTTGCGCCGGTCCGGGCACCACGCCTGGCGTGAGTCCGGCTACGGCTTCTGCATCTTCAACAACTGCGCCATTGTTGCGCGCGCGGCGCTCGCCGAGCACGGCCTTGAGCGGGTCGCGGTCGTCGACATCGACGCACACCACGGCAACGGGACGGAGGCGATCTTCTACGACGATCCGGCCGTTCTCACGGTCTCGCTGCACCAGGATCGGAGCTTCCCGGTGGAGACGGGCGGCGTCGAACGCGTGGGTGAGAAGGAAGCCGAGGGCACGAACGTCAACGTGAACCTTCCGGCTGGTGCCGGAGATCCCGCCTACCTCGATGCTTTCGACCGGGTCGTCGTCCCGGTGCTCCTCGAGTACCGCCCGCAGCTCGTCGTCGTTGCCTGCGGGGTCGATGCGAGCCTCTTCGATCCAATGGCCCGCCTGGGTGTCACCGCGACCGGATTCGCGGGCATGGCCGAGCGGCTGCTTGGCGTCGCGAACGAGGTCGC
>JBBQXP010000128.1:0-6569 GCA_038209555.1 Gaiellales bacterium
GGCCTCCGGGATGCCCAGCTTGTCCCAGGTGTCCTTGATGTCCGGGGGCAGATCCTCCCAGGAGGTGGCCTGGTTCTCGGTCGGCCGGATGTAGTAGAAGATGTTCTCGAAGTCGATCTCGGCTACGTTCCCGCCCCACTCAGGAAGCGGGCGGGCGACGAAATAGTCGAGCGACCGGTGGCGAAACCGGCGCATCCAGTCCGGCTCACCCTTATGGCTCGAGATCGCGTCGACGAGATCGTGCGAGAGGCCGCGCCCGGACTTGAAGAAGTAGTCCTTGGCCTCGTCGGGGTTCGAGAAGCCGTACTTGTACTCCTCGCGGATTTGCTTGACGACCTCGGTCTCGGTCGTCGCCACTACGACTCACCTCCCACCTGGTCGGGGGATTGGCACCGACCCAGAAGCCCCCGCCGTCGTCATTTTGTCATGTTTTTACAGTAGAAACGATTACTATCAGTTTCATCCACGGCGTGGATAAGATCTGATCGTGACAAGGACGACGAGCCGGGCAGTCGCTCAGCAGGGTGCGACGCTCCATCGCGCACTGAGCGACCGAAGCCGTGTGCGGATCCTCGAAGTCTTGCAGGAGGCTGAGGCGCCTCTCGACGCCCGTGAGCTTGGAACGCGCGTCGGGTTGCACTTGAACACCGTCCGCTCGCACCTTCGGGTCCTTGCCGAGGCAGGCCTCGTCTCGGCAAGACGCGAGGAGCGCACCCGCCCCGGCCGGCCACGCGTCCTCTACGAGGCCACGGCCGAGGCGCTCGACGAACGCGCGCTCGCCAGCTATCGCCTCCTTGCGCAGATCCTCGCCAGCTCCCTCGCTGGCTCAGAGCGCGACCCCAGCGCTCGCGCCGAGGAGGCTGGACGGGTGTGGGGCGCGCACCTCGTCCGCAAGCCGCCACCGTTTGCATCGATCTCGAAGGAGGAGACGATCGACGAGGTCGTTCGCCTCCACGAGGAGTACGGTTTCAGGCCCAAGCTCAGGCGAGCGAAGAGCGGGCAGGAGCTCGTACTGAAGCGCTGTCCCTTCCAGGAGGTGGCGACGACCTACCAGGCCGTCATCTGTCCGCTCCATCTCGGTCTCATGAGGGGAGCCCTGGCGGAGCTCGGGACTGGCGTCGAAGCGGACTGGCTCGAGCCCTTCGCCGAGCCAGGCGCCTGCGTCGGCCACTTGACCGGCGCGTGAAGGGCGGCCTCGACTCCTCTTGGTAGATGGGACAGCAACCCTCGACCGTGCGAGCGGACTCCTCACGGCCTTCGTCGCTGATCGCTCCGAGAACCTTCTGGGACTGAGACTAGGACGAATACCGATGGCGGGCCGGCGCCTTCCTTATCCGTTCAAGGTGTAAGGGAGGTGTTTTTCGTGGCAGCCGGAACCGTCGAACGGTTTACGGGCGCGGGCGGCCTATTCAAGGTCCGGCTCGACCTCCTAGGTGCAACCCCTGCCGCCCGGCAGGGAGGTGCGGTGTATCCGCGGCCAGAGCATGCGCGAGCACGGCTGAGCCGCAGGCAGGCGGCGGGGAGGGCACTTCGCCGCTACTGCTCTGGCTGCGCGCGTGAGACCGAGCACGGCCCGTGGTCAAGTCAAGTCACGGGCCGGCGCACATAGCCTCAATCCGGTGGCCGGTCGCCGAACCGGCCGGCGGTACCACGATCTGCCAGGATTGCGGCCAGGTTCGCGTTGCCGCCACTCGCCCGACGGCCCGGCTTGGTCGAGCTGGCCCAAGACGCCGGCTGAGCCTGCCGCGAGGCGGAATGGCAAGCCGACAGAGCCGGTGTCGGCTCCGCCGTCCGACGAGGGAGCTTCCGAGGCCGCCCGGAGAACGAGTGGATACCGCCGCGGCCGGAGTCGCCGAGCCAAGCGAAGGCTTCTTCGTGCGCACACGGGCTGACCTCCGCCGCCTCGAGGCTCCGCCGCCGCGCGCCGTCATGTGGAGCACGCGCTGAACAGCGATCGCAGCCGAGTACCTAAGCGCCACGACGAGCGCCGCGGAGGACAGTCTCCTGACGGCCGCATGGTGCGCGTTTGCTTGAGCGACGACCGGTATGCCTGGCTGTGCGACGCTGCCGCCGAACACAAGCCGCCGCTGAGCGCGGATGAGCTGCTGCGCCAGCTCGTCGATCAGGCGATCGCCGAGGGCAAGGCTGCGGTGTTGCGACGGGCAGAGCAAGCTCGAGATCTACCGCGCGAGCGGCTACGCAGAGCATCATCCCGACTACCCAGATTTCCCCGGCGGACTCCCTGACGAGTCGTAGACCGGACGACTCTCTGGAGATCGAGCGGCCCCGGCTTGCGGTCGCCGGCCAAGCCGTGACGGGCGAGACCTGCCCTCGCAAGCCCCGAGTCATACCGGGCCCCCCTGGCTCGATTGCGACCGCTGCGGCTGGAGGCACTACCAAGCCCCATCATGGGGCGGCTGGCGACTCGTGACGGTCTTCGAGTCCCGTGGGGCGCTCGTACCCTCACCAAGGACGGGCGAGGCGACTCGAACGCCTAGCGGATTCTCAGGTCGCCCACAGGAACGGCTCGTAGCCTTGGAACCAAACCGCAACGAAAGGGGACGACCGATGAGAAAGATGGACCGGCGCCAGGCGCTCCTGATTCAACCGCAGGCAGCGAACGACCCGTGGGAAGCGGCGTGGACGAGGCGACCTCCGGTGCTATGAAGGTGTCGACCCCGGCAGCAAGGAGCCGCATGAGTCCGCTGATTCCGATGGTGGTCGAGCAGACCGCGTACGGCGAGCGTACGTTCGACATCTACTCGCGCCTCCTCAACGAGCGGATTATCTTCCTCGGCAGCCCGGTCGATGACGAGATCGCGAACTTGACGATCGCCGAGCTGCTGCATCTCGAGTCCGAGGACCCTGACAAGGACATCGCGCTCTACATCAACTGCCCTGGCGGTTCCGTCTACGCCGGCCTGGCCATTTACGACGCGATGCAGTTCGTCAAGCCCGCGATCGCGACGATCTCCGTCGGGATCGCGATGTCGATGGGAGCGCTCCTGCTTGCGGGCGGCGCGCAGGGGAAACGGATGGCGCTCCCGAACGCCAAGATCCTCATCCACCAGCTCTGGGGTGGCTTCGAGGGCGAGGCGAGCGACATCGAGATTCAGGCGCGGGAGACGATCGCGCGGCGGATGGAGGAGCTGATCGCTCAGCACAGCGGGCAGCCGCTCGAGAAGGTCTCCAAGGACATGGAACGCGACTACTTTATGAGCGCAGAGGAAGCTATCGTGTACGGGATCATCGACGGGGTGCTCACGCACCGCGTCGCCGGACGCGTCGCCACCGCAGGCTCCGGGAAGCTTGTGGGTGCGTAAACTCTGTCCGCCGACTCGGTTTGTCTTGCAAATCCGGAAACTCAGAAGCGAGCCGAGTTTATGCACCGATACGCCTGCGGCGCAGCGATGAACTTCACCCACGACGTCCAGCGGGTTCGCCGCCTTGGCGGCTATCGAGCGCTCCAGCCGGTTCTGCAGGATCCCTATGACATCGACGTGCGCCAAGCGAAACAGCTCCTCGCGCGTCACAGACTGCGGCTGAGCAAGCCCGCTGGTCTTGCGCCTCGTTCCGACCTTCTTGGTCGTAGGGGAAGTCGGACGTTGGCTCTGAATACGCCGGAAGCCAGGTCGCCTTAATGTCGGGGGATGTGAGAAAGGCGGAAGGAGCCTAGGCCGGAGTGCGCGCCACTCGCCGGAGGCCGAGGGAAACCGTGAGACGCCACTCTGCACCTCGCTTCTCGAGCTTCAGCAGCTCTTTGAGCGCACCCAGCCGCTCGCGCGCGCTCCCGCTTGTGTCCTGGCGAGCACGATCCGCTGCAGCTCGCGCACATAATCGGCGAACTCCGCCCGCGGCTGCTGCTCACCGGCTTGCTGCCGCTGGATCGCCGCCGAGATCTTCTCCAACCAGTGATCGAGCTGGCGCGAGACCCGCCAGCGGTGGTTCAGCAGACAGCGAGCCTTCCCCGCCTTATCGACCAAACCGCGGGCATCCAGATCACGATCGATCGCCTCGAGGATCGCCGCGCAGCGCGCAGCCTCGTGCACCCCAGCCGCTGCGTGGGCGAGAACGCGAACGATTGCGCCAGCTCGCTCGCGATCTCGGCGGCGCGCGCCTCGATCAAGCGCCGCGAATGCGCACCGTGCCTAGCCGCGTTCACGTTCCCCGGTTGCGAGGCAACAAGCGTCTCCGGATTGCCGCGCCTGTTCATCTGCCGAGCCGTATCGGCCACAACGCCGCTCACTAAAGCCCCGAAGCGGCGTTTTTCACAAATGAACACTTTCCATTTTCCGGACTCGTCTACTCCCTCCAGCCTTGCGCGAGCGGCCTGGCGTTTGCGCGGTAGATGACCACGTAGCGGTTCCCGCGCTCGTCGATGCCAGGGACGCGGGTCCTCTCGAGCTGTCGGCTAGCTGAGCGTGAAGCCCTCGCATCGTCGCTCGGCGAGCGGCGCAGTCGGCCATGAATGCGGCGTGGCTGAGTGTGCGACGGGGAGTTTTGGCGTTAGACGGCATCGGGATCGTCCTCCTTCGCTGCGACGAACCAAGCCGCGAGGGCTCGCAGCTCCTGGAGCATCTGCTTGCGCTGCGGCGAGCCGAGCGATGAGCTCTGAGCGATGGCCTCTTCGAGATCGCGGCAGTCGGTGCCGCGTGCGAGCTGCGGTCGCTTCGCCCCAGAGATGCCCTTGAGCGTCTCCTCCGGCCGGTGACCGGCCCACATGGAATCGCGGCGGGCGAGGAGATCCTCGGCCGTCACGTCGTCGACGGGGACCCAGCCGCGAGCAGGAATCCACATTTCCTTCGTCCCTTGGCTAGGCATCGCGATCGTCCCTGCTGCTCTCGAAGTAAGCCTCGGTGGCGCCGGGGTCGAGGCGATCCATGACCACACCTAGCGCATGTCCGAGGTCGCCGGTCATGCGTTCGTGAAGCGCCTGGATGTCGTGCAGGAGCTCCGTCTCGAGTCGGAGGAGCTCGAAGATCACCTCGCGATCCCTAAGGGCTTCGAGGGTTGCGGGGGTTGCGGATACGGCCATGTCGGCCTCCTTCCGCGCAGAAGCCCCCGGAACCGGTGAGTAAGCACCGAGCCCGAGGGCCGGCGCAAAGGTAACACAGTGAGAAACGCGCTTCGCTTACTCGAAGCATGTGCGCATCCTACGCTTCCCGGAGGTCTGCCGCAACGTGGAAAGTAGGGCGTCATGGATGCCACATCCCTAGCTGGGAGAAGGTCGCGCTTCATGCCGACCTCACGATGCTTGCGAGGCTCGCCCAGACCCTCGCGAGAGCGCGAGAAATGCCACTCGCAGCCTGAGCCGCCTTGACTCGGGTCGAGAGACGCGAGAGAGTCGACACGTGGGCGCCGAGGAGCAGATTCGAGAGGTCGTCGAGCCGTCTCAATCGATCACTCAGACCGTCATCGCAGGCATGCCAATCCCCTCTGATGACAGCGCCGAGGACCGCCTTGAGAGAGTCGAGGAAGCTGTTGTCGCCCTCTACAGGGGCCTCAGGCTTGCAGGAAGGCAGATAGAAGACCTCAGCAGCAAGCTCGACGCCCGGTAGCGATTCCGGACGAACTCTTCTCGCTCCCGCCGCGGCCATCAGACGAACGCGAACAGTGGCTTGAGCGGCGGTGGCTCTTCGCCGATCTGCTGAGCCGCCTCGTAGGCTAGGACAGACGCGACCAGCGCGTCGATCAGCCGCCCCGGGCCCGCCTTCTCGAGCGTGTAGCGACCGCGGCCGTCCTCGTCGCGGCCGGCCTTACGCAGCCGGGCGTTTTGTACGTGCCGGGCGAGGGCGGCGTCGCCGTCGTGGGTCACGCGGCCCTCCTCGAGCGCGGAGCGGAAGCGGTCGACCGCCGGCGCCATCCCCCGGACGCTGTTCGTCGGCCACTCGACGATGCAGTCGGGCCAACGTGCCGCCCACTCTTCGAGCTCGTCTTGCCATTTCCAGGGGTCCGCGTAGACGTACTGAACGTCGTAGGTCGCGAACGCGTGCTCGAGGAGGCTTTCGTGTCTGAGGAGTAGCTGGCGTGCCAGCGAAGGGCGGCAACGCGGAAGCGCGCCGGCTCCTTGGCGAGGATCAGGAGGGTCAGAGGGGGCCGAAACGGCACTCGAAGTCGTTCGCGTCTCAGCTCGGGTTGCAACACCTCGTGGCCCCAGAGATGAAAATGCCTGCAATCTTGCCCTTTTCGTCGCCGCAAGGGGTCGAAACTGGCACAGAGCCAAAATCGCTGGTTATCCGTGACAACAAGGGGCCAACGCGACCTCGCGCGCCTCGCGCCCTTCGTCCAGCCGCCGCACGGGTAGCCGGCTCTGTTTGTCGTGGAAGCGCCCACAAGCGACACGGCGCGTACGCGCCCGCGGCTCGCCGAACTCGCGGGGACGGTCGTCCTGTCGCGGATTCCGCGATGGTCCCTGGAACTCGCTCTGCCGCCGGCTACGCGTTTCGGCAGTTCGAGGACCCGCCGGAGCGACGAGCTGGAAGGAGACGGCGCCTCCCCCCGTGTCGGCGAACGATCACGTGCTGGCATCCTGTGTGCATGGGCTCGAGAGGCTCGCCTGAACGAGACGG
>JBBQXP010000129.1:0-6569 GCA_038209555.1 Gaiellales bacterium
GCCCTCGCCACGCCCAGCGCGGGGTGAAGGACGTGAGCAGCGCGGGCGCGGGCGCGCGCAGCGCGGAACGACTTTCCCCCCCGCTCTGGCCACCGCCGCTGCTCCGAGAGTGGAACCGCCTGGGCACGAACGACATCGTGCTCCCAGGCAGAAGTTCCGGCGACGTCGATCACGTCGTAGCGAGTCCGGTGCTCGCGCAGGAGCGCTGTTGCTTTCCACGCGAACGTCCCGCACTCGACCGCATGGCCGATCCGTCCGGACGAACGGCGCACCGGGCGAACGTCGTGGAACACGACGCCTGCGGGCTCGGCCCCACGCGTCTCCGGGTTCGAGTAGCAGTGCACTTCCACCCCCTCCGCAGCAAGCCCGCGGGCGAGAAGGACTCGCTCGCGGGCGAGACTACCCTCCAGGTTGAAGTCGTGGAAGACGAGTGCTACGCGCATCGGACGAGCTCCCGCTCGTGCTCCGAATAGATCGTGCGCCACCGCTCGGCGACGATCTCCGCCGAGGCGAGCCCCTGAACACGAGCCTGAGCGCTCTTCCCGAGACGCTCGCGCAGGCGCGGGTCCGAGGTCAGCCGCCGCAAAGCGTCGGTAAGGTCGCGCGACTGCGCCGGCTGGATCAACAGCCCGCTCTTCCCATCTTCGATCACGTCTGGGATCCCCCCGACGCGCGTCGCGACCACCGGAAGCCCAAAGGCCATCGCTTCCAGGAGGGCCATCGGCAGCCCTTCGCTATGCGAGGGCAGAACGAAGACGTGCGAGCTCTCGTAGAGCTCACGAAGGGCGGACGTCCCGAGGACTCCGTGGAAGCGGACAAAGCCCGTCAGGCCAGATTCGCGGACGCGCGAACGCAGCTCAGCCTCCTCGCCTCGGAACTCTTCCTTGCCGGCGAGCTCGAGCTCGATCGAGATACCTTCCCTGCGAAGTCGCGCGACCGCGTCAACAAGCTCGGCGGCGCCCTTTCGTCGCCCGTAGGTGCCGACGAAAAGTGCCTGGCAGACAGCGCCGTGACGTGCGGCCGGCGAGGCCGGGCCTTCCAGGCGAACTGGATTGAAGACGACGCTCGCTTCGATCCCGAGGCGCTTGAGGGCCATTCGCGAGCTGGGGGCGAGCGCCACCGTCTCGACGCTCAGACGTGCGATCGCCCGCAGGGCGAGCGCGCGAACCGGATGTGCACCCCCCGCCAGCTCGGCTCCGTGGACATGTGCGATCACGCGGCGGCCGGATGCGCGTGCAAGGGCCACGAACAGGAGATCGCGAAGTACCCCGGTCGCGGAATACGAGACGCAAACATGGACCAGGTCAGGCGCCGAGCGCAACCACAGGACGAAGCGGGCGACGAGGCGAACCTGCCGTAGCGCCGGCGCCACCCGGACACGACCTCCTGCCTCTGCCTCGGGAGGGCGCCAGAGGTCGAAGGGCTCGTAACGGCATCCGATCGAACGCTCGTGCTCGACCAGCCATGCGGCGAAGCTCGCGACGCCGCCGACCTGAGGCGGTAGAGGAGCCACGAGACCGATCCTGCGCGCATGCTGGGTGCCCGGGGGATTCACGGCCTCCCCCCAACCGTCTGCGCCCTCAGGGCCCCTCCGACCAGCGCAAGTCCATACGACACACCGAGCCGGGCGACGTCTCGCTCCGACGAGTCGAGGCGGACGACTCCAACGAGGAATCGGGCGCCGCTCCTCAGAACTCGGACCAAACCCCGCCGAAGGGCGTGCGGCTCCCTGGCATCCTCTTGCGCCTGGCGCCGCATCAGACGTCGGAAGTACTCGACTGACAGACGCTCCCGCCGGATGTGGTGCGACACCCGGGCGCTTGGCTCGTACCAGACCTCCAGACCTTGAGCCAGGAGCCGCTCCTGCAGCTCTTCTTCCTCACCCCGCGCAAAGGGATCGTCCGGCCGCGGGCCACGTGTGATGTCGAAGCCTCCCAACTCCACGACCACCGACTTGCGCATGCTCATGTTGCCACCCCAGGCCAATCGACGGTGTGGGGGATCGCCCAGCCTCCGGCCAAGGAGCAGGGGCTTGTCTCCCAGATCCAACGCGCTAAGAACCCACGTGAGGTGGTCGTGGAGCCAGGGCGGCCGCCCGCCGTTCCAGTCAGGAAGCATGGGGCCGCCGACGACCGCGAGTCGCCGGGGAGCGGACGCCCAGACTCGGCGGTGACCTTCGAGCCAGCCGTCGTGTGCAGTCTCGTCGTCATCGAGGAAGCAGACGAACGGCGAGCGAGCGGCGGCGAGGATGACATTCCGCGCCTCAGAGATCCCGCTGCGGTACTTGGCCAGCACCTGAACCGAGGGCGCAATCGCGGCCATCGTTTCCTCGAGCCGCGGGAGCGCGGACTCGTCTTCCCCGGTGTAGACGATCAGAAGCTCGTCCCCTGCCGCGAGCTGGCCGGCCACGGACTCGACCGCAAGCATCGCCTCGTCGCCGCCGGAGCGAGTTGCCATCCCGACGCACAGTTGTGGATCCCCCTCGGTCGGCTCTGCTTGAGGAGCCGCCGCCACGTCGCGCTCTCGAGCATCCATGTGGCCCTCAGTACGCGGCGCGGCGCTTCAGAATCGCAGGGATCGTCCGACCGATGAGCTTCAGATCGCTGACGAGCGACCAGTTGGTCACGTAGAGATAGTCGAGTTTGGTCATCTCCTCGAACGGAATTTCGCTCCTGCCGAGGACCTGCCACACGCCGGTCATCCCGGGTCGAAGGTTCAGGCGATTGCGCGCCCAGTCCTGCACATGGACATCCTCGACCAGGATGAGCGGTCGGGGCCCGACGAGTGACATCTCACCCCGGACGACGTTCAGGAGCTGCGGAAGCTCATCCAGATCGAACCGCCGCAAGTACTGTCCGACCGTAGTAACACGCGGATCGGCCGCGATCTTGAACATGCGCGGATCTCCACCGTTCGCCGCGTGCTTATTCAGGTGCGCGACCTCACGCTTTCTCTCCTCGGCGTCCGCGGTCATCGTCCTGAACTTCAGGATCCGGAACGTCCTCCCGCCGGTGCCCATCCGCTCCTGGCGGAAGAACAGCGGCCCGGGCGATTCGAGCTTGATCGCGAGCGCGATAAAAGCGAACGTCGGCGCCAACAGGACGAGCCCCAGTCCCGCCAGGCAGACGTCCATCCCCCGCTTGAGCAGCTGGGACGAGGCGGACAGACGGAGCGGCCTGAGCCCGAGGAGTGGCAGCCCTTCGACGGTATGGATGCCGATCTCTGTGCCGACGATGTCGAAGAGTCTCGGAACGATGTCGATCTGAACGTCGAGATCCTTCAGCGATCGGATCAGCTGGAGCGTCGAGTCGTGGGACTCATTGGAGAACGCGATCAGCACTCGCTCGATGTCGAAGAGCCGAATGATCGTGGCGAGCCGCTCCGGCGGCCCGAGGAGCGTCAGGTGCTCCAGGTCAGGGCGACGCTCTTTCGGCTCGGCGTCGACAAAGCCGACAAGGTTGATCCCGTACTCCGGGTGCTGCAAGAGCTTCCGCCCGATCAACTGGCCGACCTCCCCCGCACCGACGATCACTGCGTTCTGCAGGTAAGTGATGCGGGTGCGGCAGAAGGTTCGCGCCGTCGCTCGGCCGAGCGTGATGAAGGCGATGGCGAGCGCCCAGAAAAGTGCGAGCTTGATGGTGTCCGGATGCGCAAGACCAGTTATCCAGGCGGCGACGACGAGAACCCACGCGCCGACCGTGACCATGTGGAAGACGTCTCGCATGTCATCGACCGTGGAGTGGTCCGTGCGCTCCTCATCGCGCTCGTAGAGGCCGTAGAGCTTGGCGACGATGATCCATGCAGGCAGGGTTCCGAAGAAGAGCACCCACTCCATCGTCGCATCGACAGGGTTCGGGGCGTTCGGGTCCGGTCCCAGCAGAAGCTGGGCGGCGATAAATGCAATCCCGAGACCGAGAAGGTCGGCGGCGAGCAACATGCGTCTGACGAGCCATCCTCGCCTGCGGACCGTGGACGTGGCGCGGCGGCGCTCCAGGATCTCTAGCGTCCGGTCGTCCATCGCCGACGCGATCTGGTCGTAGAACAGAGCTCCCTGAACGAGAGCGGAACGCTCGGTCGCGTTCACGAGGCTACGCCTGCGGTCGTCGCAGTCACAGAGCTTTCGGTGAAAGGCCCCGCGGAGCCGTTCGGGTCCTCCTCGGACCCGTTCCCCCCGTTCTCGAGCGCGGTCTCCTCGTTCGGAAACGCCGAGCGGTAGAACGCAGCCGCCTCGACCCGCGACGGAAGGGCGAGCTTCTGCAGGATGTTCTGGACATGGCGCTTGACCGTGAACTCCGAGATCTCGAGCGCGGCGGCAACCTGCCTGTTCCGTGCGCCAGTGGCGACGAGACCCAGAACCTCGCGCTCGCGCACCGTGAGGATCGACGCTAGCTCTCGATCCCCGCTCCCGCGGACGGCGCTGATCGCGACACCCGCAAGATCGCGTGCCAGCGGCGCCTCGCCTTGTGCAAGTGCGCGAAGCGTCCGGAGCAGACCCGGGGCGGGAATCTCCTTGTGTAGATAGCCGCTCGCGCCATGCCGAAGAGCCGCAAGAACCTTCTCCTGAGAGGGCTTGAAGCTCCAGACGATCGCGTGTATGGCGCAGCCCGCATGCAGGTCGGGGAGCACGGCGAGTGCCCCTCCGGGCGGAAGATCGAGGTCGAGCAGGACGACGTCGCATTCGGTTTCCGCGATCGATTCGAGCACCTCGTCGCGATTCCCCGCCTCGCACACCGCGAAGTCCGTCTCGGCGACCAGCACGTCTCTCACGCCTGCGCGAAAGATGGGAAGCGGGTCGGCGATGAGAACGCGGGTGCGCGTCACTTGACGCGCTCCTGCTCGGTGCGCGGACTTGACGAACGGCTGTAGTCGCCGTAGCCGTATCCGTAGCCGTACCCATAGCCCTTCTCGACCTCGGCGCCGGTAACGACGAATCCGAGCGGCTGGGCGGGGACGTTCGCGAGCAGGCGGTGAAGCTCCTTGAGGGTTCCCCGCCGGAGCACCTTGAGGCGCGTGACGAGGATGATGCCGTCTACCTTCGGGCTGAGAGCCATCGCGTCGCCGACATTCAGGAGCGGCGGAGCGTCGACGATGACGAAGTCGGCTCGATCGCGAAGCCGCTGGATGATGGACGTGACGGCATGCGTTCCTACGAACTCACCCGCGTCCGGTGGAATCGGTCCGGACGGCAGCACCTCGAGGATTCCGGACACGCGTGCGTGTCCGTTCGTTCCGTTGGCTGCCGTGGCCTTTGCTCCGCGATGTGAGTTCTCGCTCGGGTCGGTGATCGCAATCGTGGCGAGTGCTTCCTCGAGACCAACGTGTCCGAGCGCAACCTGGGTCAGGCCCGGCCTGTCACTCAGATTGAAGAACCGGTCTAGATAGGGGCGTCGGAGATCCAGGTCTGCGAGAGCGACGTGACGGCCGGAGCGCGCGAGTGCGAGTGCGAGGTTGGAGGCGGTCGTGGACTTCCCCTCCGACTCGAGCGCGCTCGTGACCATGATCACCCGTGCGCCGTGCTCCAGGTTCGTGAACTCGAGGTTCGTCCGCAGCATGCGGAAAGCCTCGGACTCCTTGCTCCGCGGGGCGTCGAGCATGACCAGACTGTCCTTGGAAGTGAGCCGCTTGGGCGGAGTCGGCAGCCGCGCGAGCAGCGTCATGTCGAGAGCCTCGGAGACCTCCTCGGCCGTCCGCACCCGTGTGTCGAGCGCTTCGCGAAGGAACGCGAGCCCAAGGCCGAGCACGAGCCCAACCAGGAGGCCGAGTAGACCTGAGCGGAAGGGACGGGGCTGAACCTGTGACGCGCCCCGGGCCGGCTGGACGACGAACGAGTTCGAAGCCTGAAGGGCCTCGATCGTGCGGAGTTGCTGCTCCTTGTCCAGGAGACTGGTGTAGAGGGTCGTCTCCTTCTCTCCCAAAGCCTCGAGGGTGGCGACCCGGCTTGAGACCTCCGCGAGGGCCTTACGCACGGCGGCGGTGTCGAGCTGGTTCTTGTAGATCGTGAACTCGCGGGCGAAAGCCGTCGCGAGCTTCTCTGCGCGGGCCGGAATCACGCTCGTGACTGTGAAGTCGAGGAGGTCTGCGTCGGGCCGCGGCTGAACCGACACGGAGCCAAGCAGCTGGTATGGGCTCATGTCATCGACGCCGGCCGAAGCAAGGGCGCGCCGGGCGACCGTAGGAGTCGTCGCGAGATCCGCCTGTGTCTGGGCGATGCGCTCCGACGTCTGAAAGACGCTGCTGCCGGAGACGCCGGTCAGGCCCGCAGAGATGTCCTTGTTCGTGAGAAGCACCTCCGCCGTCGACTGGTAGAGCGCCTGCTGGCGCATCGACAGGCCGACCGCCACCGCTGGAACCACGATCACCGCCGTCAGGATGATCCACTTGCGTCGCCGGAGCACCCGCAGGTAGTCATAGAGAGTCGCGCCGTCGCGAGTCACTCCCTCGATCCCCATTCCGCCTCCCCTTGCACCGCAGTGTGTCCCGAACCGGGCGCCCGACCTACCTACTCCCTAACCACTCCGGTAGATCAACCGGCCAAATTCCCTTCCCGCTCAGATTCTGCTGAACCTGGG
>JBBQXP010000130.1:0-6508 GCA_038209555.1 Gaiellales bacterium
AAGCGCACGAGCCAGCCGTCCGCCTCGGGTTCCGAGGAGAGGAGCGCCAGGTCGTCTGGCGCGGTCGCACCCGTCGCCTCCCTCACCGCCCGCTCAGCCGCCTGCTCAGCGAACGAGTAGCACGAGCGTCCTCGATAGTGCTCGAGCGGGATCCGGCCTGCTAGCACCTCGTCGAGCAGCTCCCAGACCCCGGAGCGCTCCATGCGGCCGAAGTAGAGGCCGGCGGGCAGCGATACCAGGTTCCCCGCGAACCGGTCGCCGCCGACGTGGGACGCCTGCCAGACCGTGTCCTCCTCAGCCTGCTCGCGGACCGCGTCGTAGAGGGGGCGCCCGAACTTCGCACAGCAGCGGTCCCTCTTTCCGTGCGTGCAGACGACGAGGAGCGGCCCTTCGACCGGATGGGCCCAGCCGGCGGCGCCGGTCTCGAGCGCGCCGGCGAGGTCCAGGCCAAGAAGCTCTGGGTACCCGCCGAGCTCGGCTCCGAGCATGATGCTCTCGCCCTCGGTCGTGCGGCCGACATAGAACGCGTACTCGGCGTGCTGTCGACGCTCCGGGCGCCGGACGAACAGGAGCCGTGAGCGCGGAAGCGCGGCGAGCTGCTCGCGCAGGTACGCCTTCACCTGATCCGAAAGGCCCGACCCCGCCACGATGTCCCTGCTCCAGAGCCCGCGGTACTCGAGGAGGATCCAGTTCTCGATGCGGCTCGCCGTCGCCGCCAGAGGCTCCGCGCTCTCGCGCGATACCTCGGCGCAGAGCGGCCTACCACCCTCGCCCATGCGCCTCCATGCCGGTCGTCACCCAGCCAGCGTAGCTCCCGGTCAGTCGCCCTCCTGTGCCACCACGCAGATCACCTGGCCGGTGGTGACCGCCTCGCCGGGCCGGACCGAGAGGCCGCTGACCCTGCCGTCCCGATGAGCGGTGATCTCGTTCTCCATCTTCATCGCCTCGACGACGCAGATGACGGAGCCGGCCGTAACCTCATCGCCGTCGGCAACCTCGACGGCCAGGACCGTCCCCTGCATCGGGCTGACCACGTCTTCTTCACCCGCAAGGTGATGGGCCGCGCGTGAACGCTCCCGCCGCACCCTGGCGAGCTCGACGTGGGGCGGCTCGGGCTGGAGGACGGTCACTCCGTAGCGCCGCCCATCCAGCTCCACGTCGACGATCTGCGGTTGTGAGCGCGGCGCACCATCCCTGGCCGCACCTGCGGAGCGCGCGGTCAGCTCAGCGGCCTGTTCCGCGAGCTCGGTGCTCTCGACGACGCCCTGGCAGGTCTCTCCCGCGACGAAACAGGGATGCGCGAGGAGCGCCCGGTGGAAGCCCACGAGCGTCGGCACGCCCTCGATCCTGAATTCGCCGAGGGCCCGCAGCATCCGGCGCCGCGCGCGCTCACGATCCGTATCCCAGACGCAGAGCTTCGCGATCATCGGGTCGTAGAGCGCGAGGATCTCCGACCCTACGGTCACCCCGGAGTCGACGCGGACGCCGGGTCCCGCGGGCTCGTGGTACGCGGTGATGGCGCCGGGCGCCGGCAGGAAGCCGCTCGCCACGTCCTCCGCGTTGATCCGGCACTCGATCGCATGGCCCGAAAAGCGGATGTTCTCCTGCGCGTACGAGAGGTGGTGGCCGGCAGCCACGAGGATCTGCTCTCGGATCAGATCGATTCCCGTGACGAGCTCGGTGACCGTGTGCTCGACCTGGATCCGCGTATTCATCTCGAGGAACCAGTAGTTCCCGCCGCGATCGAGCAGGCCCTCGACAGTCCCCGCGCTCCGGTAGCCGACCGCCCGGGCCGCCTCGACGGCGATGCTGCCGATCCGGGCGCGCAGCTCGGGCGTCACGGCCGGCGACGGCGTCTCCTCGACGAGCTTCTGGTGTCGCCGCTGGATCGTGCAGTCCCGCTCCCCGAGGTGGACGACGTTGCCGTGCTCATCCGCGAGCACCTGCACCTCGACGTGCCGTGGATCATCGAGGTACTTCTCGACGTAGACGGTCGCGTCCGAGAAGTAGGCCTCGCCTTCGCGCCGCGCCGTCGCCAGGGCCCGTTCGGCCTCCTCCGCGGAGCGAACCACCTTGAGCCCCTTGCCGCCGCCGCCGGCCGAAGCCTTCACGGCGAGCGGCCACCCGTACTCCTCCCCTAGAGCCGCAAGCTCCTCGGGCGAATCGACCGGTTCCGTGGTACCGGGAATGACCGGAACGCCCGCCGCTGCCATGCGCCGGCGCGCCTCGACCTTCGAGCCCATGAGCTCGATCGCCTCCGGCGGCGGCCCGATCCAGACGATGCCGGCCTCAATGCACGCGCGCGCGAGCTCAGCCTTCTCCGCCAGGAAGCCGTACCCGGGGTGAAGTGCGTCGGCGCCCGCCCGGCGGGCCGTCTCTACGATGCGCTCGACGTTCAAGTAACTCTCAGCCGGCGGCCCGGCTCCGAGGAGATAGGCCTCATCGGCCTGCGTGACGTGCAGGCTGGCCCGATCTGCCTCCGAGTAGACCGCAACCGACTCGATCCCGAGCTCCCGGAGCGTCCTGAAGATACGGATGGCGATCTCGCCCCGGTTGGCGACGAGCACCTTCCGGAAGGGCGGGGCCTCGACGTTCATCGCCCCGTATTCTGTCCGTCAGTGGGCTTCGCCGACCAGCTAACCCTGGGCCGCGCAGTCGCCGTGCCGGTGGTCGTGGTCCTGTTTGCCTGGAACTTCCCGAACCACGATTACTACGCGACCGTGGTCTTCGCCCTCGCGATGGCGACGGATTACGTCGACGGCTGGTGGGCGCGCCGGAGCGAGCAGACGTCGAACCTCGGCCGCCTGCTCGATCCGATCGCGGACAAGATCCTCATCCTGGCGACCCTGATCATGCTCGTGGGCCGCGTGCTCCCGGCCTGGATGGTGGCGGCTATCGTCGCGCGGGAGTTCCTGGTCTCGGGACTCCGCCTGGCGGCGCTCGAACGCGGCGTGGTCATGAGCGCGCGCGACCTCGCCAAGGTGAAGACGACCTCGCAGGCCGTGGCGGCGACCCTGGCCGGACTCGCGGCGGGCGGGGCCATCTCGGACGACATCGCCTGGTGGGCGCTCCTCCTCGCAGTCGCGCTCACCTGGCTCTCCGGCCTCGACTACGCCCGTGTGGCGCCGAGCATCCTCCGCGGCGGCCGCGCTCCCGCCTCCTAGAGGCTTGTAGTAGCGCGAGGTGAATAGGGCGCACCCGTCCAGCGGGGGCGGCTCGTCCGCTCGCAACCGGCCGCGCCGCCCTCCCGAGTAGCATCGCGCCGTGCCCGACGCACTCGTCCTTGCGATCGACCAGGGGACGACTGGGACGACATGTATCGTCTTCGACGCGGAGCTCCGACGCCGCGGACGCGGCTACGCGGAGGTGCGGCAGCACTTTCCCCGCCCGGGCTGGGTCGAGCATGATCCGGAGGAGATCTGGGCGTCCGTGCTCGCCGCCGCCGAGGCCGCAATTGGCGACGCGGGCGTGCGGGCCGGAGATCTCGCCGCGATCGGGATCACGAACCAGCGCGAGACCACAGTGCTATGGCAGCGCTCGACAGGCCGCTCGGTGCACCGCGCGATCGTCTGGCAGGACCGGCGGACTGCCGAGCGCTGCCGGGAGCTCCCGAGAGACCTCGTCCGCAAGCGCACCGGCCTCGTCCCGGATCCCTATTTCTCGGCGACGAAGCTCGAGTGGCTCCTCAACGAGACGGGCAGAGACCCGGCCGAGCTCGCCTTTGGCACCGTCGACGCCTGGCTCGTCTGGCAGCTGACCGGCGGTGCGGTTCACACCACCGACGTCTCGAACGCCTCGCGCACGATGCTTTTCGGGCTCGAGAGCCTGGAGTGGGATGACGAGCTGCTCGAGCTCTTCGGGGTGCCGCGCGAGATCATGCCGAGGGTCGTCGACTCGAGCGGCCCGATCGCCGAGGCCGACTTCCTCGGCGCGAGGGTCCCGATCACCGGGATCGCCGGGGACCAGCAGGCGGCGCTCTTCGGCCAGGGATGCTACGAGCCCGGGCAGGCGAAGGCGACGTACGGAACCGGCAGCTTTGTCCTCGCCAACGCCGGCGGCGACGCAGGGCGGGCACCCGAAGGCCTCCTGAGAACTGCGGCGTGGCGGCTGGACGGAGAGCAGGCCGTCTACGCCCTGGAGGGCTCGATCTTCGTCACCGGCGCGGCGATCCAATGGCTACGCGACGGCCTCGGGCTCCTCGGCGACGCGGCCGAGAGCGAGCGGCTTGCCCGATCGCTCGAGGGAAACGACGGCGTCTACTTCGTGCCGGCGCTGACGGGACTCGGCTCGCCACACTGGACGCCGGAGGCCCATGGCCTCATCACGGGCCTGACCCGCGGCACGGAGCGCGCGCACCTCGTCCGCGCCGCGCTGGAGGCGGCTGCCTTCCAGACGACGGACGTGCTCGACGCGATGCCGCCCAGGGTCGAGCTGCTCCGCGCCGACGGCGGCATGAGCGAGAACGCCTTCCTCATGCAGCTCCAGGCCGACCTCGCCCGGATCCCGGTCGAGGTGCCGGCCGAGCGGGAGAGCACCGCTCTCGGCGCAGCCGCGCTCGCCGGCCTCGGCGTCGGAGTCTGGAAGACACCTGCCGAGATCGCCGCCCTGGGCCGGATCGAGCGGCGGTACGAGCCGGAGCTTCCGGAAGACGAAGCGGAGCGTCTACTCGCCGGCTGGCGAGACGCCCTCCGCCGCACCCTCCTCTAGGTTTTCGGCCACCCCGACACGCCACCATTCGTCGCGATGGTCGGACTGGGATCGCGCCTTCTCCAGCGCCGCGGTGATGGCCTCCCGCTCCTCGCGGGAGGGCTCGGGAACGATGTCCAAACGCACTCGCCGAGCCTACCGCCAGGAGGGATTGGTGGAACACCTGTTTGCGGATCGCGGAGCTCTCCTACATCCAAGGGTGTAGCCACGAAGATACGTCCGACGGCCAATTGCGGGGCCTCTCTACACACACGAGTATGTGATCCATGCTCAGGCTTGATCGCGAGACACGATTCACGGTTCGGCAGCGGCAGGTCGTGCACCTCCTGGCGCAGGGCTGCTCGAATGTCGAGATCGCCGATCGACTCGGGATCTCGCCGCGAACGGCGAAGGCTCACGCCGACGTGCTGCGGATGAAGCTCTCCGTCGGACGCCGCCGCCAAATCCCTGCGGCGTTTCGCGAGCTCACCGGCGAAGACCCTCACGAACCCACGAGCCTGGAGTTGGACGCCGGTGCGCGCGGCGACTCCCGCATTCCGGCGTGACCGGCTTCGGGGGATGACGGCACCCGCGCCCGTGACAGAAGTTGCGGGCGCGGACATCCTCTTTCGAGCGATAGGAATTCGCGGTGCTTCCCGTTAACCTCGGCTAGCCCTTGGAGGGCGCAAATGGAGCCGAAGGGAAAACGAGCACCGACACCACTCTTCCGTCGGCATGTGCGACGGAAGAGGTTGACCGCGCTACTGGACGAAAGCGCAGCGCAGGCAATCCTCATCGTCGCACCAGCCGGCTACGGCAAGACCAGCCTAGTAACCGAGTGGGTCGAGAGGCATGAGTCGGTTGCGTGGTATCGCGCAACGGAATCATCGGACGATCTCGCTGCGTTCTCAGTGGGCGTCGCCGAGGCCGTCGAGGCGATCGCACCTGACGCAGCAACGACGTTACACCAGCGAGTTCGGGTGGCCGAGCAGCCGGAGAAGCTCGCCCGTCTCCTTGCGGAGCTCCTTGCCGAGAAGCTGGTGGACTGGCCAGAGGACGCCTGGCTCGTCCTCGATGACTACCAGCTTGTCAGCGAATCGGCCGCCGTCGAAGAGTTTGTCGACTGGCTGCTGACGCTTTCGCCTATCCGACTCATCGTGACCAGTCGGCGACGCCCGAGATGGGCATCAGCGCGCCGCGTTCTCTACGGGGAAATCACCGAGGTGACACGTGCCGAGCTTGCGATGACACAGGAGGAGGCCAGTTTGGTGCTTGGTACCGAATCAGACGGCTCCGTCGAAGCCTTGGTGAAGGGTGCAGAAGGCTGGCCGGCGGTGATCGGCCTGGCTGCGCTGTCCGCGACACGCGAGATCCCGTCCGAGCGCCTATCCGACGCCCTGTTCCGCTATTTCGCCGAGGAGGTTCTTAAACGGGAGGCTCCTGAGATCCGCCAGATCCTGATGGCCGCGTCAATCCTGCCCAGCACTCCCATCGAAATGCTTCGAAGTCTCGTTCCCTCACTGTTGAGCGAGGAAGCGCTTCAGCACCTCTCCGACGACGGTCTGGTTCAGCGAATCCCAGAGGACGCGGTGCGGCTTCATCCTCTGATGCGGGACTTCTTCCAAGGCTACGTCGGAGCCCAGCATCCTGCGGAGAGGCACCGCTTGCAGCAGGCGGTAATCGAAGCCGCCCTCGACCGAGGGCGTTGGGAAGACGCGCTCACTGCCGCCTTCGAGGCCAACGAGACGCAAACGATGGCAGAGATACTCGGCCGTGCAGCGCCTGACCTAATTGCGTCAGGGCGCGTCGAGACGGTCGAGAA
>JBBQXP010000131.1:0-6217 GCA_038209555.1 Gaiellales bacterium
CCCTCTCTGCCAGAATCGGGTGAGACGCGCCAGCTCCAGCATTAGCTGACCAGCGAGGGCGGAGAGAGGATCACCGCGATGATCGAACCCTTGGCACCACGGCGGACGCTGGGCCATGCTGGCCCCATGCCCGACCCGGAGGTTCCCGAGCGGCCTGTCCGCCGGCGGTTCACGGCCGAGTACAAGCTGCGCGTCGTCGAGGAGGCGAACGCGGCGATCGAGCCCGGGCAGGTCGGCGCGCTCCTGCGGCGCGAGGGCCTGTACAGCAGCCACCTCGTCGACTGGCGTCGGCAGTATCGCCTCGGCGCGCTGTCGAGCCTGGCCCGTCCACGCGGCCGGCCGAAGCCGCATCCCCTGGCCGCCGAGAACGAGCAGCTGCGTCGGAGGAATGCCCGGCTCAGCCAGCGCCTGACGGCCGCCGAACGGATCATCGAGATCCAGGGAAAAGTCTCCGAGCTCCTGGGGATCCCGCTCGCCCAGCGCAGCGACGACGACGAGAGCGGGTCCTGATGGAGACGGCCTTCGCGGTCGCCCCCGAGATCGGCCTGGCCCAGGCCTGCCGGGCGCTCGGGGTCTCGCGGGCGACGGCCTATCGCCACCGATCGCCCAAGCCGCCAGCGACCCGTCGCCCGCGACGAGGCTCGCCGCTGGCCCTCACCGACGAAGAGCGGTCGGCGGTCCTCGCGCAGCTCCATGCCGAGCGCTTCGTCGACGCCTCCCCGGCGGCCGTCTACGCGACCCTCCTCGACGAGGGCCGGTACCTCGCCTCGGAGCGGACGATGTACCGGATCCTCGCTGGCCACGCCGAGGTCCGCGAGCGGCGGGCCCAGCGACGCCATCCGGCCTATGCGGCGCCGGAGCTCCTGGCCACCGCACCCAACGAGCTGTGGTCGTGGGACATCACCAAGTTGAAGGGTCCCGCCAAGTGGACCTGGTTCTATCTGTACGTCATCCTCGACGTCTTCTCCCGCTACGTCCCGGGCTGGATGGTGGCCACCCGCGAGAGCGCCGCCCTCGCCGAGCGGCTCATCGCCGACACGGTGGCCAAGGAGCGCGTCACCAGGGACACGCTCACGCTCCACGCCGACCGGGGCAGCTCGATGAACTCCAAGCCGGTCGCGCTCCTGCTGGCCGACCTCGGCATCGTCAAGAGCCACAGCCGACCGCACACGAGCAACGACAATCCGTACTCCGAGGCCCACTTCAAGACCCTCAAGTACCGGCCCGGCTTCCCGGATCGGTTCGGCTCGATCGAGGACGCGCGGGCCTTCTGCCAGCGGTTCTTCCCCTGGTACAACACCGAGCATCGCCACTCGGGCATCGGGCTCATGACGCCGGCGATCGTCCATGCCGGCCTGGCGCCGGAGGTCCAGGCCGCCCGGGCGATCACCCTCAGCGAGGCCTACGCGGCGCATCCCGAGCGCTTCGTCCGTCGCGCACCGCGGCCACCCGATCTGCCGACTGCCGTCTGGATCAACCCGCCGCCGAAGACGGAGGTGCCGACTCAGTAAACCGATGCGTTCGGTGTCTCACCCGGCTTGACAGGTTCCGTCCGGGACAATTCGCGTGCTCGGGGCACGCGGCCCACCGGGGCTGACGTCGTCGACTATCTGGCCGGGCTAACAGGAGAGAGCCAATACTGGCCGACTGCCGCGGGGGTTCGTTCGTCGTTGCGGACATTGCCGGCGTACACAGTGTTTCCGCGGAGCAGGCTGCGCATGGTGCTCGAGGCCCTGGAGGCGGGTCTGTACAGCGGGCTCACCGAGAGGGTGGTGCTCCCGAACGACCTCACGATCGAGCACGTGCTTCCCCAGGAGTGGTCGACCCACTGGCCACTCTCGGACGGCGTGGATCCGTTCCAGGGTCGGCTCGAACGCGACGTCGCCAAGCACCGGCTCGGCAACCTGACGCTTGTGACCGGGCGGCTGAATCCGAAGATGTCCAACGCGCCGTGGTCAGATAAGCAGGCGGCCCTTCGCGAGCACAGCGTGATGCGGATCTCGACCGACATTCGCAACGCGGAGCGCTGGGATGAGTCGGCGATCGCGGCCCGTTCCGAGCGGCTCGCCGACGCTGCTGTGGCGGTGTGGCCGAGGCCCAACGATAGCGATGTGCCGTCGGATCAACCCGCGCCGGAAGCCTCGGCCGGCAGCGATTGGGCGCGACCTGCTGGCCCTCCCGATCCCGAGAACCCGTCGGCGTTCGCCCCGCCCCTCACAATCGCTGACGAAGTAGGGGTCGGCAAGGAGTTGCGTCGCATCATCCAGGTCACTCGTGAGCTTGGCCTGTTTCCGCGGCCCGACCGCTACAGCGTCATGGTCAGCCCGCCGGCTGACAAGCGGATGTACCTGTTCACAGTGTGGCTCCAGTGGGAGGAGAGCGGGTCGTTCCGCATCTGGAAGTCGCCGACCGCGTTTGCCAAGTGGATCCCGGGCGTGATGCTCGAAGGAGCCCAAGCCGCTCTCGGGTCGTCCGAAGAGGCCGGCGTCCTCCTCGCCAGGGACACTGAACCGCTGCTCGATGCGATCCGGAGTCTGGTACCGGCGGACTGGGCACCGCCGTCGTTCGAGGAACGCCGGGCAGAGCTGATGAACCTCGGCATTGAGAGCGCGGATCAGCTCCCGGGTCAGATTCTCCGACTGATCGACCACCGGGCGGCGCCGTCACCCGAAATCGCCCTCCGGTTCGCGGCGGGCACGCTCGGTCTCGACGGCGCGGTCCTTCGGCCGCAGCAGAGCAAGGGCGATCCCTGGTATTTCCAGGTCCGACACCCGAAGTTCTCACAGGTTGTCGCTTACGCCCATCCGAGGCCAGGCGAGATCCGCATCGAGTACCGCCTGAACGCAACCCATGACACTTATGGAGTCGCAACGGCGCGCGACAATTTCTACGGGATCGTGCTGGTCGCCAGTGATGACGCGTCGGTCGCGGTCGCTATCCGCCTTCTTGGCGACGCGCTGGCGGCGCCCTGAGCGGCGCCACACCGGGATTGGCAGGCGTCCGTGGCCGGTCGACCTGCTTAGGCCCGGTCAACTCGATCAGCCTACGCACGAGCGGATCGACGACATCGGGGCCGCGCATCGCGCCGAGCCGCCTGCTGAGATGCCGTCGGTCATGTCCCTCAATGCCCGTCGCCCAGGTTCCAGGGACTCATCGAACGCCTCGGTGAGGTTAGCCATCGCCCGGGCTCGCCCAGGAATGGTCGAACGCCTCGCCCGGGTAGACCCAGCCGAGGGTTCCACAGCAGTACACGCGCCCGTCCGGTCGGGGCGGGCTCGGCCAACCGCTGTGGCACGGCTCGTGATCGCATCTGGAGGAGCACACGACCTTGCCCCGAGCGTCAAAGCACACAGCACAACTCACTCGAGGCGGAACGGCCGGGTCGTCAGTCACGCGATACCGGTTGGGTTGGGATCGGCTTGGAGGCTCACATTGAAGATCCTCGAGGTCTGTTGAGACAGCTCGGGCGTCACGATTGGTGTCTCTCCGCACCGCGCTGGACTGCTGAGGGATACGGCGCGCCCCACGAGGGTGGCGTGGGGGTCAAAAACCCCGATTCGCGATCGGACAGCCCCCGGTACGATCCGCCGATGCTGTCCCTCCTCTACCTCGTCGTCCGGGTGCTCGCCCGTCTTTTCGTCGCCGGCGGCCGAGACGACGGGTCCAAGGACCTCGAGATCCTCGTCCTTCGCCATCAGCTCCGGGTCCTCCAGCGAACGTCGGGCCCACCGAAGCTCCGGGTCATCGATCGGATCCTGCTCGCCGCGGCCAGTCGGGTGATCCCGCGCGACCGCTGGGTGGCCTTCCTCGTCACTCCGGCGACCCTTCTCCGGTGGCATCGCGAACTCGTGAAGCGGAAGTGGACGTACGGAAGGGTCGGCCGGCCCGGACGGCCGCCGATCGATCCGAACGTTCGGGACCTCATCTGTCGGCTGGCGCAGGAGAACCCCCGCTGGGGTTGCGTGCGGATCGGAGGCGAGCTCCGCAAGCTCGGCATCCGAGTGGGCGCGACGACGATCCGGACCGTACTCCGGACTGCGCGACTCGGTCCCGTCCCGCGGCGGACCGGACCGGGCTGGACGGAGTTCCTCCGGGCCCAAGCGGATGGGATCATCGCCTGTGACTTCTTCACCGTCGAGACAGCCTGGCTCCGGACGCTCTACGTCCTCGTGTTCATCGAGCTCGGCAGCCGGCGGATCCACCTCAGCCCCTCCACCGCCCACCCCGACTCGGCCTGGGTCACCCAGCAGGCCCGCAACCTGGCCCTGGACCTCGACGACCGGTCAACCGCGATCCGGTTCCTCATCCGCGACCGGGACACGAAGTTCAGCCGGTCCTTCGACGCCGTCGTCCGCTCGGAGGGGGCGACGGTTATCCTGACGCCGATCCGGGCGCCGAACGCTAATGCCTACGCTGAGCGCGTCATCGCGACGATCCGGGCCGAGTGCCTCGACTGGACGCTGATCCTTGGTCGGCGGCAGCTTGATCGAACACTCCGGACGTATGCCGAGCACTACAACCGGGGGCGGCTCCATCGCGCCCTCGGCCTCGCGCCACCGCTGGCCGAAGCCGGGGACCCGACACCTGTGAGCCCTCCAGATGTTCGCCGGCGGGACCTGCTCGGCGGCCCCATTCACGAGTACCACGGAGCCGCGGCGTGATCGAATCTGAGTTTTCGACCCCCACGGGCCGCGACAGCCGATCCGGCGGGCGGATCGCGACGGACGGCGGTTGCCGGGCACGCTGACGCCGGCCCTGCGAGCAGCAGCGGGACGCGGGCCGTCAGGCGAGCAGCGGGATCGCCCGGAGCCTGGCGAGGGCGGTGGCCCAGCTGATCGCCCATGGCCAGCGCGCCGGCAGGGTTGGTGTCCCTAGGTGGCTGGTGTGAAACGCGCGTTCTGACGGGCTGACGGGAGAGCGCGGGCGCAGCTACGATCCTCCTCGAGCAGCCCGCTGGTCGACCGGGGCGGGCCCGGATCGCAGGAGTGCAGCCGATGTCGCAGGGATCCGCACCCCGCCAGGCAGACCTCTTCCGCGACACCAGCTCGTTCGTCGAGCCGCTGGTCCGAGCGGACTCGATCCATGCCCTCCTCAAGCGGGAGTGCCACGCGCTCTTCCCCGACGAGCTGTTTCTCGACCTGTTCGCGGCCGGGGTCGGGCGGCGCTCGGTGGCGCCCCTCGTGGTCGCGGTCGTGATGGTCCTCCAGCGCCTTGAGGGCCTGTCCGACCGCGAGGCGGTCGAGCGGTTCACGTTCGATGCCCGCTGGAAGTACGCCTGTGGCGGCCTGCCGTTCGATGCCCCGGGCTTCGCCCACACGGTGCTCGTCGACATGCGCGCGAGGCTCGCCCGCTCCGACCGTCCCGACCGGATCTTCGAGCGCACGCTCGAGGTCGCGAAGGCGGCGGGCCTGGTCGGTGTCCGCCGGGTGCTCGACTCGACCCCCCTGTACGACGCGGTCGCCACCATGGACACGGTCAGCCTGGTGCGGTCCGCGATCCGCGGCGCGCTTGCGGTTGCGGGTGACCGGGAGCCCCGGCTGCGCTCGGTCCTGCGCCGCGACGACGACTACCGCACGGGCGGCAAGCCCGCCGCCGACTGGGACGACGCCGACGCCCGGGCCGCCCTCGTCGACGCCCTCGCCCGCGACGGCGAGGCGGTCCTCGCGGCGCTCGAGGGCGAGCCGCTCACGCCAGCGCTCGCTGAGGCCGCGACCCTCCTCGCGACCGTGCTCGGCCAGGACCTCGAGCCGGGGCCAGATGGCCGGATCCGGATCGCGCGGCGGGTCGCAGCGAACCGGGTGATCAGCACGGTCGACCCCGACACCCGCCACGGCCACAAGACGCAGGCCCGCTCGTTCGACGGCTACAAGGGCCACGTCGCGCTCGACCCCGACCATGAACTCGTCACAGCCACCGCCGTCACAGCGGGCAACGCCGGCGACGCCTCGGTCGCACTGGGGCTGCTCGGGACCGAGCTCGCGGAGGCCGCACCTGCCGATCCACCCGTCGTGTACGGCGACTCGGCGTACGGCGCGGGTTCGGTCCTCGCCGCCCTCGACGAGGCCGGGGCGACGAGCCGGATCAAGGTCCAGCCCGCGAACGGGGTCCCGGGCCACTTCACCAAGGACGACTTCACGATCGATCTCGACGCCCGGACGGTCACCTGTCCCGCCGGGCAGGTCGCTCGGCTCACGCTGCATCCGCACGGTGAGCTCCG
>JBBQXP010000132.1:0-6153 GCA_038209555.1 Gaiellales bacterium
GCTCGCCAGGAACGCGGGCTCGGCACTCGTGTTGACGCCGTTTCGCTGGCTCGCGCGCGGATCGAGAACCGCCTGCGGCAGCGTCATTCCTTGGTCGAGCCGGTCGACGAGAATCTGGAGGACAGTCGTGATGATCGTCGAGCCTCCCGGCGAGCCGAGCGCAAGGAACGGCATGCCGTGGTCGAGGACGATTGTCGGCGACATCGAGCTGCGGGGACGCTTCCCGCCCTCGACGCGGTTCGGGTGCGTGATCGAGTCAAAGTTGAAGTCGGTTAGCTCGTTGTTGAGCAGGAACCCGAAGCCGGGCACGATGAGGCCTGAGCCGCCGGTCGACTCGATCGTGAACGTGTACGACACGACGTTGCCCCACTTGTCCGACGTCGTCAGGTGTGTCGTCGTCTCGGAATTCAACGCGGTCGCAGCCGCTACGCCCATGTTGAAGGAGTACGGGTCCCCGGGCGGAACGGCCGCCGGCGCCGCGGTCGTGGTGATCAGCGCGCGGCGCGTATCCGCGTAGTCCTTCGAAAGAAGCCCGGTCAAAGGCACATCGAAGTAGTCCGGATCGGCAAGGTAGGCGTTGCGGTCGGCGAACGAATAGCGCGACGCCTCGAGGTAGTAGTGCAGTGCATCGACTCGCGGCATCGCCGAGAGCGGGTAGCCCTCGAGGATGTTCAGCGCCTCGCCGACCGTCGAACCGCCGCTCGACGGCGGGCCCATCGAGTACACGTCGAGGCCGCGGTAGTTGACGTGCGTCGGCGCACGCTTTGGCGCGACGTACGCCCGCAGGTCTCGCATCTCCATCACGCCGGGCCGCCACGTGTGGTTCGCGGTGGACGAGATGACCGGATCCTGAACGGTGTTGACAATCGCGTCCGCCACCGCCCCACGGTAGAAGCCTTTCGGCCCGAGGTGCGCGATCCGTTCATACGTCGCCGCGAGCTCCGGGTTGGTGAAGACGCTGCCGACGTCGCGCGGGGTGCCGTCGGAATCGAGGAACAGCGCCATGGTCGCCGGCACGTCGTCGAAGTAGTCGACGTTCTGCTGCGTCTGGTCGAAGAAGGTCTGGTCGACAACGAAGCCGTGGCTCGCGACATGGACGCCCGGCTGCAGGGCCCGCGCGAGCGTCATCGTCCCGTACCTCTCGAGCGCTTCCGCCCATGTGGCTACGGTGCCAGGAACGCCCACCGAGAGGCCGCTGAAGCGCGCATCGTTGAACGGCAGCGGTGCGCGCGGGCTACCCACCCAGAACGAGGTAGGCGTCATCGCCCTGGGCGCGGTCTCGCGGCCGTCGATCGTGCTCACAAGACCCCCGGCGGTGCGGACGACCATGAAGCCGCCGCCGCCGATGCCGCACGAGAACGGCTCGGTCACGCCAAGGACGCCAGCCGCGGCGACCGCCGCATCCACGGCGTTACCGCCCTCCTTCAGCGTGTCGATCGCAGCCTGAGTGGCGATCTCCTCGACGCTCGCGGCCGCGCCGCCGGTCCCGATCGAGGTGGGCGGGCCAGAACCCGATCCGACGTCCGCAGAAGCACTCGCGACGGACAGAAGGGCCGCTGCGATCGTCAGGAAGACGACCGTCCAGCGCAGCCGTTCCCGGCGCATAACTCCCCACCTTCGGTTGGCTTCTCCCTTGGACGACCCTATGCCCGTGCAGCCGGAACACAAACACCCATAGCCCCCGGGAGCCACTACTTGGCGGCCGCGTCGCCGCGATAGGCGAGGCCGAAGCCCGTTCCACCAAGTACGTCAGCGTCAGGTAGTGCGCTCATCTCCGAGCCGTAGCCACCCAGGCGTCGACACTCTGTTCCCGTCCGCGTAACTCCAGCGTCCGCCGTTCGAGCCCCGTCGTCTCGAAGCCGCCCGCGGTGGCCGCCTCGGCGGTGATCAGGATCTCGCCCGCCTAGGCGAGACCCGTAAGACGCGCGGCCGTATTGACCGCGTCGCCCAAAGCCGTGAAGTCTCTGGCATCGCCTTCCCCGACGGTGCCCACGAAGGACCTCCCGGCGTGGACCCCGACGCCGATCGGAATCCACGGCTCCGGCCCGTCGTTACCGGTCTGCTCGAGTAATCCTCGCGCGGCCGCAATCGCGTCTGCCGCATGGTCGCTCCCGGCGAAGCCGGGGATGAAGAGCGCGACTGCTCCGTCGCCCAGGAACTTGTCGACGATGCCATCCCTCTCATCGATGACCCCCGCCGCCGCCCCGTAGAAACGCGCCATCAAACGCGAGAACTCCTCCGGCAGCATGCGCTCGGCGATTGCCGTCGATCCACGGACGTCCACAAACAGCACCGAGATCTCGATCTCAGCGCCCCCGGGGCTCTTGTGAACGGCGCGTATGCACCACTTGCAGAGCCGTCGGTTCAGTGGCGAGGGGCCGTAGGCGATAGCCTGCATCAGGACGCCGCCGGGCCCGGCGAAAGGGGCATTGCAGAGCTTGCAGCGCGGCGGCGATGGCAGCATCCCCCGGATTCTCCGCATGCGCTGGAGGCGAGGAAGGTCTCCGCTCAACATGCGTTTCCACATTTCCTCGAGCGTCAGCTTGGCCACAGCGTGGGCGCTACACGCGACAACTGGGACCAGCGCTCGGAGGGTGTTCTGGGGCCGTAGTGGGAATTACACGCCGAGGCGAGGACCGAGGAGGTCCCTGAACCGTTGCCACCTCGCCGGCCTCATGTACTGACGGCGACTGGGGCGCTACGATCGTCGTCGCGAATGCCGCGCAAGAAGGGAGCAGGAAGCAGCCGGAAGAGGTACGTCGCGCTGTTACGCGGGATCAACCTCGGCGGCCACAACAGGGTGTCGATGGTCGACCTACGAGCCCTTTTCGCCAGCCTTGGAGCCGAAGACGTCACGACGCATGTGCAAAGCGGCAACGTCATCTTCAAGAGTGCCGACGGCCGCGGGAAGCTGACCGAAACCATCGAGAAGCGAATCCACCGAGACCTTGGTCTCAGGGTGACCGTTCTGCTACGCACGCGGCCGCAGCTGGCCAAACTGCTCGCCGGCAATCCGTACGCCAACGGCGGGAAAGAGTCGACGAAACTCCACGTCACGTTCCTGGCTGCGAAGCCCGACCTCGCCCGCGTACGCGAGCTCGATCCCGAACGCGCCCAGCCCGACGAGTTCCAGGTCGTCGGACAAGAGATCTACCTGCACTGCCCAAACGGCTATGGCAGGTCGAAGCTCACCAATGCCTATTTCGAGAAGCAACTGGGCGTCCCGGCGACCACCCGGAACTGGAAGACGGTCACGAAGCTCGCTGAACTCGTAAGCGCCTGACGCTTCTAAGTCCTTGATCCTGCTGCGACCATGACCCGTTCATGTGCGACAACCCGTGCGGTGACGAAGGTGCCCGCAAGCTTGGGCGCATCATTTGAGACTTCGAACGGCTGGCCGGTATCGCAAGGCGGGGATCGAGCGCTAAAGTCCTTTTCGTGCACATCGAGAAGGCGACGATCGTTCGGCACCTCCGCGAGCTCGGTCGCCACGAAGACGCCGTCCGCGCCGACCGGGAGCTTCCCGACCGCATTCATACGGTTCAAGACGTCGAGTTGTTCGAGCGCTTCGGTCTCAATCCCACCGGGTTCGAAGGCGAGACGTTCAGAGACCGGCCGCCGAAGGAAATTTGATTCCTCCCGACGCTTCGATCGCGGAGTCTTGGACGAAGCTAACCCACCGGCTTAGCGTGGCAGACTCGGGTTCCGTTCCCAAGTCCACGCCCCGGAACCGCCGTCCAGAGCGTTCGGTCGCGACGCGGTGAGACCGCGCGTCGCGGTCATCTATTACAGCGCCACGGGGAATGTTCATGCATTGGCACAGGTGCTCGGCGAAGGTGCCGAGGAGGCAGGCGCAGAAGTTCGTGTTCGTCACGTCGAGGAGCTCGCTTCCGAGCTCATGATCTCCCAGAATCAGTACTGGGGCCTGCACCGGTCACGGGTGGACGATGCGCCCGTCGCCGAAGACCTGGAGTGGGCAGACGGTGTCGCGTTCGGAACCCCCACGCGTTTCGGAAACGTCGCCGCGCAGCTGAAACAGTTCATCGATCAAGCAGGTCGACTGTGGCAGGACGGGAAGCTCGCCGACAAGGTCGCCACCGCTTTCACGTCCTCCCAAACGGCCCACGGCGGCCAAGAGACGACGATCCTCGCTTTGAACAACACGATGTACCACTGGGGCGCTGTCATCCTTCCCCTGGGCTACACGGTCCAAGAGGTGTTCGCGGCAGGAGGCAACCCGTACGGAAGCTCGTTCGTCGCCGGGCATACCGTCACAGGACCTGACGAGCACGCTCTGGCCGTCGCGCGTTATCAAGGCCGGCGGCTGGCCCGCTACGCCGGGGTAATCGGAGCGGCCCGCCGCGAAGGCCTGTTCGCCGTTCGACGCCCCGGCCCGCAGAGCTTCGCCGGAGCGAGCAGTCGAGAGCCCGGAGGCCCTGGCTAACTCTCGAGCGAGATCCTCCGCAGAGGGCCGGTGCGAGGCGCTCGGCCTCGCGCCTGTCCTGCCGGCTCACCGGTTCGGCCGTCCGCCCGACTCTCCGAACCGGAAGCAGGAGACGACGTGGTCGTTCACGAGGCCCGTGGCCTGCATGAACGCGTAGCAGACCGTCGGGCCGACAAAGCGGAAGCCGCGCCGCTTCAGGTCGCGGCTCATCGCGCGCGACTCGGCCGTCTCCGCCGGTATCTCGCCAAGCGTGCGCCAGCGCCCGATGAGAGGCTCGCCTCCCACGAACTCCCAGAGGTAGGCGTCCAAGCTCCCGAGCTCCTCCTGAACGGCGAGGACGCAGCGGGCGTTGGCGATCGCCGACTCGACCTTGAGCCGGTTGCGGACGATGCCCGGGTCGCGGAGTAGCCGCTCGACATCGGCCGGACCGAGGCGCGCGACCTCGGCGGCGTCAAAGCCTGCGAAGGCGCTGCGGTAGCCCTCTCGCTTCCGCAGGATCATCGCCCAGGAAAGGCCCGCTTGCGCGCCCTCCAGCGTCAGCAGCTCGTAAAGGTGGCTGTCCTCGTGTGAGGGGACGCCCCACTCCTCGTCGTGGTAGGCCGCGTAGAGCGGATCGCCCGCGGGCACCCATTCGCAGCGGATCTGCACGGCGTGCGGAGGCTAACCTAGGGGGCGAAGAGCGTGAGCTCGGGCTCGCGCCCCGCAGCAGCTCGAGGTCGACCTCGGCGCAGCGAATCTCGCGCGCTTCCGCAAGCGTGACTGCCTGCGGGCGGAACCGCTCTGCGACCAGGAGGCCGCGGCAGCCTGCGGTCGCCGGGTCGAGCCGGATTCGCTCCAGGTAGCGGCAGAGCTGCTCGACCGCCTCGATCGTCCCCATGCGCTTCACCTCGACTGCGAGCCAGTCCCCTTCGCCGTCGCGGCACATGAGGTCGACGGGGCCGATGTCCGTCGGCCACTCCCGGCGAACGAGCCGAATCCCTTCCCCGAGCGCAGCCGGCCGCTCCGCGAGCTCCTCCTGGAGGTGGCGCTCGACGCCGTCCTTCTCGAGCGCTGCGGCCTCGCCCATCTCGTGCGACACGTCGCTCAGGACCTCGGACACGCGGATCTCGAGCTGGTCCTCCGCCCTGCCCGCCCGCTTGCGCACCACGAGGCGCTCTAGCGGATCTCCTTCCTGCTCGATCACCGTCGGCGGAGTCATCCAGTTCAGCGGTTTGTACCCGCCGGTGTCCGCGTGGACGAGCACCGACCCGTCGGATTTCAGCATCACGACGCGCGTCGACTCCGGCAGGACGGCCGTGAGCCGGCCGGTGTAGCGGACATCGCAGCGGGCGACGATGAGGCGCACCGCGCGGACCGTACTGTCCGCTTCGGACGCATCTGCCGAGCGGCGTCTGCCTACGCGTCGGTCGCGACGGCACCGCTGAATCGCTTCGAGGTGGCCTGCTCGTGCTCCGGCTGACGCCGGCACTCACGGGGTTCGCTCGGCGCTCAGCGCCTTCTCTGTCGTAGCCGGGCGCCGAGCGCGAGGGCCGCGAGCGCCGCCGGCAAGCCCGCCGCTAGGGGCAGGACGCCGCCCGAGTTGAGCGTGTTCCGCTTGGCCACGGCGATGTGGACCGCAGTCCCAATCGTCGGTGCCTCGGAGCGTCCGTCCTGCGGAAGGACGGTTACGTACGCCGCGAGCGACCCGTCGTTGACCGCCTTGAGCTTCC
>JBBQXP010000133.1:0-6052 GCA_038209555.1 Gaiellales bacterium
GTCTCCATCGGGCTCGCTGCAGGAACCCTCGTGCTCGCGGTCGCCTCCGTGGTCGTGTGGAGGCGAGGCCGGCGGCGGCGCGCTACCGAAGGCGGATCGGGAGGCTCTTGACTCCGTGAAAGAAGTTCGACCGGAGCCGCCGAGGCGGACCGGCGAGCTCGATCCGGCCGAGGGTCGGCATCATTTCCTCGAGCCAGATTCGAAGCTCCAGGCGAGCAAGGTGCGCGCCGAGGCAGTAGTGCGGGCTGCCGAGGCCGAAGGCGAGGTGGCGGTTCGGCTCGCGTCCGACGTCGAACCGCAACGGGTCTGCGAACTGGCGCTCGTCCCGGTTGCCGGAGACGTACCAGAGCGCGACCTTGTCCCCCTCCCGGATGCGCTCCCCCTGGAGTTCGACGTCCCGCGTCGCGGTGCGACGGAAATGGAGCAGCGACGGCGTCCAGCGGAGGATCTCCTCGACCGCCGTGGGGATGAGCTCCGGTTCGGCGAGCAGCCGCTCGCGCTGCTCGGGGTGCTCCAAGAGCGCCAGCAGGCCGTTCGACATCGCATGGCGCGTCGTCTCGTTCCCGGCGGTGACGAGCAGGAGGAAGAAGAGGTCGAACTCGTGCTCCGAGAGGCGGTCACCGTCGTCCTCGGCCTGGATCAGCCTCGTCGTCAGGTCGTCGCGCGGTGAGCGGCGTCGCTCCTCGGCGAGACCGTTGGCGTACGCGAACATCTCCGGCGCCGCGGGGCTCGAGAAGGGCAGGTGCGCATACGCCGAGAGGTCGGCCTGGCCCGCTACGAACTTCTCGCCCGCCGTGTCGGGATCCGTGTTGCCGAGCATCCGGTTGCCGAGCTCGACGAGGTAGCGGCGGTCCTCGAGCGGCACGCCCATGAGCTCGCACAGGATTTGCATCGGCAGCTCGACGGCGACCGCGTCGACGAAATCGAGCTCGGGCTCGGCGAACGCTTCGTCCAGGACTTCGCGGAAGAGCTTGTGGATTCGACCCTCGTACGCGCTGATGGCCCGCGGCGTGAAGGCCTTGTTGACGATCGCGCGGAGCCGTGTGTGGCCCGGCGGGTCGCTGTCGAGCATCGACTTGCGCGACTCGACGTGCTCCGGCGCGAGGTCCATGAGCGACGTCCCGCCCACCTCCGCCGAGAACGTCTGCCAGTCCTTCGAGGCAGCGAGGACGTCGTCGTATCGCGTTAGTGACCAGAAGCCCCGTCCTCGCTCCTCGTCCTGCCAGAAAACGGGCGCGTCGCGGCGGAGCAGCGCGAACCAATCGTGCGGGACGCCTTGCGCCCACCGATCCAGGTCGGTCAGGTCGATGTCGGCCAAGTTCGGTTCCGCAGCGACGGCCATCAGTCGATTCTCACCTCGAGCTCGTCGCCCTGCACGCGCGTCTCGTAGATGCGCAACGCTTCCTCGGCAGGCCCCTCGAGGACCTCGCCGCTGCGAATGTCGAAGGCCGAGCTATGGCAGTAGCAAACGATCCGGTCGCCCTCGAGGTCACCCTCTGCGAGCGGGCACTCCTCGTGGGTGCAGTCATTGTCGAAGGCGGACCAGGCGCCGTCGTCGAGGCGCGCCACCGCGATCTCGAGGCCGTCGACGACGACAGCGCCGAGCTCGGCGCGCCCGGCGACCGGCCCGAGGCTCGTCCATCCGCTCACGGGCGAAGTGTAGAGTCGCCCGCGTGCCGCGTCCGCAAGCGACCGCCACGGTTCAGGTCGACAACGAGCGCGTTCGCGTGACCGAGTGGCGTTTCGCGCCGGGCCAGGCGACCGGCTGGCACCGCCACGAGCTCGACTACGTCGTCGTCCCGGTGACCGCAGGCACGCTCCTCCTCGAGGACGGCGAGACGGCGCGGGAGAACGAGCTCGAACCGGGGCGGGCGTACTTCCGCGCAGCGGGGGTCGAGCACGATGTCGTGAACGCGGGCGACACGGAGGTCGTCTTCGTCGAGGTCGAGCTCAGGGCCCTAGGCGACGAGTAGCTCCCCGCCGTCGGCGACGAAGGCGTGGCCCGTCACGTAGGCAGCCTCCTCCGAGAGCAGGAAGCAGGCGAGGCGCGCGATCTCCTCCGGCGTCGAGATTCGCCCGAGCGGGACGAGCTTTGGGACGGATTCGAGGAAGCTCTTGCGACCGCCGTAGGCACGCCAGGCAGGCTCGTTGAACGGCGTGTCGACCCAGCCCGGGCACAGAGCGTTCACGCGGATGCCGTCGCCGGCGAAGTCGCGAGCTATCTGCCGGGCGAGTGCGAGGGCGGCGGCCTTCGTGACGGCATACGGCAGCATTCCGGGCTCGGAGAGGAGGGCCGAGTTCGAGGCGGTGACGAGGATCGGCCCACCGCCGGCGGCGCGAAGGTGCGGGACGGCGGCCCCACACAGAACGGCGTGCGCGCGCACGTTGATCGCCCAGGAGCGGTCGAGCTCCTCGACGGTTGCGGTCTCGGCCGTCGCCGCGATCTGGACGCCGACGTTCGACCAGGCGGCGTCGAGGCCGCCGAGGGCATGCGCAGCCTCGTCGACGAAATCCCGGACCGCCTCGGGCTCGGCGGCGTCGAGGACGGTCGCCGTTGCCCCCAGCTCGTTCGTCAGCGCTCGGAGCGCGGGCTCGTTCACGTCCGCGAGCGCGAGCTCGTCGCCACGAGCGGCGAGGAGCCGCGCGCCGGCGGCGCCGATGCCGGTCGCGCAGCCGAGGACGGCTACGCGTGTCACGGAGCCCGCACGAGGCCGAGGAAGGCGTCGAAGAGGCGCACCTGGAACGGGAGCGACTTCGCGATCCCGCGGTTGACGCTCGCGCGGAGCCTGTCGACGTCGACGCCGGCCTCACGCACCTCCTCCGGGTGGCGCGAGATCCACGTTTCCCAGAGCTGGGCGTCCACCTCGGGATGGAACTGGATGCCCCAGGCGTCTTTGCCGTCCGCGCGGAACGCCTGGTTCTCGGCGAGCGGGCTGCTCGCCAGCCGCCGTGCGCCCGGCGGGAGCCCGATCACGTCGTGATGCCACTGGTAGACGCCGGTCGGCGCGGTCAGGTGGCCGAGGACCGGGTCGGCGGCCGCGTCCTCGGTCGGAGCGATGTCGAGCCAGCCGATCTCGGGCTGCTCGGCCTCGCGAACGTTGCCGCCGAGCGCCCGCGCCAGCAGTTGTCCGCCGAGACAGATCCCGAGTACCGGCACGCCTTCGTCGACGGCATCGTGGAGCAAGTCGCGCTCTGCCTCGAGGAGCGGAACGCCCTCCTCCCACGCGTGCGCATTCCCTCCCATGGCGATGATCCCGGAGAAGTCCCCTGCCTCGATGTCTGCGAGCGGCTCGTCCCAGCCCTGCAGCCGACGGTAGGGAAGGCCGGAGGCGTCGAGCCGGTCGCCGAGAAGCCCCAGGCCCCTCAGCGAGTGCTCCTGCTCGATGACGAGGATGGGCTGCATCCGTGAGAACGTAGTCGAAACGGCGCTGTAGAGTCGAGCCTGAAGGCGAGCGAAGGAAGGAGATCGGAAGCGAATGGCGACGACAACGAGGACGCGTCCGTCCGTCCGTCCGGAGGCGCTCGAGGCAGCCTCCTCGTTCCCCGCGCTCGAGGCGATCTTCACACGCCGAGCACGTCGCTTCGCTCTGGGCGCCGAGTTGACCGGGCCCCTCGCGTACCGCTCCGACAAGGAGCCGGTCCCCCTCGCCTTCGAGGAAGAGGCGATCCTCGTCGCGGCCGCCACGGGCGTCACGGGCGTCGTCCGTGAGGAGTGGCCGTTCCGAACCAAGGACGGTGAGACGACCAGCGCCGACAAGCTCGCGTCCTTCACCGGCCGCAGCTTCCCGAGCCCGCTCGCCATCCACGGCACCGAGCTCTTCTGGACGAACGACGACGGCGTCTTCGTGCTGCCGCAGCGGGACGTGAAGCCCGAGCGGTACCTCGAGCTCCAGACCCACGAGGAGCGACACGAGCTCTACCGCAGCGCGGTGAAGCTCCAGGACGGGCGCCTCGAGATCCCGCGCCGCCGGCCGAATCTCTTCAAGTTCAACGAGTGGGTCGTGAACACCGAGGGAGCGACCGTCTTCATCCCGATCTCGGACGTGACGCGGCAATGCATTTCGGCCATGCTTCTCTACTTCGATCGCCCGCACGGCTACTACGTGGTCGACAAGCAGCTCGGCAACGATCCCTTGCGCCCCTACGTGAAGTCGGGGCTGCTCGGCTCGGAGCACCCCGTCGACCTCTGGGATTTCGAGCGCTGGCAGATGGTCGACATGAACGGCGTCGAGGAAGGTCTCGTGATCCAGAACCTCATGACCGCGACGCAGGCGCTCGGGATCGGCGGGCACCCCTTCTCGGGCGGCAAGGGCCGGGTCACGATGGGCGGCGAGAAGCACTGGCAGGGGATGGGCGGTGAAGGCCCATGCGGCTCGCTGGGATTCACATTCCATCGTGTTCCCGATGACGCGCCCGTCGGCGCCGGCGAGGAGATCCCGGTCGGGCTCGAGGGCATCTTCGAGGGAGCCTGCCCGCCCTTCCACCCGGACATGGACGCTGCGGTCGATTTCGTCCTCGGACTCCGGTGGGGGCCGACCGGGATCTTCTCGGCGCCCGAGGCGCAGCAGCACCCTTGGCGGTCGGCGGAGATCGCCCGCGCGGTCCCACGCCCGTCCGAGGAGGCGATCGAGGCGACCAAGACGCTCTGCCGCTACATCTGGGACACCTACGGGCGCTTCCCGGCGACCATCGACCCGTTCCTCATGACCGTCTGGTACCAGGCCGCGCACCTCGACGTCGACTTCTACGATCGCTACTACCCGCCGGATGCGTTGCCGCCGCACATTCGCTCGCACATGCGCGAGTGGCACGGCCTCTAGGCCGTGCCCGAAGACCACGTCCTCGCGCTCGGGGATCTCCGCCTCGAGCTCGGCGGCACGCTTGCGGGTGCCAGCCTCGCGTACCGGACGCACGGAACGCTCTCTCCGGCCCGGGACAACGCGGTCCTGTTCCCGCACATGTACTCGGGGACGGAGGCATCCCTCGATTCCTGGATCGGCCCGGGACGGGCGCTCGACTCCGATCGCTGGCTCGTGGTCTGTCCGGGGCAGCTCGGCAACGGCAGCTCGACCTCGCCGAGCACGACCAGCGGCCCGTTCCCCGACCTGACGATCGGGGACGACGTCACCGCGCAGCACCAGCTTCTGACGGAGGAGCTCGGGATCGAGAGCATCGGGCTCGTGCTCGGCTTCTCGATGGGCGCCCAGCAGGCGTACGAGTGGGCCGTGCGATTCCCCGCTGCGGTGGAGAGGCTCGCGGTGTTCGCGGGTCTCGCAAGGACGACTCCCGGAAACGGCCTCCTCGTTGCAGCCTCGGAGGAGGCGCTTCGGTCCGGAGGTACCGGCCAGCACGCCCGCTTCTGGGCGGCGACGGGCCTTTCCACGGAGCTCTACCGGCGGGAGGCGTGGCGCGATGCCGGCTACGACTCGGTCGACGACATGGTGCGGCGCCTCTTCGAGGACGACTACGCCTCCTCCGACCGTGCCGATCTCCTCTGCCAGCTAGGCAAGTGGCGTCGCGCCGACGTCTCACGCCAGACCGGCGCCGACCTACCCGAAGCGCTCGGCCGGATCACGGCCCGGACCGTCGTGGCGCCCTTCTCGCACGACGCCTGGTTCCCAGTCGCCGACTGCGAGGTCGAGCAACGGCTGATCTCTGGCAGTCGGCTCCAGGTCGTCGAGAGTGTCTGGGGCCACTACGGCTGGGGGATCGGGCCGAGCGAGACGGCCCAGATCGAGGGCGTCCTCGCCGACCTCCTCGCTACATGACCTCGCGGTAGCGCTCGCGCTCCCAGTCCGTGACGTGCCGGCCGAAAAGCTCGAGCTCGTGGCGCAGCATGGTGAGGTAGACGTCGACGAACGTCTCGCCGTAGACCTGGCGGGCGAACTTGCTCCCCTCGAGCTCGGGGACAGCTTCCGCGAGGCTCGTCGGAAGGCGGCGGAGCGACTCGTCGGCGTGCGGGTCGCCGGTCACGATCGGCGGCAGCTCGAGCTCCTGCTCGAGGCCGTCGGCGCCCGCCGCAAGGCAGCCCGCGAGGACGAGGTACGGGTTC
>JBBQXP010000134.1:0-5787 GCA_038209555.1 Gaiellales bacterium
CGCCAGCTCTCGGACCGGACCCGGGTGGTCGCCTACCCGTGGGCCTCGAACGCGGTCGGGACGGTGACGGACGTGCGGCGCATCGCAGACCTTGCCCACAAAGCGGGCGCTCTCGCGTGGATCGACGCAGTGCACTACGCACCGCACGGCCCCATCGACGTCGGCGCCGTGGGCGCTGACGTCCTCATCTGCTCGCCGTACAAGTTCTTTGGCCCGCACCTGGGGCTCTTCTTCGGCCGGGCGGCCGTTCTGGAGCGGCTCCGTCCGTACAAGGTTCGACCCGCGCCCAACCAACCGATCGCACACCGCTTCGAGACCGGCACGCTGTCGCACGAGGCGCTGGCAGGGTTCGCGGCAGCCGTCGATTACATCGAGTCGGTCGGCTGGGACGCGATCGCGGCCCACGAACGAGAGCTCGGAGAGCGCTTCCTCGCCGGCCTGCCGGACGGAGTGCGACTGCACGGAATTCCGACCATGGACGGCCGGACGCCGACCTTCGCGATCACGCTCGAGTCGCACGCTCCGGACGCCGTCGCCGCGCACCTCGCCGAGCGGGACATCGCAGTCTGGTCGGGGAACTACTACGCCCTCGAGATCATGGACCGGCTCGGGCTTCCGGACGGCGCTGTGCGGATCGGCTTCGTCCATTACAACACCGTCGAGGAGGTCGACCGGCTGCTCGGAGAGCTCGGGCGGCTCGCCGGATGAGCGTCCATCTCTGGTGGGCGCAGAACGACGGCATGTCGGGCCATGTCTGGCTCGGCCCACGTGAGCTCGATCTGCTGCGCCAGGAGATGCTGCTCCAGGGGATGGCCGAATCGTTTCCGGTCGAGAAGCTCGCGCCCGAGGACGAGTCGAGGATCACGCCCCAGGAGATCGAGGGCGCTCTGGCGGTCGCGGAGGAGAACCCCACGGCCCTCCCGGATCCGAAGCTGTGGCGCGACTGGCTCGCATTTCTGGACGGCGCCCGCCACAAGGGCGGCCTGGTGTTACGGGCGTAGAGTGACGACGATGGGACGCAGTCTCCTGCAGCGGCTCCAGAATCCTCGCAACAGAGAGTGCGGATGCGTGCCCGAATGCTGGTGCAAGCGCAGTGCGTGGGGCCGGGTCCTCCGCTGGTACCTCCCGCTCCGCCACCGCTCCGTGTCGCCGGACTGGAAGCGAGCTCACGAGCGGCGCTCGCAAGATCTCTAGCCCGTCGAGCGACTTACTCGTAGGAATCGCGGGCGCGCTTCCACCGGTCCTCGTCCCACCTGATCCGGTCCGGGTTGACGCCCCGGCGCTCGGCGAGGTCGAGAACGAGAAGGTGGAACGGCAGGATCCCGAGGATGGGCCGCTCGGCGGCGCCATCCGCCTGCGACAGGAGCTCGGCGGCCGCGCCGATCTCGCGGAGTGCCTTGACGGCGTCCCGCGACCGCTCGCCGGCCCGTCCCTCGCCGTCCAGGACGAGCGCGCGGACCGTCTCGTCCACCGCGGCCAGGTGGCCGTGGAGAAGCTGCTCCGTGTGGTAGGCCTCGGCGGCGACGAAGGTACCTTCGCGGAGCTTCAGCGCAGCTTCCTGCGCCGTCGGCCAGTCTCGCCCCGCCCCCACGATGAGCCAACGGTCGTGGTCCGAGGGCCCGAGCCTCGGCCCCTCGAGCCCGGCTTCGACGGCAGCCGGGAGCCCGGCGATGTCATGACCTGCCATCGCGGCCATGGCTGCGATGGCGGCCGTGTAGCTCTTCGTGTGGCAGTACGACTCCTCGATCTCCGGTGCCACCTGGACGACGTCGTTCACGAGCTTGGCGAGCGGGCTCTCGGCGGTGCCGGTGACGAGCCAGGACGACCCGTCGAACGCACGCACGGCCTCGGTCGTCAGCGGGGTCGTTCCCTCGTGGCTCACGGCCACCAGGACGTCGGCGCGTCCGGGCCGCAGGACGAGCTCGAGCGCCTGAACTGCCTCCCCTCCGGCCAGCCCGGCTCCAACCTGGGCAGCGTGGAACGACGTCCCGCAGCCTGTGAAGAGGATGTTGCCCTTCGGAAAGCGCCGCTCCCCAACCCGTTCCGGAACGCCCCGGAGCCATTCTGGCTGGGCGAAGATCGCCTCGCGGGTCTGCTCTCCGGGCTTCGGCACGACGGGACGAAGCTACCATGGCCGCCGTGCAAGCCTTCGCCCACACCTTCTCTCAGGATGTCGCGTTCCGCGACCTCGACGGGCTCGGGCACGTGAACAACGCCGTCTACCTGAGCTACGTCGAGTCCGCCCGGCTTGCGTACCTGCAGGAGGTCCTCGGGCCGCTCGAGCTCGAGGAGCTCGGCATCGTCGCGGACGTGAAGATCTCGTTCCGCTCCCCGGCGGCCCTCGGGGAGACGCTCGAAGTGAGTCATCGCGTGAGCCGCGTCGGGGAGACGAGCCTCGTCTTCGACTTCGAGATACGGGGCGGCGACGGACGACTCGTCGCCGAGGGGTCGACCGTGCACGTAGCCTTCGACTACGGCGTGCAGCGCCCGGTGCCCGTCCCCGAGGAGTGGCGCCGCCGAATCGAGTCCTACGAGGCAAGGAGTCTGGTCAGCTGATGCCCACCGTCTTCGAGAAGACAGTCCTCCCGAACGGCCTCCGCGCCGTCACCGCGCCGATGCCACAGGCGAAGTCGGTTGCGTGCTTCGTGATGCTCGCTGCGGGCTCGCGCTACGAGACGCGCGAGACGAACGGCATCGCGCACTTCGCAGAGCACATGTTCTTCAAGGGCACCGAGCGGCGGCCGACCGCCAGGGACATCGCCGGCGAAATCGACTCGATCGGCGGCGAGTTCAACGCCTTCACCGGCAAGGAGTACACCGGCTACTACGTGAAGTGCGCGGCTGAGCATCGCGATACGGCCCTCGACGTGCTCGTGGACATGCTGCGGAACTCCAAGTTCGAAGCGGAGGAGATCGAGCGCGAGAAGGGCGTCATCGTGGAGGAGATGAACATGTACTACGACACGCCGCGGGACTACCTCGAGGGCGTGTACGACGAGCTCCTCTACGACGACACGCCGCTCGGCTGGGACATCATCGGCAAGAAGGAGACCGTGCGGTCAGCAGAGCGCGAGACCTTCCTCGAGTACCTCGACCGTTGGTACCGAGCGCCGCGCATGGTCGCGGGCATCGCGGGCGCGGTGGGCGACGACATCGTCCCCAGGCTCGAGGAGCTGCTCGGCGACGTCCCGAACGGCGCGAAGGGCTCCCCCCCGCCGGTCGAGTGGAAGCAGGACCGAGCCCAGGTCAAGGTGCACACGAAGCAGTCCGACCAGGCGCACATCCGGGTCGGGGTCCACAGCTACCCGATCGACCATCCGGACCGATACGCCCTCGGCCTGCTTGCGACCGTGCTGGGAGGCGGCATGTCGTCACGGCTCTTCACCGAGGTGCGGGAGCGCCGCGGCCTCGCCTACTACGTCTACGGCTACAACATGGGCTACACCGACACCGGCACGCTCTATGCGCAGGGCGGCGTCGATATCAAGCGGATCGACGAGGCGGTGAAGACGATCGTGGCCGAGTTCGGCCGGATCGCCGCCGAGCCCGTGGATGCGGGCGAGCTCGAGAAAGCGCGGAACTTCGCCAAGGGGCGACTCGTCCTCTCGCTCGAGGACCCGAAGGGAACGATCATGTTCGGGCTCCGGAGCGAAGTCCTCGAGGGCACGCTGCGCGAGCCTGACGACGTGCTCGCCGGCTACGACGCCGTCACAATCGAAGACATCCAGCGGGTCGCACAGGACATCGTCCGTGAGAACCGCTTGAACCTGGCGGTGATCGGCCCGTTCGACGACCCGGGCCGCTTCGAGAACCAGCTCGCCCTGTCCGCCTGACCCCCCCTTTCGAGGGCTGGGAGGGATTGGCGGGACGCCGCTCGTCGTCGGGGTGCGATGGTCGTTTCGAGGCAAGGACGCAGGGAGTGCCGATAGCAGCGCTATCGGTGCGACTGAGGACGCCGCCTCGGGGCGAGCAGCGCGGCCCGACGGCCAGCGCTCGTTTCGCCAAGCCCTTCCAGCCTTTAAGGCTGGCGGGCGTACCAGACGTTGCCGGGGCCGTTGTAGCTCGGCCCCTCGCCCCAGAGGGCATGCGTCTTGCCGGCGCCGTCGATGTCGAGCTCGAAGTAGTCCCCGTACGGTTCCCCGAAGCCGTCCTTCGGTGTCGCGTACTTGTAGGGGAAGCCGGCCACGAACTGGGAGAGCTTTGCCTCGGCTGACCAGGTGGCCCCGCGATCGGTCGAAGTGCGGTAGTACACATTCCAGCGGGCGTTCGGGTCGTCGTTCCCCGTGTCGAATCCGTTGCGGTCGTCCATCCAGGCGATGCGCACATCGCCGTCCCCGGTGGCAGCCATGGCCGGGAACACGTTGTTCGACCCGGTCGGCGCGAGCGAGACGTCTTGCGCGGTGCTCCACGTCGCGCCACCGTTGGTCGAGCGCGCGAAGTACAAGCGCTGGACGCCGTACTTGATGCGGTTCGCGTTCCACGTCACGTAGACGCGGTCGCGCGCGTCGACGGCGAGCGCCATCTGGCCCGACCAGTAGCCATACCCTGGACAGCCGCAAGGTGGCGGTGCCTCCGAGACGTCCACGAGATGCGTCGTCCAGGTCGTGCCGCCGTCGGTCGACTTCGTCACGTAGAGGTTGACCGTCCCCTTCGCCTGACCCGGGTTGTTGACGCCGTTCCAGGCGAAGTAGGCGTTGCCCTTGGAGTCGACGGCTCCGCCGCTCGCATACGAGACGCCGAACTCGGAGTTCGTCGTCCCGACGAGATTGTGCGTCGACCAGGTCCGGCCGCCGTCGTGGGAGACCGAGGCGAAGATCTTCTGCTGCGTGTGGTAGACGAGGTACACGTGGCCCGCGCGTGCGGCGAGGATGTCCTTGTCGGTGCCGCGCTGAAGCGGCTCGGTGAGCATCGTCCTCCACGTCTGACCGAAGTCATCCGAGCGTGCGACGTACTCGCTCGACTTGTTGTCCTGCATGTACGCGGCGTACACCGTCCGGCCGTCGGCGGGGTCGACCACGATCTGCGGATCGTCCTGACGCGTCAGACCGGGGGAAAGGGCGTGCGGGTCCCCCCATGTCTGGCCGCCGTCGTTCGAGACTTGCAACACCGAGTGCGGGCTCGCGCAGGTGGGGCAGCTCGGATCCGGCTCGCCGGAGCTCCCGCCGCCGAAGCCGACGTAGTGGGACCAGAGAGCGTAGACGTGACCGTACCGATCGGTTGCGATCGCCGGCTCCCAGTCGTCCCCGGCCTCGAACCCGATGCGCACCGGGAAGGTGAACGTCGGTGCCGAGGCAGCCGAGGCGCTCGCCCCGAGCACGAGCGCGCAAGCAAAGATGACCCCCAGAAGCCGCGACCTCATCCCGCTGCCAAGGATGGCACCTTCGCTGCCGAGTTACAAGCCTAGGGAGCGAGGTCGTACGGGTAGTCCGTGAGGCGCTCGCAGCCGTCGGCAGTCACGCGCACGAGATCTTCGAGGCGACAACCGCCGAAGCCTTTCTTGTAGACGCCCGGCTCGATCGCGAGCACGTCGCCCTCCACGAGCTCCTCGCCCACTCGGCCGAGGCTCGGCTGCTCGTGCACCTCGAGCCCAACGCCGTGGCCGAGGCTGTGGAAATAGCCCTCGTCCAGCACCTGCCCTTCCTCCTTGGTGAGCTGGGTGGGATACCCGGCCGCCTCGAACGGCTCGCAGGAGATCCGGTGGAGCTCGGAGCCGGGGACCCCGGCCCGAACAGCCGCGTAGACACGCTCGAGCGACTCGAGGCAGAGCGCGTGCTGCTCGACGAGCTG
>JBBQXP010000135.1:0-5762 GCA_038209555.1 Gaiellales bacterium
CGCGATTTCCTCATGGGTGCAGACACTGCCGGCCGCGACGTCTTCGTGCGGGTGCTCTACGGTGCGCAAACCTCTCTCGAGGTCTCGCTCGGCGCGACCGGGATTGCTGTCGTTATCGGCATCGTCCTGGGCCTGCTCGCCGGGTATTTCGGCGGCATCGTCGACACGATCATCTCGCGCGGCGTCGACATCATCCTCTCGGTGCCGGCGCTCCTCTTCGCGATCGGCATCGTCGCGGTCTGCTCCACCTCGGCCCAGGGATGCCTCGGTGGGCTCGTGAAGCCGGGCCTCACGCTCATCATCTTCGTGATCTCGCTCTTCACGTGGCCCTACATCGCCAGGATCGTGCGCGGCAACACGCTCTCGCTCCGTGAGCGGGAGTTCATCGAGGCGAGCCGCTCGCTGGGGGCAAGCCACACCCGGATCATGTTCCGGGAGGTGCTGCCGAACCTCGTCGCGCCCATCATCGTCTACGCGACGCTCCTCATCCCGCAGAACGTCCTCTTCGAGGCCGCGCTCTCGTTCCTCGGCCTCGGGGTTCCCCAGAGCATCCCCTCGTGGGGCCGCATGATCTCGGACGCCGCCCGCGTCTTCGAGGTCGCCTGGTGGCTCATGGTCTTCCCAGGCCTCTTCCTGATCGCCACGACGCTCGCGTTCAACCTGTTCGGCGACGGCCTCCGCGACGCGCTCGATCCGCGCAGCGGCCGGTAATCGTTAGCGCGTCCTCATAATCATCCGATACGAGCCGCTTCTAACTTCGGGGCGGCATGGTCGTCTCTTGTCCTCGGATGGTTCCGTTTCCGCGACTGCCGTCCTCGTGCGGCTTGAAAGGAAGGGTGAAGGCCGTTCGAACTCTGACGAACTGTTCCGGCATCGAAATGGGAGAGAGAAAATTGCCACGTAGACGATTTGCACTGATTGCGCTTCTCGCGCTCGTCCTAGCGCTCGTAGCTTCGGCGTGCGGCGGCGGGAACGACGAGGGAACAAGCGGTGGTGGTTCGACCGACACCGGCCAGGGCGGCGCGGTGACCAAGGGCGGGATCTACCGCATGGCGGGATCGTCGTACGAGTTCACCGGGGGCTTTGACCCGACCGGAGAATATCTCGGGACGGCATTCGGTCTTTACTCGAACCTCCTGCTCCGAACCCTCGTGGGCTACAAGCACGTGAGCGGCGCGGCCGGGAACGAGATCGTCCCAGACCTCGCCACCGACGCGGGGGAACTCTCGGAAGACGGACTCACGTACACGTTCACGCTGAAGGACGGTGTGATGTTCGGTCCTCCGGTCAGCCGCCCGATCACCTCCAAGGACATCGCGTATGCCTTCGAGCGGATCGGCACCGAGGCTCTGGTGGCCCAGTACGGCTTTTACTACACCGTCATCAAGGGCATGGCCGAGTTCACAGCCGGCGACGCCAAGACGATCTCGGGCATCGAGACGCCCGACGACAAGACGATCAAGTTCACGCTGACGCAGCCGACCGGGGACTTCCTCTACCGGCTGGCAATGCCTGCCGCCGCTCCGATGCCACCGGAGGTCGGGAAGTGCTTCAAGAAGGCCGGCGAGTACGGCCGCACCGTGGTGTCTTCGGGCCCGTACATGATCAAGGGCTCTGACAAGGCCGACGCATCGAGCTGCCAGACGTTGAAGCCGTTCTCGGGCTTCGACCCGACGCGGGATCTCTCGTTCGTGCGAAACCCCGACTACGACCAGGCCACGGACGACACCCGCGAGAACAACGTCGACGGGTTCGACTACAGCCTGAACACGAATATCAAGGACATCTTCAACAAGATCGAGGCCGGCGAGCTCGACGGTGAGATCGAGGCCGAGCCAGCGGAGGTCCTGCGCAAGTACTCGACTACCTCGGACCTCAAGGACCGGCTCAAGATCGGTGCCGGCGACCGCACCTGGTACATCACGATGAACCTGACGCAGCCGCCATTCGACGACATCCACGTCCGCAAGGCCCTGAACTGGGTCATGGACAAGGCCGGCTTCCAGCGCGCCTGGGGCGGTCCGACCAAGGGCGCCATCGCCAACCACATCGTCCCCGACACGATGTTCAACGGGGATCTCGACGACTACGCGCCGTACGGAACCGAGAATGACGCGGGCGACGTCGATAAGGCCAAGGAGGAGATGAAGCAGTCCAAGTACGACACGAACCAGGACGGGATGTGCGACGCTCCGGAGTGCTCCGGCGTCCTGTTCGTCAACCGCAACACACCTCCCTGGACCGACATGGAGCCGATCATCGAGCAGGGTGCTGCCAAGGTCGGCATCAAGCTGAACACGCGTGAGTTCGAAGACGCGTACCCGGTCATCCAGGACACGGGCAAGAAGGTCCCCGTCTCGGCCGTGCCAGGCTGGGGAAAGGACTACGCGGATCCGTCCACGTTCATGGTGCTCTTCGACAGCCGGTCGATCCTTCCGCAGGGGAACGTGAACTACTCCCTCGTAGGCCTGACGCCGGAACTGGCGAAGAAGGACAAGATCGAGGGAACGCTCACGGATATCCCGAGCATCGACGCCGACATCGACAAGTGCAACGTGCTCTTGGACGCTGAGCGGCTCACCTGCTGGGAGGACATGGACAAGAACCTCATGGAGAACATCGTCCCATGGGTGCCGTATCTCGACGCGACCAATGTCGACACGATCGGGCCCGCCGTGTCGAAGTACGAGTACGACCAGTTCTCCGGCACCACGGCCTACTCGAGGGTCGCGGTCGACGTGTCGAAGCAGAAGTAACGACTCGGTAGTAGGAAACGTCATGGAGAGTCGCCCCGTTCATGGGGCGACTCTCCCTGGCTCTCAGGTTAGACTTCCGGTGCGTTTCGTGGTCAACGCCGACTGGGAACGGAGGAGCTGATGGGGCGCTACGTGATCCGACGAATGCTCTGGGTTGTCCTCGTCGTCCTTGTGGTCACCATGATCACGTTCGTCATCTTCTACGTGATGCCGCCGAGCGACCCGGCCACGCGGTTCGCCGGCAAGCAGCCCACTCCCGCCCTCGTCGCTCAAGTCAAGGAACAGCTAGGCCTCGACAAGCCCGTCTACCAGCAGTACGGCCTGTTCGTGAAGCGGCTCTTCCTCGGCGACGAGTACGGCTGGCCCGGGCTCGGGTTCAATTACGACGGCCGGGTGTCCGTCCGCGACGAGATGTTCAGGCGCGCGCCGATCTCGTTCCAGCTCGCCGCCGGAGCGGCCATCATCTGGCTCGTCATGGGCATCTCGATCGGGATCGTGTCGGCGCTGAAGCGCCGGACGTTCCTCGACCGCTTCGCAATGGGCTTCGCGCTCTTCGGAGTCTCGGCGCCCGTGTTCTGGCTCGGCCTCATGGGCCTCTTCATCTTCTGGCAGAAGTTCGGGCTTTTGCCTGGGACGGGCTACTCGCCGTTCCGCGACAACCCCTGGGAATGGTTTTTGCACATGATCATGCCCTGGACCGTCCTGGCCCTTCTTTACGCGGCCTATTACGCACGAATGGTGCGTGGAAACCTGATCGAGACCATGGGTGAGGACTACATCCGCACGGCGCGGGCGAAAGGCCTCTCCGAGAGCAAGGTCGTAGGCAAGCACGGCCTTCGCGCGAGCCTGACTCCCGTCGTGACGCTCTTCGGCATCGATCTGGCGCTCCTCCTCGGCGGTGCGATCATCACCGAGACCGTCTTCAACCTCCCCGGAATCGGCTCCTGGGTGATCCAGTCCACCGTCCGCGGCGACCTGCCGGCGGTGCTCGGGGTCACGGTTCTGGCGTCCTTCCTGGTGGCGTTCCTGAGCCTCTGCGTCGACATCGTCTACGCATGGCTCGACCCGCGCGTCCGTTACTCGTAGACTTCCCGCTTCCCGACTGAGGAGATATGGCCGAAGCCCTCTTCGAGGTCAAGGACCTCCGAGTCCACTTCAACACTCCCGACGGCGTCGTGAAGGCGGTCGACGGCCTGTCTTTCACGGTCGAGAGAGGAGAGACCTTCGGCATCGTGGGCGAGTCCGGCTCGGGCAAGAGCGTGACCTGCTTGACCGCGCTCGGCCTCACCAACCGCAAGGCGGCGGATATCACAGGGGAGGTGCTCTTCCAGGGCAAGAACCTTCTCGAGCTCCCGCCAAACGAGCTCCGAAAGATCCGCGGCAAGGACCTCGCGATGATCTTCCAGGACCCGTTCGCGTGCCTGCACCCCTTCTACAGGGTCGGCGACCAGATCGTCGAGGCCGTCCAGGCGCACGAGGACGTCCCGAAGGAGAAGGCGCGCGAGCGCGTCGTCGAGCTCCTGGCTGCGGTCGGCATCCCGAAGCCGAAGGAGCGGTTCCGCGACTATCCGCACCAGTACTCGGGAGGCATGCGCCAGCGCGCGATGATCGCGATGGCGCTCGTGCACAACCCGGACATCCTGATCGCGGACGAGCCCACCACCGCACTGGACGTCACCGTCCAGGCTCAGATCCTCGACCTGATCGACCGCGTGAAGAAGGACTTCAACATCGGCGTCATCCTGATCACGCACGATCTCGGGGTCGTCGCCGACGTCGCCGCGAAGGTCATGGTCATGTACGCCGGACGGGCAATGGAGCGCGGGACGAAGGACGAGGTCTTCTCGCAGCCCTTGCACCCGTACGCGTGGGGCCTCCTCGAGTCGATTCCCACGGTGACCCAGAAGGGGACGCGACTCATCCCGATCGAAGGCGCGCCGCCCTCCCTGATCAACGTCCCCCCGGGCTGTCCGTTCCACCCTCGCTGCCCGCACCGCTTCGAGCCGTGCGACAAGGAGGTCCCACCTTTCAAGGACCGGGGCGGCGGGCATCCGGAGGCATGCCACCTCTCGATCGAGGAGAAGCGGCGGCTCTGGTCGACCCGTGAGTCGCGGCGCTTGAAAGAGGCAGTGTGAGCGTCCCTCGCCTCCGGCTCGCTCCCGCGGGGGAAACCATGTTTCCCCCGCGGGCCCCCTTCTTTGACCCGGTGGAGGAACCTCCCGGTTCCCCCACACCCCTTCCACTCGCTCATAGGCCAAAGGCCGGCCTATGAGCGTCTCGACGCCAGCCTCCGTCGGCTCGGACTCCCCTCCCGCCGAGGGCGCCCTCGTCTCCGTTCGCAACCTGAAGAAGTACTTTCCGATCACGCGCGGGATCATCTTCCAACGCGAAGTGGGCCGGGTGCAGGCTGTCGACGACATCTCCTTCGACATCTATCCCGGAGAGACACTCGGCCTGGTCGGCGAGTCGGGCTGCGGGAAGTCGACGACCGCCCGCCTCGTCATGAAGCTCCTCGACGCCACCGCCGGCTCGGTCACGTTCGAGGGCACAGACATTACGAAGCTCTCGCAGCGGAAGATGCGGCCGTACCGCCGCCAGATGCAGATGGTCTTCCAGGACCCGTACGCCTCGCTCAACCCGCGCCAGACGGTCGGCCAGATCATCGGGGCGCCCTTCTCGATCCACAAGACGGAGGGCGACACGAAGCGCCGCGTCCGTGAGCTCATGGACCGCACCGGGCTGAACCCCGAGCACTACAATCGCTATTCGCACGAGTTCTCGGGTGGCCAGCGCCAGCGCATCGGGGTCGCGAGGGCGCTCGCACTCTCCCCGAAGCTGATCGTGTGCGACGAGCCCGTGTCGGCGCTCGACGTCTCGATCCAGGCGCAGATCCTGAACCTCCTCGAGGGCCTCCAGGAGGACTTCAACCTCACGTATCTCTTCATCTCGCACGACCTCGGAGTCGTTCGCCACGTCTCCGACCGGATCGCGGTCATGTACCTCGGG
>JBBQXP010000136.1:0-5698 GCA_038209555.1 Gaiellales bacterium
ATGTTGAGGACGGTCGTGTAGTTCCACGTCACGCTCGCCTCGATCACCTTGGCGTTCCGCTCGCTCGGGATCAGGCCGAGCCCGTCGAAGAGAAACTCGACGATCAGGCCCGCCCCGACCATCGTCGCGTAGAAGCTGGCCCGGAGAAAGCCGGACACTTCCACCCGTAGTACTTGCGGTAGATGTCGAGGATCGGAAGCACGATCAAGTCGGCGAAGATGAACGCCAGCACACCCCCGAAGCTGATCCCGCCGTTCCAGAGGACGGCGGCCAGCGGCACGTTCCCGATCGAGCAGACGAAACTCAGGACCGCGACGACCGGGTCGATGACCGGGCCCCAGAACTTGGCGAGCGTCTCGTGGTTCTCGAGGAAGAGCGACCGCCACCAGGACTCCGGCACCCACGCGGAAGGGCGCCGGCGATCAGGAGGCCGCCGACGATGTCGATCCAGATCGCCGCCCAATCCATGACGAAGTAGTTCGCCGTAGCGGTGAAGCCCTTCGGCGAGCTGAGCCGCCGCCAGAGCGACCCCTTCTCATGCACCGACGTTGCGAGCCTGCCGCACCGTGATCAACGCGCCCACCGCAGCAGGCGCCGAAACGGCAACGATGAAGAAGGGGTACAACCACAGGGAGCCGGAACCCGGAACGTGCTGTTCGGAAGCGATCCGGTCGAGCAGGAGCCCTCCCGCGCTCATGGCTAGAGCCGCGAGCGCCAGGCACCAGGCAAGGAGACGGGGCGCAGTCGGCACGGCATCATTCTCGTGGAGCAGAGCTCACCTGGCCACCGTGCTGCCACCGAACCGCCGATCCGCATCCGGTGGTCGCCGCGAAAGCGGGCGCCATCACGCCACCTCGGAAACCCTCGATGGCCGCCGTCGCTCGACGGAAGACTGCGCTTGACCCCGCGCGGCCCCTCCGAGCTATCGCGCTGGGAAAGCGCCTATCCGATGACGGAAGCGGAACACCTGCGGCATGATGCGTCGACTCAGACCGTCTGATACGGCCCCGACCGAGCTATCGCCCCCCGGCCGGGTGCCTGCCGATGAGGGACGAGGAACACCTGCGGCATGAGACTACGTACCGGCGACCCCACCTTGCTCGATGACCTGCGCGCACACTTCGAGCGCTCGGGCTTCGCAGTTGAGAGCACGGGCGACGCCGACCTCGATGTGCGGCGGTCCGACGCTCCGAGTGCCGAGCAGGAGCGTCGGGAGGTCGAGCTGCACCTAAAGATCTGGCGCGTTATGCACCCGGGCACCCGGGCCGAGCTAGCCGGCCCCTAGTCTCAGGGCCAGCGTCAAACGGGCCGAACTCTCGCCGTGCGCAAGTCGGGACAGTAGACCACGATTTCTTCGCCGTCTTCGATGGTCCGGATCGCCGACCAGTAAGTCTGCCAGCCGGCCGCGTCCTAGTAGCTCGTTTACCCGGCTTCGACTGCCAATCCCGGGTAAGGTCGGCCGCACCCGAGCACGGAGGATCGCATCATGAGTCTCGTTGTCCGCTTCAGCCCAACAAACTTGACGAGCGAGAAGTACGACGAAAGCCTCCGGCGGCTCGAGGAGGCTGGCGGGTTTCCTCCGGACGGACTCGATTACCACGTCTGCTTCGGGCCGGAAGGAAACATGCGCGTCAGTGAAATCTGGGACTCTCGGGAGCAGCTCCAGGCGTTTGGTGAGCGGCTGATGCCCATTCTGACCGAGATCGGGATCGAGTTTTCCGGCGAGCCAGAGATCTTCGAGGTTCATAACATCGTCAAGCGCTAAACGCTCGCGCTTTTTGGATTAGCTGAGCTCGAGGCCGGCTCCTCACTGAACTAGGAGACTTCCACGATGAGCATCGTTCAGCGCCTCCATAATCCGACCGGAAGATCGTGCGGATGCCTGCCTGACTGCATCTGTCAACGCAACGCTCTCGGCCGGGCCTTTCGCTGGTACATCCCCGGGCGCTTCCACACGCCCGTACCTCCCGAGGACAAGGCCCGCCTCCATGCGGAGGGCAGAAGCTTCGGAGAGGCGTAGCTGAGCAGCGTGCTTCAAAGGGGGAGGATCAAATTGGAAAGGCGATGGCAGACAAGGCCGCTTAAACCCGGGGCCGCACCGCCGCCTTGCGGCAGGGCACGATGTGGCCCCGGAAACCTTCCCCGGCCGCAGCCTTCGACCTTAGCTGCTCGCAATCCTCGTGCGCCAGCGCTCACGAGGTTCTATTCGCTTCTCGAGTGGGAATAGTGCTATCTCGCAGGGCCCGGCCCCTCTGCGGCAACGGGCTGTGCCCTGCTTGAGGTTAAAGCTCCGGTCGCCATGCTCGTCTTGTGCCGCCTCATAAGCACCAGATTGAGCTCGACGCCGGGTCGTTGAACCAAGCCGACGCCGGCCGTATAGGAGGGCGTGAGGATCTGCGTCGCCACGCCCGGATTGCGCGTGCGCCAGGCAGTCAAGTAGTCACCGAGCTCGATGCGAGCGTCCGAGTTGTTCGGCGGCAGGGTCGGCGCTGAACTTTAAAGGCGGCGAGCCACGAAGTTTTTTCGGGCCGGAGGGCCGGGACAAGCTCCTCCAGCTGGGCTCGACTTCGTGCTCCGACTTACCGGGGGCGGTGAGACCCGCCCGGGTATAATTCGTATCCGCGCTGCGCGATGAGGCTCGCGCTTAACCGCCCTTCGGGGCTGATGGCCTCTACTGATCGTCAAGTCGACGCGATGTGGAGGTCACTGTGGAGCCCGTTCAACTCGCCGCCGTTCTCGCAGCAGTCGTGCTCGTCGCGAGCATGCTCTCGGTCGAGCTCGGTGTCACGGTCGCGCTGCTCGAGCTCACGCTGGGCGTCGTCGCCGGAAACGTCTTCGATCTCTCCAGTCAGGAGTGGCTCGATTTCATCGCGACCTTTGCCTCGATCGTGCTCACGTTCCTGGCCGGGATGGAGGTCGACCCCGCCTATATGCGCCGGCGGCTGGAGGCTTCAGTCGGGATCGGCGTCTCCTCGTTCGTCGGCCCCTTCGTCGTCGCGTCGCTCGTTGCTTTCTTCCTGCTCGACTGGACGCTGAAGGCGTCCCTGATCGCGGGCACGGCGCTCTCGACGACCTCCCTGGCCGTCGTCTACGCCGTCCTGGTCGAGCGTGGCCTCACGGATGTCCGGATCGGCAAGCTGTTGATGAGCGCCACTTTCGTGACCGACCTCTGCACGGCGCTCGCGCTCTCGGCGATCTTCATCAAGCCGAACATCTGGTTCCCCGTCTTCCTGATCGTCTCGCTGGCGCTGATCCTGGCGCTGCCACGCATCGCGTCGTGGTTCTTCGGGCGCTACGGCGACCGCGTGATCGAGCCGGAGATCAAGCTCGTCTTCGCCTGCCTGCTCTTGCTGATGGTGCTCGCCAACGCCTCAAACGGTCACGCCGTCCTGCCGGCATTCGTGCTCGGCCTCGTCATGAGCCGCCACTACCAGGAGCACCGCGAAGAGCAGAAGCGGCTGCGTGTCGTCGCCTTCGCGTTCCTGACACCGTTCTTCTTCATCAAGGGCGGCCTCAACGTCTCGCTCGGCGCTGTCTTCGCGAACCTCGGCCTGCTCGCCGCACTCCTGGCGGCGAAGATGCTGCCGAAGATCGCCTTCATCTTCCCGCTCGCGCAAAGGGCGGCGCCTCGCCACGCGACCTTCACGACGCTGCTGATGAGCACCGGCCTCACCTTCGGGACGATCTCATCGCTCTACGGCCTCAACGCCGGGATCATCGACGAGACCCAGTTCTCGCTGCTCGTCACCGTCGTCGTCCTCTCGGCCGTGGTGCCGACCGCGATTGCCGAGCGTTGGTTCCTCCCGGACGCCGACGCGGAGAAGCGCCTCGATCGCCGCAGCGCCGGAGCGCAGGCAGAGGAGTACGTCTAGATGGCGCCGCCGAAGCGTGACACACCGGCGCATCGGGCAATCGCGACCGCCGGCTGGATCCTTGCCGCCATCGGGCTCGCCGGCCTCGTCGTCTGGCCGGACCTCATCGTCGTCTGGGCGTTCATGATCTTCTTCGGCGTCGCGGCGCTCCCGCGCGCTCTGCTCGAGTGGGTACGCGCACGTCGTCAAGGGCGGCGAAGGTGAGGGTGAAGGCAACTCCAGAGACGAGGGGACGACTGCGGCGGGTCGGTCGGGCGCGACGCGCGCTTCCACAGAACGTCCGTGCGCTTGGCTGGGTCTCGTTCGCCAACGACTTCGCGAGCGAGCTGATCTACCCGGTACTGCCGTTGTTCCTGACGATCACGCTCGGCGCTCCGGTGGCGATCCTCGGCCTGATCGAAGGAATCGCCGAAGGAGTCGCGGTCGGACTGCGTGGCGTCGCCGGCTGGCTCTGGGACCGGGCCGGCGAGCGTCGACGGCCTTGGATCGTCACAGGCTATGCGCTCTCGGCTCTCGCACGGCCGGTCATCGCCGCGGCGCCGGCTTGGGGGTACGTGCTCGGCGGCCGCCTCGGCGACCGCCTCGGCAAGGCGGCCCGGACCGCCCCCCGAGACGCGCTGATCCGCGACTCCACCCCTTCCGCGCTCATTGGGGCCAGCTTCGGCTACCACCGGGCGATGGATACCGCCGGCGCAGTCGTCGGCCCGCTGATCGCCGTTGCCCTCCTCGCGGGTGGATGGTCGCTGCGGAGCGTCCTCTGGGTCGCCGTGGTGCCCGGACTCCTGACCCTGCTCTTTCTCACCCGCGTACGCGAGGCACCGCGGCGGGACGAGGCGGCACTTGCGCCCGACAGATACGAGCTGCGACGGCTGCCGCGACCGTTCTGGCTCGTGCTCGAAGTCTGGACGCTGTTCTCACTCGGGAACTCGAGCGACGTCTTCCTGATCCTACGCGCCCACGACCTGGGACTGAGCGCGAAGCTCGTGATCCTTGCCTACGCGCTCTACAACCTCGTCTACTCAGCGTTGTCCTGGCCGCTCGGCGCGCTTTCGGATCGAGTCGCCAGAACGAGTGTTCTCGCCGCCGGCCTCGCCGTGTTCGCCCTCGTCTACCTCGGCTTCGCGGTCGCCCCCGGCTCCTGGGCGGTCTGGCCGCTGTTCGCTGTCTACGGCGTCTACATCGCCGCCACCGAAGGCGTCGCCAAGGCCTGGGTCGCCGACTACGTTCCATCGGGCGCAGCCGGCACGGCCTACGGGCTCTTCGCCGCCGCAAGCGGGGGTGCCTTGCTCGTTGCCAGTGTCGTCGCCGGCCTGCTCTGGTCGCGGGTCAGCCCACAGGCGCCGTTTCTGCTCGGCGCAGCCACGGCTGTCCTGGCCCTGCTGATTGTCTCGCGCCCCGTGCGACGGCGCTTGGGCGGTTAGGCCCGGGTCAGCCGACGCGCGAAGCGGTCGACGCGCCGCGTCAGCGATCTACCAACGACGGTCGAGCACAACACAGAAGGTGGTCGATCACCAGAGAGACCACGCGTCGAGCGCGTGGAACACCCGGTTGTGGACAGTCGAGGCGCGGCTGACGGCCTGGCTCAACCATGTCCGTGTTCGTGCGCGTGTTCGGGCGCCATCGGTTTCTCCATCATCTTGAGCATCGCGAGCCCGCCGCCACGGCGGAAGTAGCGCCAGACCAGGAGCGCCGCCAAGCCGAGGAAGACGATGTTGAGGACGGTCGTGTAGTTCCACGTCACGCTCGCCTCGATCACCTTGGCGTTCCGCTCGCTCGGGATCAGGCCGAGCCCGTCGAAGAGAAACTCGACGATCAGGCCCGCCCCG
>JBBQXP010000137.1:0-5678 GCA_038209555.1 Gaiellales bacterium
GGCTCCTGCTGGGGCGCAAGGTCGAAGGTCAGCCAGGTTCCGAGGCCGATCACCGGCAGCTCGAGCCCGGAGCGTCCGAATCGTCTTTTCTCCATCCCTGGCTGGATGCTAGTTTGCGGCATGCCGAAGAGGGCCTCCCTCGCCGCGCCCGAGCTTGCGGCGGCCCGGATCGATGCGCGTGCACGCGGCGAGAACTTTCCCGTCGCGTCGCTCCTCGCCCCGGCCTGGGCAAGGTCGCACCTCCGGGCGATCTACGGATTCGCGCGGCTCGTCGACACGCTCGGCGACGAGGCCCCAGGCGACCGCCTGGCGCTCCTCGACGAGCTCGAGCGGGAGCTCGACGGCCCACCCCAGACAGAGGTGATGCGGCGCCTGCACGCGACGATCGAGGCCCGATCGCTGCCGATCGACCCGTTCCGGCGGCTGATCGAGGCGAACCGGATCGACCAGCGCAAGGCCCGCTACGAGACGTGGGACGATGTTCGCGAGTACTGCACCTACTCGGCCGATCCAGTGGGGCGGCTCGTGCTCGGTGTCTACGGGAGCCTGGACGAGCCCGCGCTCGTAGAGATGAGCGACGCGGTCTGCACCGGCCTCCAGCTCGTGAACTTCCTCCAGGACCCGCCGCGAGACCTGGAGCTCGGCCGTGTCTACCTGCCGCAGGAGGATCTCAGGCGCTTCTCGGTCGCCGAGTACGAGCTCGCCGGCCCGAGCTCGGAGCGATTCCGCTCCCTGGCGCGGTTCGAGTCGGAGCGGGCCAGCTCGCTTCTCAGCCGGGGCTTTCCGCTCGCACGCGCGCTGGGCGGGCGGCCCGGACGCTCGGTGGCACTCTTTGCTCGCGGTGGGCTCGCCGCCCTCGAGGCACTCGAGCGGGCCGGTTACGACGTCTACACCCGCCGGCCGTCTCCCTCGGCTTTCGCGCTCGGACGCCTGGCGCTCGAGGAGCTGTCGCGCCCGTCGGAGACGGCGAGCGCGTATTCGCAGGCGCTCCAGATCACTCGGCGGGAGGCCCGAAGCTTTGCGTGGGGGATCAGAGTCTTGCCGCGGTCGAAGCGCCGTGCGGTCGCCGCCCTCTATGCCTTCGCCAGGCGAGTCGACGACATCGCCGACGACGGGAGCCTGGGTGCCGAGCAGAGGCGTCGCCGGCTCGAGTCCTGCCGTGCGGCCGTCGAGGGGCTTCCGGAGAGCCCTGACGGCGACCTCGTCCTGGTCGCGCTCGCGGACGCTGTGGCTCGCTACGAGATTCCCCGACAGGCGCTCCTCGATCTGGTCGACGGCGGTCTCATGGACGTCGACAGGTCGCGCTACGAAAGCTGGGAAGAGCTCCGCGAGTACTGCCGCCGGGTGGCCGGGGCCGTCGGCATCGCGTGTGCTGCGGTGTACGGGCCGAGCGAGCCGGATGAGGCGATGCGCTATGCCGAGACTCTCGGTCTCGCCCTCCAGCAGATCAACATCATCCGGGACGTGGGCGAGGACTGGCGGCTCGGCCGGGTCTACCTCCCGCGGGACGAGCTCGAGCGGTTCGGCGTCACCGAGGCCGACATCGAGGTGGGGCGGACAGGCCCGGAATGGCGCGCGCTCATGGAGCATCAGGCCGCGCGGGCCGAACAGCTCCTCGCAGAAGGGCTGCAGCTCTTGCGCCACCTCGACCTGCGCAGTGCTCTCGGTGTTCGCTCCTTTGCCGGCACGTACCGTGCGCTCCTCGAGCAGATGCGCGCTTCCGGATTTGAGGTGTTCGACGTGCCCCCCAGACTTTCCGCGGCTGAGAAGGTGCGGGCGGTCGTCTCGCGGTGAGAGTCGTGGTCGTCGGGGGCGGCCTTGCCGGGCTGACTGCTGCGCTCGACCTCGTCGACGCAGGAGAGGCAGTGACCGTGCTCGAAGCCCGGCCGACGCTCGGAGGGGCAGTCCAAACCCTTCCGGAGCGGGAGGGAGATCCTTCACCGGCCCCGGACAACGGGCAGCACATCTCACTGGGGTGCTGTTCTGCCTACCTCGCGTTCCTCGACCGGGTGGGCTCGGCGGCAGGCGTCAGCAGGGAGCCGCTCGAGCTCACGGTCATCGACGAACGGGGTGTGCAGTCGGCGATCCGCCCGGGTCTCCTGGGCCTGCTCCGGTATCGCCACTTGAGCCTGCAAGACAGATTGGCCGTGGCGCGGGTCTCGCGGCGGCTGGCGAAGCTCGACCCGGACGATCACGACGACGAGACCTTCGGCTCGCTCCTGCGCCGCCTCGGCCAGTCGCAGACGGCCATCGATCGCTTCTGGGACGTCTTCATTCGTCCGGCCCTGAACATCGAAAGCGAGGAGGCAAGCGCCGGGCTCGCTCTCTTCACCGTGCAGACGGCGCTCTTCGGCGAACGAGGCGCCAGCGACCTGGTGCTTCCGGTCGAGCCGCTCGGGGCGATCCACGGAGACGCGGCAGGACGAGCCCTGGGAGAGGCGGGGGCGGAGGTGCGCACCCGCGCGCGCGTCACGGGCCTCGAGCCGGGCGCCGCAGTGCTCTCGGATGGTGAGCGGGTCGCAGGTGACGCCTTCGTCGTTGCGCTTCCGCCGGAGGAGTCCGCGGCACTTCTCAACGAGCCGCCGCCGGGACTCGAGGACTCACCGATCGTGAGCGTCCATCTTCTCTTCGACCGCCGGCTGCTCGCCTCCCACCTCGCCGCCCTTGTCGGGAGCCCGGCGCACTGGGTCTTCGACCGGGGGCGGCTGACGGGGAACGAGCCTGAGCTCGGCCAGTATCTGACCGTCGTCGCGAGCGGCATGCCCGAGCTCGTGGGTGTTCGTGGCCGGGAACTCGTCGACCTCATGGCGACGGAGCTGACCGACCGCCTCGGGCCCGGCGAGCTGCTCTGGTCCCGGGTGAGCAGAGAGCCGGCTGCGACGTTCGCGGGCAAACCCGGAACAGCGAGGCTGAGGGCGGATCAGGGCACCGGTCGGCCGAACGTCGTTCGCGCAGGAGCGTGGACGAACACGGGCTGGCCGGCCACCATGGAAGGGGCGATCAGAAGCGGCCACACGGCATCGGACTTAACACAGTCCGCCGGGCGTGAGATGGTGAGCGTGTGAGCCGCGCCGCACCGAGCCACATCACCGAGTTGCCCCCGGGGGAACCCCCTATGCAACTCCCCCGCGATCAGCCTATCGCGCAAATCCGCGCGCGTGTCACACGACTTCGTTCCGGGAATGCGACAGCCCAGGGGGGCGGTCTGGGAGCGCTTCGAGGGGAGATTCCGTGAGCGTCGTCGAAGCTCGGCCGGTTACCCGGAGCGTCGAGGAGTGTCTCGAGGCGGCCGTCGAGCGGCTCTTCGAGCTGCAGGAGCCCGGCGGGTGGTGGTGCGGCGAGCTCGAGTCGAACGTGACGATGACCGCGCAGCATCTCTTCCTGTTGGAGTTCCTCGGACTTCGCGACGAGGACACGACAGAGCGGTGCGTCAATGAGCTCCTCGCTCGCCAAAGCGACGATGGCACGTGGGCGATCTACTGGAATGGAGAGCCAGATCTGGCCGCCACCGTCGAGGCGTATGCCGCCTTGCGCATGGTGGGCTTGGGCGCCGACGATCCTCGGCTCGCGGAAGCGCGGCGCTTCATCGAGGACAGCGGCGGGATCGGCGCGGCGCGGGTCTTCACGCGCATCTGGCTCGCGCTCTTCGGCCTCTGGCCCTGGGAGGAGATCCAGCTGCTGCCTCCGGAGCTGGTGCTGCTTCGCTCGTGGATGCCTGTCTCCGTCTACCACTTCTCGTGCTGGGCGCGGCAGACCGTGGTTCCGCTCACCGTGGTCATGCATTACCGGCCGGTTCGAGCTCTGTCACCGGAACGGGCCTGCCGCGAGATAGATCTTGGAGTCGTCCCGCGGAAGAACACGCTCGGCAAGGTCAGCGACCGGCTACTCGCGGCGTATGCGGGGCAGCCGTTCCGGCCGGGTCGCGAGCGCGCCCTGGCCGTGGCGGAGCGGTGGATCATCGAGCGCCAGGAGCTCGACGGCTCGTGGGGCGGCATCCAACCCCCGTGGGTGTGGTCGCTCATCGCGCTCGCCTGTCGCGGGCACGGGCACGACTCGCCGTACCTCAGCCGTGGGCTTGCGGGCTGGAAGCGGTTCTTGATCGACGATGGCGTTCGTCTCCGCCCGGAAGCCTGCCAGTCACCGGTCTGGGATACCGCCCTCGCCCTCCTTGGCGCCGAAGCGGCGGGAGTTTCGGTCGAGCACCCGGGCGTTCGGCAGGGAGCGGAATGGGTGCTCGAGGAGGAGATCCGGGAGCGGGGGGATTGGTCCGTCCGCCTGCCCGGGGTGGAGCCGGCGGGCTGGGCCTTCGAGTACGACAACGATCTCTACCCGGACGTCGACGACGTGGCTGTGTTGGGCCTTGCGCTGCATGAGCTCGGGGTTGGCGATGGCGCTCTCGACCGGGCCTGCCGCTGGCTCGCCGCGATGCAGTCATCCGACGACGGGTGGGCCGCCTTCGACGTCGACAACACGGCCTACTGGCTCTACCGGATTCCTTTCTGCGACTTCGGTGCGGTGATCGATCCGCCGAGTGTGGACGTGACCGCCCATGTGGTCGAGCTCCTGGCACGGAGGCAGGGCTACGAGGATGCCGTACGCCGGGGTGCGGGGTACCTGCTCGCGAAGCAGGAGCCCGATGGCTCCTGGTTCGGACGTTGGGGGGTCAACTACGTGTACGGGACGGGCGCGGCGCTCCCCGCCCTGACGGCTGCCGGCATTCCGTGCACGCACCCGGCGGTCCGCCGCGCCGTTGCCTGGCTTGTCTCCGTCCAGAACGAGGACGGTGGCTTCGGGGAGGACTGCCGGTCGTACGAGACCGGGGAGGCCGGGCTCAACTGGCGCGGCCGCGGCGTGTCGACGCCGTCGCAGACCGCCTGGGGGCTGCTCGGTCTCATCGCCGCGGGGGAGGAGCACTCCGACTCGGCCGCTGCGGCCGCCTGGTGGCTCGTGGAGCGGCAGCGTGAGGACGGCGACTGGGACGAGGAGTACTTCACGGGCACAGGCTTTCCACGCGACTTCTTGATTCGCTATCACCTGTACCGCATCGTCTGGCCGGTGCTGGCGCTAGGGCGCCTGCGCCGCGTTCACGTGGGATGAGGGCATACGTGACGGGCGCGACAGGTTTCGTCGGGGGCCACGTGGCGGCGGAGCTGCGATCGGAGGGAGCCGAGGTCAGGGACGACCGTGTCGACCTGCTCGACCGGCAAGGGCTGGAGCGGATCATGGACGGCTGCGATGCCGTCGTCCACAGCGCTGCCCTCTACAGCTACGACGCGCCCGAGCTCGACTTCCAGCGGGTCAATGTCGAAGGGACGGCCAACGTCATCGAGGCGTGCCGGATTAAGGGAGTTCGCCGGCTCGTACACACGAGCACCGCGGGAACCTGTGGGCCCGTGCCCGGCCGGGAGGCCACGGAGGCCGACAGCCCTCCGAGCTGGGAGCTGGAGATCCCCTACAAGCGGACGAAGCTCGCCGCCGAGCGGCTGGTGATCGATGCAGCAGGAGATGGTCTCGAGGCGGTCGTCGTGAATCCCACGACGCCGATCGGCGCCGGTGACAGGAAGCCGACGCCGACCGGCCGCATGATTGCCGGCGTCGCGCGCGGACGGATCCGCGCCTACGTCGCTACTACGGGACTAAACGTCGTCGACGTGCGCGACGTGGCCCGGGGCCATACG
>JBBQXP010000138.1:0-5570 GCA_038209555.1 Gaiellales bacterium
GGGAGTGGAGATCCTCACGCAGCGCTCGTGGGTACGGGTTCCGTCGGGGCGCGCTGCGGAGGTGGAGCGACCTGCAGGCGGCGAAGCTCGTCGATCGGGATATGGCAGCGCATGAAGTGCCCCGGCTCGACCTCCGCGAGCGGAGGCTCCTCCGTGTCGCAGATCTCGCCGATCCTGCGTGGGCAGCGGGTGTGGAAGACGCAGCCGGAAGGAGGATCGGCCGCACTGGGGATGTCGCCCTCCAGACGGATGCGCGGCCGCTCCCCGCCCTCGATCGTCGGGATCGCGGAGAGCAGCGCCTCGGTGTACGGGTGGTGTGGCCCGTCGAAGACGCGCTCAGCCGTACCGACCTCCATGAGCCGGCCGAGGTAGAGGACGGCGATCCGGTCGGACAGGTAGCGGACGACGCCGAGGTCATGGGAGATGAAGATGTACGAGGTCTGCTCGTCCCGTTGAAGCTCGCCGAGCAGGTTCAGGATCGCCGCCTGGACGGAGACGTCGAGGGCGGACGTCGGCTCGTCGCAGACCACGATGCGGGGATTGCCCGCGAACGCCCGTGCGATCGCGACTCGCTGCTTGAGCCCGCCCGAGAGCGAGGCAGGCCGAACGGAGAGGTAGCGGTCGTCGAGGCGAACGGAGCGCGTCAGCGCAACCATGCGGTCGTCGCGCTTGCGCCCGTGCAAGCCCGCCAGTCGCTCGAGCGCCCGCCCGACGATGCGCTTCACGGCATGCCGCTGGTTCAGCGCCTGGTCGGGGTTCTGGAAGACGATCTGAATCGCGCGGATGTCGTCTCTCGAGCGCTTCCCCGTGGTGCCGGGGAGCGCATGGTCGTCGAGCTCGAGCACCGAGTCCGCATCCGGCTTCGTGATCCCGAGTAGGACGCGCGCAAACGTCGTCTTCCCGCTCCCCGACTCGCCCACGAGACCGAGCGTCTCGCCCGGCCAGAGCTCGAGGGACACGCCTGTGAGCGCATGGATCTGGCTGATCCCCTGCCGGAAGGTCTTCGAGACGTCCTCCGCCCGGAGCACGGGCAGAACCGAGGGATCGCGGAGGACAGGTGGAAGCTCCTCGGCGGTCTGCCGGGGAATGTCCTGGGCCTGCTCGTGGTAGAAGCACCGCGTCAACCGGCCGCCGTTCAGCTGCACGGGTGGCGGCGGTTCCGTCCGGCAGCGGTCGTCGGCGAGCGGGCACCGATCGGAGAAGACGCAGCCGGGGAGGTGGGCACCGGGCAGGGGGAGAAAGCCGGGGATGGAGTCGAGACGCCCCTGGTCCTTCCGCATGCCGCCCCGAGGAATGCAACGGAGGAGCCCGACGGTGTAGGGGTGGCGAGGATCGTCGAAGAGCGCCCTCGCCGGGCCCTGTTCCACGAGCGTCCCGGCGTAGAGGACGCCGACACGATCGCACATCTTCGCGATCACACCGAGGTTGTGGGAGATGAAGAGGACGCTGGCCCCGAACTCCTGCCGGAGGTTCGCGACGAGATCGAGGACCTCCGCTTCGACAGTGGCGTCGAGGCCCGTAGTGGGCTCGTCGAGGATCAGGAGAGTGGGGTCGGACGCGAGGGCCATCGCGATCACCACACGCTGCTGCATGCCGCCCGAGAGCTGGTGCGGGTAACGCTGCATGACCGAGCCGGCGTCCGCGATCTGCACCTTGCGGAGCATCTCCTCGGCCTGTTCCCTCGCCTCCTTGCGCTCGCCGCCCAGCACCTCGAACACCTCGGCGATCTGGCGTCCGACGCGGATCGACGGGTTGAGAGCGCGGCCGGGATCCTGGTAGACCATCGAGACCGATCGCGAGCGCATCTCGCGAAGCTCGGCCCGCGAGAGGGAGAGCAGGTCGCGGCCGTCGATGAGCACCCGGCCGTTCCTGATCCTGCCGTTGCGCGCCAGGTGGCGCACGATCGCGAACGCGACGGTCGACTTCCCACAGCCGGACTCGCCGACCAGGCCGTAGCTCTCGCCCTTGGCGACCGAGAACGAGACGCCTCGCAGCACCTGGCGTTCGCGTGCTCGGACGCGGTAGGCGACGTCGAGATCGACGACGTCGAGCGCGTTCGACTGGATGTCGCTCATCGCTCGAGCACCGACTGGACGCCGTCGGCGATCAGGTTCACGCCGACCACCAGCGTCGCGATTGCAAGTGCGGGAAAGAGCGCCGTCCACCAGAAGCCGCCTCCGATCAGGCCGTACGACTCCGCGATCTGCAGGCCCCAGTCCGGCGTCGGCGGCTGGATGCCGAAGCCGAGGAAGGAGAGCGTGGCGACGGTGAAGATCGCATACCCGAGTCGTACCGTGAACTCGACGATTACCGGTGGGAGGACGTTCGGGAGGATCTCGACGAACAGGATGTACGGAGCTCGCTCGCCTCGCAGCCGAGCCGCGGACACGTACTCGAGCTCGCGCTCCGACAGGACGGCCGAGCGGACCGTGCGTGCGATCAGCGGCGTGAAGACGAGGCCGATGACGACGATCACCGTGGTGTTCGAAGGCCCGAGAGCGGTCAGCGCGAGCAGGGCGACGATCACGACGGGCAGGGCGAAGAAGGCCTCGACGACGCGCGAGATCGCTTCGTCGACGAGTCCCCGGAAGTAGCCCATCACGAGCCCGAGGGCGGTGCCCGCGACGGTTCCGAGGATGGTGGCGAGCAGCGCGACCGTGATGATGTCGCGAGAGCCGACGAGAACACGCGAGAAGATGTCTCGGCCGAGGGCGTCGGTGCCGAACAAGTGCGCCCCCGACGGCGACTGCAGGGTCACTGTCGAGTTGGTCTGGAGAGGATCGTCCGGCGCGATAAGCCTGCCGAGGACGGCGCAGAAGACCCAGAAGCCGACGATGAGCACCCCGACGAGGAAAGTCTTCGAGCGCAGGAGAGCCCGAAAGGTCTCGCGGCGCGCCTTGCGCAGCTCGGAGGTGTCGACCGGGAGCGCGCTTCCGGGCTCGACCGCGGGCGTCGTGGCGGTCATGCCTCGGCCCTTGCGACGCGGACCCGCGGGTTGAGGAGCGAGGTGAGGAGGTCGGCGACGAGCGTCATCACGATGAAGATGATGCCGACGACCAGGATCGCCGACTGGAGCATCGGGAAGTCCTTGCGCGTCGCCGCGTTGAAGATCAGGAGGCCCATCCCCTGATAGTTGAAGATTCGCTCGATGACGATGAGCCCGCCCATCATGAAGCCGGCCTGAACCGCGATCACCGTGATCGTGGGCAGGAGTGAGTTACGGAGGACGTGCCGACCGAGCACGGTCCGCCACGGAAGGCCCTTGAGGACGGCGGTGCGGGCGTAGTCGGAGTCGAGTGAAGTGACCGTCCCCGCCCGCGCCATGCGAGCGATGTAGCCGAAGAGGACGGCCGTCAAGGCGAGGGCCGGCAAGAGGAGGTACTTGAGCCCCTCGAGGAAGCCGGTGTTCACGGGCGCGGAGGCGGTCACTGGCAGCAGCTCGAGCCAGATGCCGAAGACGAGGATGAGGACGATCGCGGTGACGAACTCTGGGACGACCGCGAGCGAGAGCCCGGCGACAGTGATCGCACGGTCAATGAGCCGCCCGACCTTGAGCGCGGCGATGACGCCGCCGAGGATGCTGATAGGGATGACGATGATGAGTGCGAAAGCAGCGAGCTGGAGCGAGTTGACGAGCGCGTCGCCGATCAGGCCCGACACCGGGGTGCTGAAGATGTACGACGTGCCCATGTCGCCCTGGACGAAGCCCGAGAGCCAGTCCCAGTATCGGGTCAGGAGCGGGCGGTCGTAGCCGAGCTCGTGGTTGAGCTGCAGGACCGCGCCGTTGTCGGCGAACGGTCCGAGAATCGCCCGGCCGGGGTTGCCCGGCAGGACCTGGGCGCCCACGAACACGATGATGCTGAGGAGCCACAGGGTCACGACGGCGAGCACGAGGCGGCGGGCGAGAAAAGTGAGCATCTTTGGATTCTCCTCGGCGGGTGCCCGGCTCGCGCCGGGCACCCGGTTTTGCCTAAGCGATCGTTGCGCGATCGACGAACAGGTGGTTGATGGCCGTCGGCACGACTCCCTGGACGTTCTTCAGCGTCGGAACCAGGATGTTGTAGAAGTACGCGAAGATGATCGGCGTCTCGTCGAGCAGGAGCGTCTGGATCTCCCCCGCGATCTCCTGCTGGTTGCCGATGTCCGGCTCGCTGTAGAAGCTCTTGACGAGCTGGTCGTAGTCCGGGTTCTTGAAGTGGGCGGCGTTCCAGACGCCGGTCGAGACGAGCGGCGCACCGAGCAGCACGTTCGGAACGCCGCGGTGCCCGTAGTCGACGAGGCTCATGACCGAGTCGAGCCACGGCGACTTGCCGAACACCGAGTCGCCGTAGTACGTCGTCGGATCCTGGATCAGGAGCTTGATGTCGACCCCGATCTCCTTGGCTGAGTTCTGCACGATCTGGGCGTACTGCGGCACCTCGCCGGTCTTGATCACGTTCATCTGCACCTGGAAGCCGTCCGGCACTCCCGCGTCGGCCATGAGCTGCTTGGCCTGCTCGATGTCCTTCTCCCGCTGCGGCACGTCTTTGTTCGTCGCGGCGAAGACCGGTGCGAACGGGCTGTCGTTCCCGAGATCGCTGAAGCCCTCGAAGAGCCCGTCGACGATCCCTTGGCGATCGAGTGTGAGAGCGATCGCCTGCCGTACGCGCTTGTCCTTGAACGGATCCTGGTCGGTGCGCATCGAGAGCTGCCGGTGCGTCGAGCCGTTGATCCTGATGATCGAGAAGTTGTCCTTGTCGTTGATGATCGCTCGGCCGTTGGCGACGTTGACCGCGTCGAGAGCCTCGACCTGCTTCCCCTGCATGAGGAGGACCGCCGCCGCCGCGTCGTCGTAGAACGTGATCTCGACGCGGTCGGGAAGCGCCTTCTCGCCCCAGTAGTTCTCGTTGCGGACGAGCGACGCCCCGACCTTCGGCGTGTAGGAGTCGAGCTTCCAGGGGCCCGTGCCGATCCAGGTCTTCTCCCAGTCCCCGTCGTAGCTCTCCGGGAGCATGATCGCGTTGTAGTTGTCCGAGGAGACGAGGAAGGGCCAGGAGCCGTTCGGCGCCTCGAGCTCGAAGACGACGGACGTCTCGTCGGGCGCCGAGACGGCGCCGGCGTTCAAGACGCCCTGGAAGACCGAGAGGGAGTTCGACTTGGTCTTCGGGTCGGCGAGGCGGTTGAACGTCGCCGCGACGTCCTTCGTCGTCAGCGGCGTCGAGGCTTCGTCGTTGAACGTGACGCCCTGGCGGATCTTGAACGTCCAGACGGTGGCGTCCTCGTTCGCCTCCCAGCTCTCCGCGATCCTCGGCACGAGCTCCGGGTCACCGAGCGAGTAGGAGAGATACTCGCCCGTCTGCCCGTTCAGGTTGAGGCCGCCCGCGTCCGCGACCGTCACCGGATCGAGGCCCGAGCTCGGCACGACGAGGCCGAAGCGGAACGTCCCGCCTGCCTTGCCCTCCGGAGCCGTAGTGGTCGCCCCCGTTCCGGACGGTTCGTCGGAGCCCCCGCATGCAGCCGCAAGCCACCCGACGACCGGAATCGACAATCCCATGATGGTGCCGCGCCGAACGAACTCGCGCCGGCTTATC
>JBBQXP010000139.1:0-5568 GCA_038209555.1 Gaiellales bacterium
GGGAGTGGAGATCCTCACGCAGCGCTCGTGGGTACGGGTTCCGTCGGGGCGCGCTGCGGAGGTGGAGCGACCTGCAGGCGGCGAAGCTCGTCGATCGGGATATGGCAGCGCATGAAGTGCCCCGGCTCGACCTCCGCGAGCTGAGGCTCCTCCGTGTCGCAGATCTCGCCGATCCTGCGTGGGCAGCGGGTGTGGAAGACGCAGCCGGAAGGAGGATCGGCCGCACTGGGGATGTCGCCCTCCAGACGGATGCGCGGCCGCTCCTCGCCTTCGATCGTCGGGATCGCGGAGAGGAGGGCCTCCGTGTACGGGTGATGAGGCCCGTCGAAGACGCGCTCGGCCCCCCCGACCTCCATCAGCCGGCCGAGGTAGAGAACGGCGATCCGGTCGGACAGGTAACGGACGATGCCGAGGTCGTGCGAGATGAAGATGTAGGACGTCTGCTCGTCCCGCTGGAGCTCCCCGAGCAGGTTCAGGATCGCTGCTTGGACGGAGACGTCGAGGGCCGACGTCGGCTCGTCGCAGACCACGATCCGGGGATTACCGGCGAACGCCCGTGCGATCGCGACCCGTTGCTTCAGCCCGCCGGAGAGCGAGGCGGGTCGAACGGACAGGTAGCGGTCGTCGAGGCGAACGGAGCGCGTCAGCGCAACCATGCGGTCGTCGCGCTTGCGCCCGTGCAGGCCGGCCAGCCGCTCGAGCGCGCGGCCGACGATGCGCTTCACGGCATGCCGCTGGTTCAACGCCTGGTCAGGGTTCTGGAAGACGATCTGGATCGCCCGAATGTCGTCTCGCGTGCGCTTCCCTGTCGTGCCGGGGAGGTTATGGTCGTCGAGGACGAGCACGGAGTCTGCATCTGGCTTCGTGATCCCGAGCAGGACGCGCGCAAAAGTCGTCTTCCCGCTTCCCGACTCGCCCACGAGGCCGAGGGTCTCGCCCGGCCAGAGCTCGACGGAGACGCCTGAGAGCGCGTGGATCTGGCTGATTCCCTGCCGGAACGTCTTCGAGACGTCCGAGGCCCGGAGCACAGGCACCACGGAAGGATCTCGTGGGACGGGCGGAAGATCCTCTGGAGTCTGGCGCGGGATGTCCTGGGCCTGCTCGTGGTAGAAGCACCGGGTCACACGGCCGCCGGGGAGCGGCACGGGCGGCGGCGGCTCGGTCCGGCAGCGGTCGTCGGCGAGCGGGCACCGGTCAGCAAACACGCAGCCGGGGAGGTGGGCGCCAGGTGGGGGGAGGAAGCCGGGGATCGAGTCGAGGCGTCCCTGATCCTTCCGCATCCCACCTCGTGGGATGCAGCGGAGGAGCCCGACGGTGTACGGATGGCGAGGATCGTCGAAGAGCGCCCTCGCCGCGCCCTCCTCCACGAGCGCCCCGGCGTAGAGGACGCCGACCCGATCGCACATCTTCGCGATCACGCCGAGGTTGTGGGAGATGAAGAGGACGCTCGCCCCAAACTCCTGCCGGAGGTTTGCAACGAGGTCGAGCACCTCGGCCTCGACGGTGGCGTCGAGGCCCGTGGTGGGCTCGTCGAGGATCAGAAGGGTGGGATCCGAGGCGAGCGCCATCGCGATGACGACCCGCTGCTGCATGCCTCCCGAAAGCTGATGCGGGTAGCGCTGCATTACTGAGCCGGCGTCTGCGATCTGCACCTTGCGGAGCATCTCCTCGGCCCGGTCGCGCGCCTCCTTGCGCTCGCCGCCCAGCACCTCGAAGACCTCCGCGATCTGGCGCCCGACGCGGATCGAGGGGTTGAGAGCACGGCCGGGATCCTGGTAGACCATCGAGACCGCCTTCGCGCGCATCTCCCGAAGCTCGGTGCGTGAGAGGGTCAGCAGGTCACGCCCGTCGACGAGCACGCGGCCGTTCCTGATCCTGCCGTTTCGCGCCAGGTGGCGGACGATCGTGAACGCGACCGTCGACTTCCCACAGCCGGACTCCCCGACCAGGCCGTAGCTCTCGCCCTTCGCGACCGAGAACGAGATGCCGCGCAGCACCTGGCGCTCCCGCCCCCTGATGCGGTAGGCGACATCGAGATCGACGACGTCGAGCGCGTTCGACTGATCCACGCTCATCGCTCGAGCACCGACTGGACGCCGTCGGCGATCAGATTCACGCCGACCACCAGGGTCGCGATCGCAAGAGCGGGAAAGAGCGCCGTCCACCAGAAGCCGCCTCCGATCAGGCCGTAGGACTCCGCGATCTGCAGGCCCCAGTCCGGCGTCGGAGGCTGGATGCCAAAGCCGAGGAAAGAGAGCGTGGCGACGGTGAAGATCGCGTATCCGAGACGCACTGTGAACTCGACGATAACCGGCGGGAGGACGTTCGGGAGGATCTCGACGAACAGGATGTACGGGGCCCGCTCGCCTCGCAGCTTGGCTGCGGAGACATATTCGAGCTCGCGCTCCGACAGGACCGCCGAGCGCACCGTCCGAGCGATCAGCGGCGTGAAGACGAGACCGATGACGACGATCACCGTGATGTTCGAGGGTCCGAGCGCGGTCAGCGCGAGCAGCGCCACGATCACGATCGGAAGGGCGAAGAAGGCTTCGACGACCCGTGAGATCGCCTCGTCGACGATCCCCCGGAAGTAGCCCATAACCAACCCGAGGGCTGTGCCGGCCACCGTCCCGAGGATGGTGGCGAGGAGTGCGACCGTAATGATGTCGCGCGAGCCAACCAGGACTCGCGAGAAGATGTCTCGGCCGAGGGAGTCAGTTCCGAAGAGATGCGCGCCCGACGGCGCCTTCAGGGTCACCGAAGAGTTTGTTTGGAGAGGATCGTCCGGCGCGATCAGGTTGCCGAAGATGGCGCAGACGACCCAGAAGCCGACAATGAACAGCCCGACGAGGAACGTCTTCGAGCGGAGGAGCGCGTGGAACGTCTCGCGTCGAGCCCTGCGGAGCTCGGAGGTGTCGACCGGGAGCGCGCTTCCGGGCTCGACCGAGGGCGTCGTCGCAGTCACGACTCGGCCCTCGCGACGCGGACGCGCGGGTTCAAGAGCGAGGTGAGGATGTCGGCGACGAGCGTCATCACGATGAAGATGATGCCGATGGTCAGGATCGCCGACTGGAGCATCGGGAAGTCCTTGCGCGTCGCGGCGTTGAAGATCAGGAGGCCCATCCCCTGGTAGTTGAAGATGCGCTCGATCACGACGAGCCCGCCCATCATGAAGCCGGCCTGGACGGCGATGACCGTGATCGTGGGCAGGAGCGAGTTGCGAAGGACATGACGCCCGAGCACGGTCCGCCACGGAAGGCCCTTGAGGACGGCGGTGCGCGCGTAGTCGGAATCCAGTGACGTGACGGTTCCCGCCCGAGCCATGCGCGCGATGTAGCCGAAGAGGACAGCGGTTAGGGCAAGGGCCGGCAAGAGGAGGTACTTGAGCCCCTCGAAGAAGCCGACGTCGGCTGGCGCGGCGGCGGTGACAGGGAGCAATTCGAGCCAGATGCCGAAGACGAGGATCAGGACGATCGCCGTGACGAACTCGGGCACGACCGCGAGCGAAAGCCCGGTCACCGTGATCGTTCGATCGATGAGCCGTCCGACCTTGAGCGCGGCGATCACGCCACCCAGGATGCTGACGGGGATGACGATGATGAGGGCGAAAGCAGCGAGCTTGAGCGAGTTGACCAGTGCGTCGCCGATGAAGCCCGACACCGGCGCGCTGAAGACGTAGGACGTGCCCATGTCGCCATGGACGAAGCCCGAGAGCCAGTCCCAGTAGCGGGTTAGGAGCGGCCGGTCGAAGCCGAGCTCGTGGTTCAGCTGCGTGACGGCGCCGTCGTCGGCGAACGGTCCGAGAATGGCCCGGCCGGGATTACCCGGGAGGACCTGAGCGCCCGTGAAGACGATGATGCTCAGGAGCCACAGCGTCACAATGGCGAACGCGAGACGGCGGGCAAGAAAAATAAGCATCGATGTTCTCGGTGGGTGCCCGGCTCGCGCCGGGCACCCGAGTATCCGTCCTAGGCCTTCGTTGCGCGGTCGACGAACAGGTGGTTGATTGCCGTCGGGACGACACCAGACACGCCCTTGAGCGTCGGAGTCAGGATGTTGTAGAAGTAGGCGAAGATGATCGGCGTCTCCTCGAGCAGGAGCGTCTGGATGTTCCCCGCAATCTCCTGCTGCCGGCCGATGTCAGGCTCGGCGTAGAAGTCGTTCACGAGGCCGTCGTACTCGGCGTTCTTGAAGTGCGCGGCGTTCCACACGCCGTCGGAGAGGAGCGGTGCGCCGAGGAGCACGTTCGGAACACCGCGGTGCCCGTAGTCGACGAGGCTCATGACCGAATCGAGCCACGGCGACTTGCCGAAGACCGCGTCGCCGTAGTACGTCGACGGATCCTGGATCAGGAGCTTGATGTCGACCCCGATCTCCTTGGCCGAGTTCTGCACGATCTGGGCGTACTGCGGCACCTCGCCCGTCTTGATTGCGTTCATCTGCACCGAGAAGCCGTTTGGCACGCCAGCGTCGGCCATCAGCTGCTTCGCCTGCTCGATGTCCTTCTCGCGCTGTGGCACGTCTTTGTTCGTCGCGGCGAAGACCGGTGCGAACGGGCTGTCGTTCCCGAGATCGCTGTAGCCCTCGAAGAGCCCATCGATGATCCCCTGGCGATCAAGGGTGAGCGCGATCGCCTGCCGCACCCGGTTGTCCTTGAACGGCTTTTGGTCACAGCGCATCGAGAGCTGTCGGTGTGTTGAGCCGTTGATTTTGATGATCGTGAAGTTGTCCGTGTCGTTGATAATCGCCCGGCCGTTCGCGATGTTGGTCGCGTCGAGAGCGTCGACCTGCTTCCCCTGCAGCAGGAGGACGGCCGCCGCCGCGTCGTCGTAGAAGGTGATCTCAACGCGGTCGGGAAGGGCCTTTTCGCCCCAGTACTTCTCGTTCCGGACGAGCGAGGCCCCGACCTTCGGCGTGTAGGAGTCGAGGTTCCACGGTCCGGTGCCGATCCAGGTCTTCTCCCAGTCTCCCTCGTAGTTCTCCGGGAGGATGATGGCGTTGTAGTTGTCGGACGAGACGAGGAAGGGCCAGGATCCGTTCGGCGCCTCGAGCTCGAAGACGACGGTCGTCTCGTCAGGCGCAGACACCCCGCCGCCGTTCAGGATGCCCTGGAAAACCGAGAGGGCGTTTGATTTGTTCTTCGGGTCGGCGAGCCGGTTGAACGTCGCCGCCACGTCCGCTGTCGTCATCGGCGTCGAGGCTTCGTCGTTGAACGTGACACCCTGGCGGATATTGAACGTCCAGACAGTGGCGTCGTCGTTCGCCTCCCAGCTCTCCGCGATCCTCGGTTGGAGCTCCGGGTCGCCGAGCGAGTAGGAGAGATACTCGCCTGTCTGACCGTTCAGGCAGAGGCCGCCCGCGTCCGCGACCGTCACCGGATCGAGGCCCGAGCTCGGCGTCGTGAGACCGAATTTGAACGTCCCGCCGGCCTTGCCCTCCGGAGCCGTAGTGGTCGCCCCCGTTCCGGACGGTTCGTCGGAGCCCCCGCATGCAGCCGCAAGCCACCCGACGACCGGAATCGACAATCCCATGATGGTGCCGCGCCGAACGAACTCGCGCCGGCTTATC
>JBBQXP010000140.1:0-5549 GCA_038209555.1 Gaiellales bacterium
CGGCACCGGCGGCCAAGGCCGAGGCGACCCAGGATCCGCTCAAGCTCTACGTGCGCGCCATCGGCGACGGCCCTCTCCTGACACCCGCAGAAGAGCGGGAGCTTGCCCGACGCAAAGACGAGGGCGACGAGGAAGCCAAGAGAAAGCTGATCGAGTCGAACCTTCGGCTCGTGATGTCGATCACCCGCAATTACACGAAGGCCGGCGTACCGCTTCTGGACCTGATCCAGGAGGGAAACCTCGGACTGATCCGCGCAGTGGAGAAGTTCGACTACAAGCTCGGCTACAAGCTTTCGACATACGCGACCTGGTGGATTCGCCAGGCAGTGACGCGCGCGCTTGCCGACCAGGGCCGGACGATCCGGCTACCGGTCCACGTCGCGGACCAGGTTCGCCGGCTCATGCGCGCGCGCCGTCAACTCGCCCAGAAGTACAACCGAGAGCCCACTGAGAAGGAGCTCGCAAAGGAAAGCGGCTTTCCCGAGAAACGGGTCCGGGAGCTGCTCGATCTGGTCGAGGATCCTGTCAGCCTCGAGACGCCGGTCGGGGACGGCGAGAGCATGTACGCCGACCTGATCGAGGACGTTCACTCGGAACGACCGGACGAGTCGACCTCCAAGAAGCTTCGCCGCAGTGAGCTGGCCGAGGCGCTCCTCCTGTTGGACCCGCGCATGCGCCGTGTGCTTTCGCTCCGCTTCGGGCTTAACGGCGAAGTCCCCCAGACACTTGAAGAGGTCGGAGCAGGGCTCGGCATCACCCGCGAGCGCGTGCGCCAGCTCGAGTCACGCGCCCTGCGTGAATTGCGGACGGTCGCGCCCGACCTCGAGCTCTATCTCCGGACGTAGTTACCGACTGCTGGGCGGGTCGCGTGCCTTCAGACGGACGCGCGGGCAAAGCCCGCACGTCCTGAGGGACGGCACCGCAAGCGGCGCCTTAGCGGCGAAGTCCCGCAGACACTTGAAGAGGTCGGAGCAGGGCTCGGCATCACGCGCGAGCGTGTACGCCAGCTCGAGTCGCGCGCCCTGCGTGAATTGCGCGCGGTTGCTCCCGATCTCGAGCTTTACCTTCGGACTTAGCAGGTACTACTTAGGGAGATGGATCGTCGGTTCGTCGACTGTCACTCCCACGTCGTCCCGTCGGGTGACGACGGGGCCGCGACGATTCAGGATGGACTGGCGCTGTGTAGTAGCGCGGCACAGCACGGGACCGCGCTCCTCTTTGCGACGCCGCACGTCTGGCCGTACTTCACGCTGAGCGAGGAGCGCGAGCTGGAGATCCGCGAGGCCTACGAGCGCATGCGTCCGCACGCAGGGCTCGAGCTCCGACTCGGCTTCGAGCTGACGCCGGCACCGGCGCTCCTGGAGGAGGACCCGCACCGCTACCTCCTAGAAGGAACCGACTGTGTCTTGATGGAAGTGCCGTTCTCGGGCCCGCCCGACCTCCTGTTCGCGCTCGCGGAGCATGTCGAGGCGGCCGGACTGCGACCGGTGATCGCCCATCCGGAGCGCACCGAAGCGGTGTTGGAGGACCCGTCGATCGCGGACGACCTCGCGGCACGGGGCTGGATGCTGCAAGTCAACGCGACGTCGCTGACCGGCCGTCATGGACCCGAGCCCGAAGAGCTGGGCTGGTCGCTGCTCGAACGCGGCGTGGGCAAGCTCGTCGCCTCCGACGGGCACCGCACAACGCGCCCGGCGCACCTCGATGACGCACATGCGCTCGCAGAGCAGCGCCTCGGCGATCGCGCTCTGTCGTTGTTCGACGGGTCCGCGCTCGGCGTTACGCCGTCACGGACTGCATCTCGCGCAGCGTCGACAGGCGCCTGAGCGATTCCAACTCGATCTGCCTCACGCGCTCTCGGGTGAGACCGAGGCGGCGCCCGATCTCCTCGAGCGTCTTGGGCTCCGAGTCGTCGAGGCCGTAGCGCAGCACGAGCACCTGCCGCTCGCGCTCCTGCAACGAGAGCAGGGCGGCAGTCAGCGCCTGCGAACGCAGCGAGACCTCGACTTCTTCCTCGGGCAACGGATCGTTGCCGGCGACGAAGTCGCCGAACACGGCGTCCTCGGCCTCGCCGACCGGCTGGTCGAGGGACGCGGATGCACGTGCCGCAGCCCTGACCTCGTGCGCCTGTTGAATCGGAAGGCTCGCCTCCTCGGCGATCTCCTCGATCGTCGGCTCGCGACCGAGCTGCGTCCAGAGCGTGCGCTCCGCGCGGTTCATCTTTTGCAGGCGCTCGACGATGTGGACGGGCATACGAATCGTCCGCGCCTTGTCGGCGAGCGCGCGCGCAACCGCCTGCCGGATCCACCAGGTCGCGTAGGTCGAGAACTTGTAGCCACGCCGCCAGTCGAACTTCTCGACCGCCCGAATCAGACCCAGGGTTCCTTCCTGGATCAGGTCGAGGAACGGCAGGCCCTGATTGCGGTAGTTCTTGGCGATCGACACGACGAGCCGCAGGTTGGACTGGATCATGTGTGACTTCGCGCCCATGTCTCCTCGCTCGATCCGCTTGGCGAGCTCGACCTCCTGCGGTGCCGTCAGCAGTGGGTGGCGGCCGGCCTCGCGCAGAAAGAGCTGCAGCGCGTCGGTCGTCGTCTCATACGAGGTCTGGAGCGGGGGAGGAGCGGGCTCTTTCTCTTTCTCCTTCTCCGGCTCCTCGACGACGACGTCGACCCCTCGCCGCTCGAGCTCGTTGAAGAGCGTCTCGGTCTCGAGCGCGTCGAGCTGATGAGCCTCGATCAGCTCAGCAAGCTCGGGCTGCTTGACCGAGCCCGTGCTTTCGGCGTTCTCCAGCAGCGCTTGAATGTCCTCATGCTGGAGGATCGACTCGATCTCGACGGTCATCTCCCTAATTCGTTGATGCCTTTGGGCAGGCGAAGCCAAACACGAGGCTGTCAGGTCGCAGCCACCCGCGTCAACCCTCTACTGTCTTTTCCTGGGTGAATGCACGGAAACCTGCGTTATGTCAAGTTGAAGTGGATTGGCCTGGTGGCCGCGCTGGCGCTCGCCTCCCCTGCCCACGCGGAAGTGGTCACGACCCGAGCAGATCGGGGTGTGCTCGCCATCGCGATCGACGGAACGCCGTATGTGGCGTACACGACGGGCCGGGATCTCCGCGTCGCGCTGCTGTCCCACGGGCGCTGGGTCGAGTACCGAGCGGGTCGTCTCCCTGGAGCCGATGTGACGCTCGCGGGGATCGAGGTCGGCGAACGGCCGCACCGGGTCGTGAACGTGCTGGCCGAGGACCGGCAGGGTCGGTGGATCTCGCTTGCCCGCGGCAGTCGCATCACGAGTCTCGCGCGGGTTGCGCCGGGCAGCAGCTTCGGGCCGGCAGGGCTGACACTCGACGCCCGTAACCGGCCCGCGGTCGCGTACGGCGTTCGGCGGGCTTCCGGGAAGACCTTTCTACGGCTCGTGACATTCGACCGAGGCGTCAAGCCCCGGACGCGCGCGATCACGCAGAAGGGCTTTCCGACGAGCGACTTTCCGCCCGGAGCCGCACCAGTTCTCGTCCATGCACGCCTCCACGTCGTCGAGACGTACACGTCCGCCGCGATCGACTGGGGTCCCACGTCGGACGGCGGCTGGGAGGGCCAGTACCTCTTCGCGAGCACGCTTGGATCGCCGCAAGGCCAAGTTGAGGCCGCCTTCCTCTCCTCCACTCTCTGGTCTGCGTGGACGCAGGTCTACCCCGAGTCGGGCGATCTCGCGGTCCTGTTGAACTCGAGCTCCGACACCCAGGCAACCTCGACTCTGACGCACGGGATCTTCGTCTCGATCGCGGGCGGGACTGCTCCGGCGGTCGCCGCTAACGACTGGGTCGACCTCGCCGACGACTGGCCGGTGTATGCAGGGCTCGTGATCGAGGGGGCGGCCAACGCGGAGTGGCAGCTCGACGGACGACTTGAAGGGTTCGTCGTCGGACGCAGAGGCTCGCGGTACCTCCTGCTCTCTCGGGAGGGAGCACTCGAATGGTTCCGCGCTCCTGCTCCGACGCTCCCGCCCATCCAGATCCGGATGGGCGCGGTCGACGCGAGCGGGCGAGCCAACGGCCTTGTCGTCGGGGCAGACCGCGGCACGGTCGAGATCTACCGCGAGCTCCCCCACGCCCCGCGTGAGCTCGTCGCGACGAGCCCGATAGCCGCCGACGGCTCCTTTGCGGCCGACGGGCTCGGCTCGAGCGATAGCAACCTCTACCGGGCGGTCTTCGCCGACCCGGCGACTGGAATTCCGTTCGGCTTCCTCTCCGGCGTGCCGGTCGGGGTGTCGGGCTAAAAGTTCTTGCCGCGCCAGCCGGCGCCGATGGTGATGAGGATCGCCGCCGAGAGCACGAGCCGATAGACGACGAACACGCTGTAGGTGTGCCGGCGCACGTACCCGAGCAGGCCCCAGATCGCGGCGAGCCCGACGACCGCCGCCGCGAGCATGCCGACGACGAAGGGGCCGGCCGATCCAGGGGGCAGCCCGTCCACGGCCACCTTGGCCCCCTTCAAGACAGCCGCGCCGAACACGATCGGGATCAGGAGCAGGAACGACAGGCGCGCAGCGTCGTCGCGGCCGAGCTTCAGGAACCGCCCCATGGTGATCGTGACGCCGGACCGCGACGTCCCGGGCATCAGTGCCAGACACTGCGCCAGGCCTACGCCCACAGCGCCCTTCCAGCCGATGTCCTCGATCGAGCGCCGCGGCGGGACGCGGTCCGCGATCCAGAGAATGATCGCGAAGACCGCGAGCAGGATCGCAATCTGCCACGGGTCGCCGAGCCTCTTCTCGATGAAGCTCTCCCCCGCCGCCCCTGCGATGGCCGCCGGCACCGTCGCGACGACCACGTACCAGGCGATCCGCTCGTCGGCAGTCTCGACCTGCCGCCTCTTCAGGCTCTGCCACCAGGCACGGGCGAGGCGCACGATGTCACGCCAGAAGTAGACGACCACCGCGATGAGCGTCCCCAGGTGGAGCGCCACATCGAAGGTCTTGTTGAAATCCGGATGGTCCTGGAGGTAGTGCCAGCCACCCGCCCACGGGACGAGGATCAGATGGCCCGACGACGAGACCGGCAGCAACTCGGTCGCGCCCTGGACGATGCCGAGGACGAGGGCCTGCCAGTCGGAGAGCTTCCCGGGGCTCTCCCCTACGCGCAGCGCCGCCAGCACGACCGCGAGAAGAAACGCCGAGCCGGCGACCGTAATGGCGATCTGGCGGCGGCCCACGCGCGAGAGTATGGCGAATGCGTTAGTGTCGGCGTGCGCCCGACCCACGCAACTGCAGCGTTTTCTCGAAGCTCTTCCAGTCGGCGCCAACCCTTTCCACACGGCTGTCCACATGTTGGAAAATTGGCTGTGGAAATGTTGAAAAAGGAAAACTTCGCAAATTGCGGCCACGACCTTCTGTGACCCCTTGAATCATTTGCTTGACACGCTAGATTGCCAATTGCGCCGGGCACAGAGCGCGAGTAGGTCGAAACCGAGTCCGAAGGCAGTAGCCGGAAGGCGAAAGTCAGCGGAAGCGGTGGACGAAAGCGAAACTGGCCCGGCGAATTTTTTTGGTCC
>JBBQXP010000141.1:0-5513 GCA_038209555.1 Gaiellales bacterium
CTACACGTACGACCGCGGCGGGCTCTTCGAGCTCTACAACCTCCTCTCGTCGGTCGGGTCGCTCGTGATGACGATCGCGCTCCTGATCTTCATCGCGAACATGGTCAAGAGCTGGCGCGCCGGCCCTCGGGTAGGATCCGACCCCTGGCGCGCCGATACGCTCGAGTGGTACACGACCTCACCGCCTCCTCCGCACAACTTCGACCGGGTGCCCTACGTGTCCAGCCACCGGCCCCTTCGGGACCTGCGCCTCCGGCTCCGGGAAGGGCCCTCGTGAGCCCGGTCCCCGGACCCTGGCTCCGGCTCCTGTCTCTCGCCGCCGTCGGCGCCGTCGCCCTGGTCGTGGTCACGGGGGAACACGCCCTTCCGCACGACGCCGCCGCACTCGTCGCGCTCGCGCTCCTGAGCGGCGTGGCTCTCGCGGCCCGATTCGGACATCCGGACCGGCGCGGACTCGCGCTTGCATCGGCCCTGGCCCTCGGAACGTTCGTCGTCGAGATGGGGCTGGGCGGCGTGGTCGCGCTGACCGACTCCGCCTGGGCCCGCGAGCTTCACATCGGACTGGGTGCGGTCTCGCTCGCGATCGCCTCGATCGCCGGAGCTGCCTGCTTCCGTCGAGGCACACCGGTTCCGCGCGGATCCTGGCGCGACTACGTGACCCTCACGAAGCCGCGCATCATGAGCCTGCTGCTCCTGACGGCGGCCGGCGGGATGCTCGTCGGCGCCGGAGGCGTACCTTCGGCCGGCCTCCTGGCCGCGACACTCGGAGGATTGGCACTCGCCTGCGGCGGCGCGTCGGCCCTGAACCACGTTCTCGATCGGGACATCGACCGTCTGATGGGCAAGCGGACGCGGGGCAGACCCGTGGCCGCGGGACGGATACCGCCGGCCCGTGCCCTCGAGTTCGGGCTCGCGCTGTCCGCTCTCTCGTTCGTCGTCCTCGCGAGCTTCGCGAACGTCCTGGCCGCGCTGCTCGCCGTCTTCGGCAACCTCTTCTATGTCCTCGTCTATACGCGCTGGCTGAAGCGCACGACGCCGCAGAACATCGTCATCGGCGGAGCCGCGGGCGCCGTCCCGCCCGTGGTCGGATGGGCTGCGGCGACCGGCAACCTGACCCTGCCGGCGCTCCTGCTCTTCCTGATCGTCTTCTTCTGGACGCCGCCGCACTTCTGGGCACTCGCGCTGATCATCCGGCGCGAGTACGCGGCGGCCCGCGTGCCGATGCTCCCGGTCGTCAAGGGAGAACCCGAGACCGCGCGCTCGATCGTCCGCTACACGCTTCTCATGATCGGCGTGACGCTCCTGCCGTTCCTGGCACACACGGTCGGCTGGATCTACCTCGCCTCGGCGCTCTTCTTGGGAGGCCTCTTCCTGCTCCTGGCCGTGGCGCTCCTCCGCGAGACCACGCCGGCCCGCGCGCGGAGGCTCTTCACGTACTCGCTGGCCTACCTCGCGCTCCTCTTCGTCGCCCTCGCCGTCGACCCGCTCGTGCTCGGCTAGCCATGGATCCGGAGCTCGCCCGGAAGAACAACCGACTCGGCCTGCTTCTACTCGCGCTCGTCCTCGTTCTCTTCGCGGGCTCGCTCGTCGTCGCAATCGTCTACACACAGCTGATCTAGTCGAGGACTCGGCAACGCGCGCTCCCCCGTCCGAGGGAGGGCCGCGCGAGAGCGCATGCCGACAACATCTTCGACGCCATGCTCGCTCGCTTCCTCACCCTGCTCGTAGCCGCCCTCGCCCTCGCGCCCGCCGCGGCGGCTGCTCCCGTGCCCACCGGCCTCCACGGCTTTCTCCTCCGTGCGACCGAGTCGGCCGGGACGCCGAACACATTCGCGCGCACCCCGTCCTTCGCCTGGAACTCGGTTCGCGGCGCCAGGCGCTACGAGCTCCAGCTCTCCACGAGCAAGAACTTCACCGAGAACGGCATCGTCTGGGAGAGCGAGGAGATCAGGGCATCGCTCGCCACGGTCCCGCTGACGCTCCCCTGGGTCTCGAGCCCCAGATACTCCTGGTACGCACGCGTGCGGGCAATCGTCGGCGAGGACGTCACCGCCTGGAGCGACAAGTACGGCTTCAACCTCCGCTCCCCCTTGCCGCCCGCGAGCCTCTCGACCGGCATCGTCAACCCGCGTCCGGGCCTCCTCCGGTGGACTCCCGTGGACGGAGCCACCGCCTACGAGGTCTCCTTCATCACCGACCCGGCGAGCGGCGCGCCCAAGAAGATCAAGTCGGCGACGACTGCCGCCGACCTGCGCGAGTACTACAGCTTCCACAACGACCCGAGCTACTTCGACAACGACGTCTCGGCCGTCGAAGGCGAGGTCTGGTGGCGGGTTCGCGCGGTTCGCGAGGTCTTCGGCACGCCCATGAACGACATCAAAGTCGTCTCCTACGGACCGTGGAGCACCCTCTTCAAGACGGTCGAGCCGCCGGTCGCGGCAACGACGCTCGCGCTCACCGACTCCGTCTCCCGCAGCCGCGCCGCGGACGTCGTCGTCTCCGACCTCGCAGGCGGCCCGAGCAACGAGCCGCACGAGCTCGCGCCGGCCTTCTCCTGGTCGGGCAGCCGGAGCCTCGCTCCCGGGCTCTACGGCGACTGCCCCGGCCTCACGGTCGACTGCCCCCTGTTCCATGTCTACGTCTTCACGGACGAGGACTGCTCGAATCGCGTGCATGTCTCCGACCTGGTCGGAAGCCCCGCGTACATCCCGCGTCTCTCCGGGCCGCTCGGCCTCCCAGCGGATCCTGCGAAGCTCGCTGCCGCTTCCAGCGTGTATCTCGCAGACGCCCCGGAAGAAGGCGCGTCCGTCTACGACGCCGGCGGCGAGATAGTGAAGGCGGCCGGGACCGAGCCCGGAATCGCGACCGACCCGGACGAGCCCGTCGGGCCTGACCTGGTCCCGGACCGAAAGACAGGCTTCCGCGACGTGGACTGGCCGGACGGCCGCTACTACTGGACCGCCGTGCCGGCAGTCCCGTACATGACTCCCGATAGCACGATCGAGTACCACGACGTCGAGTTCGCAGAGGACATGTGTGCCGCAGGCGAGGTCCTGCCCTTCGGAAAGACCAGCGAGCCCGTGACCGAGCGGGAATCGGGCGTCCCGTTCGTCTCGGGCATGTCCGAGGACGGCCAGCTCCGCGCCGCCACGACGGCGACCCCGACCTTCTTCGGACGTGTCGTCGTCGCCTGGAAGCCGGCGCTCGGAGCGCGAAAGTACGAAGTGCAGTGGAGCCGGCGTGCGTCACCGTGGAAGACTGCCGGCTCGGCGAAGACCCCAGCCACGGCTGCGCTGCTCGACCTCGAGCCCGGTCGCTGGTTCTATCGCGTGCGAGGCCTCGACACGACCCTCACCACGCTTCGCTACGGGATGACCTGGAGCGACCCACAGAAAGTCACGATCGTCCCGCGCCGCTTCCGCACCGGCTAGCTAAACGGACGCCGGGGCGAGGCTCCGGACCGCCGCCTCGTAGACGGGGTCGCGGCCGAAGAGATCGAGCTGCTCCGAGAGCAGGTCGCTCGCCGACTCGTTGTCCCGGCGCGTCGGAGCCACGGGAACGCCGTCCGCCTCCACGAGCTTGATCTCGCCCGCAGGCTCGAGCGTGAGCGAGACCTCGCGACCGAGGCGAGTCGAGAGCCAGCGGGCAAGGAGCGTCCCATCGGCCTCAGGCCCCGCAACCCTGAGCGCCGAGACGTCCTTGACGTCCGGCCAGAGCGCGGCCAGCGCCTCCCGCCACGGGAACGTCCTCGCCCAGGCGATATCGGAGACCGCGACCTCGTCGAAGAGGCCGGCGACGTAGCCGTACTCGTCCTCGAGGTCCGGCCATTCGCTCGAGTCGACGACCAGCCGGTCGACGACCCCGATCAGCTCACGCTCGGCTTCGGTTCGGCCCACCGGCCCGCGCCAGCGGAGGAAGACCGGGAGGTCTGCGAGGAGCAGCGGCTCGACCACGCTGGCGGGAGCGCTCGACCGCGTGCCACACAGATGGATCTCGATCACCTCGGAGCAGACCTCGCGATGCTCGCCCCTGTGCACGTAGCACCGCAGGTCGACATCGGCCTCGAGGACGTCCCTCTCGTCGTCCGGCTCGGGGAAGAGGAGAATGGAGCGAGACGGATGCCGCTCGGCGAGGCCGACGAGGGTTCCGGTCGCCGCCTCGACCCAGCGGGCAGGCACCCACGCGATGTGCGTCATGCTGCTCGTCCGCTGGGTGGGGCCGCCTTCCGGCCCGTCGGACTCGTGGCGAAGCGTCGTCAGCGCCCGCTCGATCTCCCGGATGGAGGAGAGCTCGCTCAATGCCTGCGCCAGGAGCGGCCGTCGCGATGCAGGAGCTCGTCCGAGGCGGGCGGTCCCCAGGTGCCGGCCGCGTAGTTCGGGAAGCCAGGACGGTCGCGCTTCCAGGGAGCGACCATCGCGTCGACAAGCGCCCATTGCTCCTCGACCTCGTCCGCCCGGGTGAAGAGCGTCGGGTCGCCGAGCATGCAGTCGAGGACCAGACGCTCGTAGGCCTCCGGCAGGCCGGCCCGGAACGCGCCGCCGTAAAGGAAGTCCATGTTGACGGTGCGGATCGTCATCCCCTGGCCCGGCACCTTGGCGCCGATCCCGAGCGAGACGCCCTCGTCCGGCTGGATGTGGACGTTCAGCACGTTCGGCCGTAGCTCATCAGCGGAGTCCAACTCGAAGGGTGGATGTGGAGCGCGCTTGAACTGGATCGCGATCGTGGTCTCACGTCGCGGCAGCCGCTTTCCCGTGCGGATGTAGAACGGCGTGTCGGCCCAGCGCCAGTTGTCCACGTAGAGCTTCGCGGCGACGAAGGTCTCCGTCGTCGAATCGGGTGCCACACCCTCCTCCTCGCGATAGCCGGGCACCTCCTCCCCCTCGATGTAGCCCGGGCCGTACTGGCCGCGGACGACGTGCTTGGGGCCGGGGGTGTGGAGCGCCTTCAGCACCTTCGCCTTCTCGTTTCGCACCGACTCCGCCGTGAAGTCGATCGGAGGCTCCATCGCGGTGATGCAGAGGAGCTGCAGCATGTGGTTCTGGACGATGTCGCGAACGGCTCCCGCGTGCTCGTAGAACGCGGCGCGGCCCTCGATCCCGAGAGACTCGGCGACCGTGATCTGGACGTGGTCGACGAACTGGCGGTTCCAGATCGGCTCGAAGATGCCGTTCGCGAAGCGAAGGACCAGCATGTTCTGGACCGTCTCCTTGCCCAGGTAGTGGTCGATCCGGAAGATCTCGCTCTCCTCGAAGTGCTCGAGGATGGAGGCGTTCAGCTCCTTCGCGCTCTCGAGGTCGTGGCCGAACGGCTTTTCGACGATGAGCCGTGTCCAGCCCGTCGCGTGCCGGCGCTCGCCGAGCTCGGTGACGATCGTCTGGATCGCCGCCGGCGGGACGGCGAGGTAGTAGACGCGGTTCCCGGCCGTTCCGTAGCTCGCGTCGAGCTCGTTCAGGCGCGCGATCACCTTGTCCTCACCCTGGTCGTCGGAAAAGTCCGTGGAGACGTAGCGCGTG
>JBBQXP010000142.1:0-5428 GCA_038209555.1 Gaiellales bacterium
GCCCCGCTCCGCGATCCGGACCTCGTGATGCCCACGACGGCGCAGGTGCTCGGGGCAACGGGCGGGCTTGCCGAGCACATCGGCGAGAAGCGGATGCTCCTCCTGCTCGACAACTTCGAACACCTGGTCGAGGCCGGTTCGGCTCTGGGCGAGCTGCTCGAAGCCTGCCCGAGACTGGACGTACTCGTGACGAGCCGCGAGCGGCTGCGTCTTGCCGCCGAGCAGGAATACGCGGTGCCTCCGTTCGAGGAGGCGGACGGGATCAACTTCTTCTACGCCAGGGCGCGGGCCGTACAGCCCGGCCTCGAGGCGGACGAGGCCGTTCCCGAGATCTGCCGGCGCCTGGACCAGCTCCCGCTCGCGCTGGACCTGGCGGCCGTTCGCGTGAAGGCTCTCGCGCCTGGGCAAATCCTTGCCCGGCTCGAGCAACGCCTGCCGCTGCTCACCGGTGGCGCACGCGATCTGCCGGAGCGTCAGCGGACGCTCAGGGCGACGATCGAATGGAGCCACGAGCTGCTGGACGAGGACAGTGAGCGTCTTTTCCGCCGACTCTCGGTCTTCCGCGGCGGCTGCACGCTGGACGCGGCCGAGCTCGTCGCAGGCGCCGAGCTCGAAACGCTGCAGTCGCTCGTCGACAAGAGCCTCCTCCGCCACACGGCTGAGCGCTTCTGGATGCTCGAGTCGATTCGCGAGTATGCAGCAGAGCGGCTCGAGGAGTCAGGGGAGGCCACAGAGCTGCGGGAGCGCCACGCAGAGCACTTCCTCGCGCTTGCGGAAGCGGCGGGTCTGTCCCTCGAGCCCAAGGGAAAACAGGATTTCGCGCTATACGCAAACGAGCTCGACAATGCGCGAGCTGCCCTCGACTGGTGGTTCGAGGTAGATCCGACGCAGGCCCTGGAGCTGGCCGCCGCGCTCGAGATGTTGTGGACCACCATCGACCCCGCCGAGGGGATGCGCTGGTTCGAGGTGCTGCTCGACAAAGCTGCCGATGCCCCGCTCGAGCTTCGGGCACGTGCCCTGCTCGCCTATGCAAGCACGACCCATCCGACGGGAGACGACGCGCTCCCGGAGCGTCTCTACCAGGAGAGCCTGGAAGCGTTCCGGCAGGTGGGCGACGACCGTGGCGTCGCGATTCTCCTCTTCCGGCTCGGAAACAACGCGTTCTACAGGGGGGAGAACCAACGAGCTCGCCAGCTGGCCGAGGAAAGCCTCGTCCTCTCCAAGTCGCTCGGCAACCTGGGCGTAGAATCACAGGCGGTCGCTCTCCTCGGGGAGCTCGAGTACGCAAGCGGCAACCTCCAGGAGGGCGCCGACCTGATCGAGCGCAGCGCCAACCTGGCGGGAGAGACCGGGTTCCTGTGGTGGCGCGCGCGGATGCTACGCAAGCTCGTGGACTGCATGCTCGAACTCGGCCGGACGAGCGACGCGGACGCCTGCGCCCGCGAGTCCCTCGAGCTCATGAGCGAGATCGGCGACCGCCAGATGGTGGTCTTCACGCTTGCCCGTCTGGCACGGATCGCCGCCGAGACCGGCCGCCACGAGCATGCAGGGCTCTTGTGGGGCGCGATCGAAGCGGAGGAGGGACGGACGCCGCTGGGCGCGTGGGCGAAGGAACGCGATCGGCTGGGAGCCCCGGTCCTCGCCCACGAGGGCCCCGAGTTCGAGCGTGGCCGCACGCAGGGAAGACTGCTTTCGCTCGATGAGGGAGTCGATGCGGCCCTCGTCGCCGACATGAGTCCGGCCCGCGCTTCGCGCGAGCCATGACGACTCGTGTCGGGTTGGGTTAGGGGCGGGAGCAAACGAGCCGCACCGGGCAAAGCCCGGCGCGGCGCGCGCTTGTGGAATCGTAAGATCTGACCCCCGCACCGTTAACCGTTCGCGCTTACGACCCGGCCGAGAGGAGAGCAGTGATGGCGACCACCGAGCGTCAGTCCCTCGATCCGGACGTCGTGCGGAAGTTCCACTTCACGCGCGAGATGATCGAGGGGCCGGTCTACCGGAAGTACGAGAAGGCGATCCGAAAGTTCTGGAGCGTCGAGGACCTCGACTTCACCCAGGACGCGAAGGACTGGGACCGGATCGATGACGAGCAGAAGCGGGGCTTGCTCGGGGTCACCGTTCGCTTCCTGGCCGGCGAGCAGAACGTCACGGACGAGCTCGTCCCGATGCTCGTGGCCTCGCACGCGCTCAACCGCTTCGACTGGGTCGTCTACCTCTCGACCTTCCTGATGGAGGAGGCGAAGCACGCCGAGTTCTTCATGCGCTGGCACGACCGCGTCGTCGGTGTGCTCGAGCCGGAGGAGGTCGCACAGCATTTCCTCGTCCGGGGAAAGACGATCGACCCGTCCGGGCGCTTCGAGGTGCGGGATGTCCTGCACGAGGCGTTGCCCTACTACGGCGGGCGGCTCATGGAGACGACGATGGGCGGCACCGAGGCCGAGATCGAGCGCGCCTTCGTCGCGTTCTCGGCCGCGTACAACGCCTTCGTCGAGGGCGTCCTGACGATGCCCTCATACGAGATCGTTATCGACACGACCGATGGCTGGAATGCGTTCCCGACGCTGAAGCAGGGTTTCAAGCTGATCCTCAGCGACGAGGGGCGCCACATCACGTTCGGCACCCATGCCTGCAAGATCCTGATCGAGAAGGATCCTTCCTACGAGGAGGAGGTTCACAAGGTCTTCGATGCGTACCGCGGCAACATCGTCGGCCTCGTCGAGTACCAGAAAGCCGTCCCCGGGCTCGATCTGAACAAGTACCAGACGATGAAGGTGCGCCACTACCGGAACCGCTGCCGGGAGATGGGAGTCACGCCCGACGAGACGCTCATCGAGCAGATCCTCGACCCGTCCATCGACTTCGTGGTGGGAGTCGAGGCCGGGTAGACGATGACGGCGACGGCCAAGCGCTGGACGTGCGTGGAGGCCGGCTGCGACTACGAGCTGGTCGCCCCAGATGTCGCTGCGGCCGTCGAGGGCGCGCAGCGGCACATCGCGGAGGCGCACGGGAGCTTCGAGCTCGAGGAGATGATCGAGGACGTGCTCGAAGAAGTAACCGACACGAGTCCGTAGCCGACACGAGTCCGGCCCGCGCGGGGCGCGGGCCATGACGACTCGCGTCGGGTTGGGCAAAAGGGCGAGAGTCAATGAGCCGCACCGGGCAAAGCCCGGCGCGGCTGCATTTAATTGCTTGCGGCTCATCGCTGTGGAGTAGTTGGATGGCTGGTTTCTTTTCCGCGCTCTCCGTAGAGTCCGCGAGGTGGCACCTGGCAGCGTTAAGAATGAGTCCGAAAGCTGGCAGCCGGCGAGGCTAATTCCGGTCGCCGGGATCAAGGGGCAGGAGGAGCAGGAACGCCGCGCTGCGTCCGCGCTGCTCGCTGTAATGGCTGGGGTGCCCGAGTTCGGTCGTGCGCTCGTCGCCAAGCTTGGCGCTCCGAAGGGGCGGCTAAGCACCTTCGTCGAGATCCAACTCAAGGATCGGGATGGCAAGCTCTCGATTCCGGACGCCGCGCTCGTGGTGGAACGCGGTAACACTCGGTGGCGTGCGCTTGTCGAAGTCAAGACCGGAAGTGCTGATCTAAAAGCCGAGCAGGTCGGTCGCTATCTCGATCTCGCTCGGGATCAAGGATTTGACGCTGTCGTCACGATCTCAAACCAGATCACCGCCGGATCCACTGACTCACCTGTGTCGATCGACAAGCGGAAGCTGAAGCGGGTCGTCTATCACCACCTATCCTGGTGGCAGATCATTACCGAGGCTGTACTTCAGCACCGCTTCCGCGGGGTTTCGGATCCCGACCAAGCGTGGATCTTGGGCGAGTTCATCGCCTATCTCGATCACGAGAACTCGGGGGCGAGCGGGTTTCAGGACATGGGGGAGAACTGGGTCCGTGCCCGCGACGGTGCGCGACAAGGAACACTCCGTGCTCCCGACAAGGAGGTTCGCAGCGTCGCGGAGAGGTGGGAGCAGTTCGTGGACTACTTGGCGCTCGGCCTTTCTCAGGATCTCGGACGCGCCGTCGAGCCGGTGCGACCTCGGAAACAGAGCTTGTCGGAACGAATCGAGGCGATCGTCCAAGGACTTGCGACTGACGGTGCCCTCATCGGTGCCGTCCGTGTTCCGGACGCCGTGGCGCCGCTCGTGTTGCGGGCCGATCTGCGGGCCCGCCAACTGACGACGAGCGTCACGGTGGACGCCCCGCGCGAGGGTCGCCCCGCGGTTCGTATCAACTGGATGCTCCGGCAACTCGCGGCGGCACCGGACGTCTTACGAATCACTGTGGCCTTCGCCAATACGTCTGAGACGACATCGCTCGTGCTCAGCGAGGCACGCGAATACCCCCAGCGGCTGCTGAGCCCGACTGACCCAAGGCGGGAGCCTCGCTCGTTCGAGCTCGCAAGGGCAGCCCAACTCGGGCTCAAGGGCGGCAAGGGCGAGGGTTCGTTCGTCCGCGAAACACGCAAACAGGCCATCGAGTTCTACGGCGAGATTGTGCAGAACCTGAAACAGTGGCAGGCGAAAGCTCCTAAGCTGCCGGAGCCTCCAGCGCAGGTACCAGAGACACCACAGGCCGAGCCTCCGCCCTTCGCTGCTGACGAGCGTGAAGTTGGCGAAGCAACGACACCATCTGAGCCGCCCGTAGAGCGCACGCCGGAGCAGCCCGCTCTCGATGCGTGGCGACGCAATAACGATTAGTTGGAGTTGGGTCGCATCACACATGGCGGTCTAAGGCTGACCACGACGCCGCGCCCGGGCTGTCAATAGCCAGTCAGGGTTTCGCAAGCAGTTCCTCCGTGCCTCGCACGTCGCCTTTCGTGTCCCGGGTCGAGGCGATAGAACTTCCCGAAGATCCGGTCGTGCTCCGACGCCGGGACGCCAGGGGCTTCGTCGACCGCCTCGAGCCGGATGGCGCGGGCGTCGACCATTTAGCACAACGAAGCATGTGAGCTCTCATCGGGGGGCCGCGGGCGTTTGCTCGTCTCCGCACACGCACTACGGCGCGTCCGCGGCCGCCTAGCGGGCACGGCGTAGCGACACGCTCCGTAGCGGCTTAAGCTAGGGCCCCATGTCACTCGGCTCCGAGCTCGTGCAGGCCATTGCGGCACAGGACGAGTCGGCCCTCCAGGCTTGCTTTGCCGGCGAGGTGCAGTTTCGCGCGCTCACTCCTCCGGGCCTGCGGGAGCGCACCGGCGCCGCCGAGGCAGCCTCGTTGATCTTGGCGTGGTTCGCGGACTCGACGGAGCTCGATCTCGTCGACACGCACACCGACGAGGTTGGAGACAGGCTTCACATCTCCTACCGGTTCGAGGGCGTCGAGGAAGGTGACCCGTTCGTCGTCGAGCAGCACCTCTACTGCAGCCTCGGCGACGGGGTCATCGAGCAGGCTGATCTCCTCTGCTCGGGCTTCCTTCCCCGACGCGCCGATGGC
>JBBQXP010000143.1:0-5268 GCA_038209555.1 Gaiellales bacterium
GAAACCTTCGCCAAGCTCGGTGTGAACGTCGGCGCGCCGGAGCTCGACTTTGCGAAAGCGAACGAGTGGAAGGACGCCATCGTCAAGCAGCTGACGGGCGGTGTCGCCGGGCTCTTCAAGGCGAACGGCGTCGAGTGGGTGCAGGGCACGGGCCGCTTCAAGGATTCGAGCACGATCACGGTCGAGGGTGGGGATGACGTGAGCTTCAAGAGCGCCGTCGTCGCGACCGGCTCCTTCCCCCTACGCCCGCCGATCGAAGGGATCGACTCGGCCCGCTGCGTGGACTCGACGGGCCTCCTCTCCCAGACCGAGGTGCCGAAGCGGCTCGTGATCCTGGGCGGCGGGATCATCGGCTGCGAGTTCGCGTCGATCCTGCGCCGGTTTGGAAGCGAGGTGACGATCATCGAGATGCTGCCTGCGCTGATCCCGGCTGAAGATGCGGATGCCCAGAAAGAGCTCCTGAAGCAGTTCAAGAAGCGCGGCATCGACGTTCACCTCGAGTCGCAGTGCACGAAGATCGAGGAGCAGGGAGACGGCCTGGTCGTGTACTACGGCGACGGCCAGACCGTGGAAGCCGATCTCATGCTGGTCGCCACGGGGCGTGGCCCGCTCGTGGACGACATCGGGCTCGAGGCGGCCGGTATCGAGTTCGACCCCAAGCGAGGCATTGCATCCGATGAGCACCGCAGGACCACGGCCGCAAACATCTATGCGGTCGGAGACTGCGCCGGCTACTGGCAGCTCGCCCATACAGCCTTCCGGGAGGGCGAGGTCGCAGCGGAGAACGCGAACGGCCACGAGGCGACCGTCGACAACCGCGGCGTCCCGCGGCCCATCTACACGGATCCCGAGATCGCGGCGGTGGGGCTCACCGAGCAGGAGGCACGAGAGCAGCATGGTGATGCGGTGGCGGTCGGCATGTTCCCGTGGGCTGCAAACGGCCGCGCCATGATGCAGAACGAGACCGTCGGCTGGGTGAAGTCGATCCACGAGACGCGCTACGGCGAGTTCCTCGGGCTTGTCATGGTCGGCCCGCACGTGACCGATCTCGTCGAAGCCGGGGTCGTCGCGCTCGATGCAGAAGCGACCGTGGAGACGATCGCGGACGGCATGGCGGCGCACCCGACACTGTCAGAGGCGATCAAGGAAGCCGGGCTCGTCGCGCTCGGCCGGGCGATCCACCTCCCGAACAAGAAGCGCGCCAAGGCGAGCGCGTAGGGCGTACGCCCGCTTCCGCACGTCCGTGAGTCGCAAATGGGGGATGGCGAGACGGGCGCTTCGGCGCCATTCTGAGACCGTGCTCCCGCTGACCGGCGAGCGGCCCGCTAACCACGCGGCGGCCCGCCGTGCGGCACGCCGGCCGGCGGAGCCTTCCTCGCTAGATCCTCCGGTCAATCCCCACTGCGCGGTTAGATGGTTGGTTGGTCATTGGCGTGCCGAGTGTGGTGATTGCTGATCAACCATCTAAACTCGCCAGGTCAAAAGGGGAGGCGAGATGAACAAGCGAAAGGCGATGATCGGCTGGCTGGTCTATACGGCCGGGAAGCCCATTGCGAAGCGGATGCTGAAGTCAAAGGCGAAGGCAGCGGTCCCCGGGAAGAAGGCGGGCTCGCGACGACCGAACTTCGCGGCGATCCTGGCCGGGATCGGTGCCGCGGTCGGAGCGCTCATGTTCTGGCGTAGCCGCGGCCCGTCGGACGACTACACCCCGAGCTGACCCGGGAAACGGTCGTCGTCGGCGGAGGGCTCGCCGGCCTCGCCGTCGCGCGATACGCCGCCGAGCGCGGCGACCGAGTCGTTCTCGTCGAGCGCGGTGGGATCGGGGCCGGCGCGTCGGGGCGAAACGGAGGCTTTCTCTTCCGGCAGCCGGCGGCGTGGATCAATGAGCACCTGGAGGAGTCCGCGGCGATCTACGCCGAGCTGCAGGACGATGGACCGGTACCCTTCGACTTCGGGTCGCGCCCCCAGCTCGTCCTCGCCGTCGACGAGAGCGAGCTTCCACACGCGCGAGCCTATGCGCAGTCTGTGGGCGGCGAGGAGGTTGATCTTCGCCAGGACGACTGGTTCGCGGACGACCTCGCTGGTGGGTACGTCGTCGAGGGCGGATATGTCCTCGACGCGATGGGCGCCACGAGTGCGATGGCCGAGTCCGCGCGGTCTGCCGGGGTCGAGCTTCGTCTCGGATGTGAGGCGAAGCGGATCCTCGTCGACGTGGATCGGGTGGCGGGTCTTGTCACGGACGCAGGCATTCTCCGCTGTGATCGCATCGTCGTTGCGAGCGGCCCGCGAACGAGGTTCCTCCTCCGCACGGCAGGAATCGATCTCCCGATCTCGTCGTCACGGGGCTGGCTCATGGAGACGGCTCCCGTCGACCGGCCGCCCCCGTACTCGATCGAACAGGCGGTTTGGCCGGTGCAGGAAGAGATGGGCACGCTTGTCGCGGAGCCGACGCTGGCGCAGGTGGCAGCTGGAGAGGCCGAAGAGCCGAGCATCGTCTCGCTCCTCCTCGGCGGACGCTCGGCCGGCCAGTGCGTGATCGGGACTTCACTGGGGCGCTCGTTGACGGAGGAGGCGGAGGGCGCCGACACGGTCAGCCGCCTCGCCGAGCGCGCAACCCGGGTCTCGCCTCACCTGCGCGACGTCCCCGTTGTCGCCGCCTGGTCGGGGCGGCGTGCGATGAGTCCCGACGGGCTTCCGGTCGTCGGCCCGGTGACCGAGCTCGAGGGCCTCGAGATCGCTTCGGCATTCTCGTCCATTGGGATGATGACCATTCCGGCCGCCTGCAAGCGGCTTGCGGAGGGATCGCCGACCCCGGAGCACCGGCCTGGACGCTTCGCGTGATCCGACCGTTTACGCCGAGCGATGCTCCCATGGTCGCGGTGCTTGCTCGCGTGGCCAATCCGCATTGGCTTTGGACGGCGGCGAGCGTGCTGCACGAGTACGAGAGCCAGCCGGAGCGAGCACGGGCGAACTGGGTCGTCGCGGTCGACGGCGACGAAGTCGTGGGCTGGGCGGCTGCCGGCTTGACCTGGCAAGTCGCGAGTGCGGGTGTCGCGGAAATGTGGGTCGTCGTCCGGCCGGAACGGGGAGGCGAGGGCATCGGTCGCAAGCTGTTCGACCGGTCGGAGGCCCACCTGCGCGCCTGCAGCGCTCGGAAGGTGACCACATATGCTTTTCCAGGGTCCCGCGGCGAGCGGTTCGCGGCTGCGCGAGGCTTCACGACGGCACGACAGGAGCAGCTCTTCGACATCGACCTTCGCACGGTCGATCTTCCGCATTCGTCTCTCCCTGCCGGAACCGAGATCGTCCGGCTCGCGGAGCTTCGCGATCGGGTGCACGAGCTGTACGAGCTCTTTGTGACGGTGGAAGTGGGGATGCCGACCGACGAGCCGTGGACCGGTTCGAGCTTCGAGGAGTGGAAAGCCGAGATGTGGCGGAACCCGCACCTCGACGGCGAGACGAGCGTCGTCACCCTCGTCGACGGGCGCGCCGTGGCCGCATCCTGGCTCCTCGTTGCCGGGCGCTTCGCAGAGGTCGAGGTGACAGGCACGTTGCCCGAGTTGCGCCGCCGCGGGCTCGCGCGCGCAAGCAAGCTCGCGTCCATGCGTCTCGCTGCTGAGCGAGGCGTAGAGCGGATCGTGACCGGAACAGATTTCGAGAACATCGGCATGCTCGCCCTGAACGACTCGCTCGGATTTCGCCGCACGGCCGTGCAGCTGGAGCTCTCGAAGCTCCTCGATTAGGCTGCTGCCGTGGATCCGCTGACCGCACCGATCGACGGAGCCGAGCACCGCGAAGTAGGCGGCGCCACGGTCGACGTCGTGCCGGCGGGCAGCGGTCGGGTGAAGCGCGTCGTCTACCCCGCCGGCTTCCGCTGGTCGAAGGACATGAAGCCGGAAGTGGGCACGGACCTCTGCATGCACGCCCACGTCGGGTTCCTCGCTCGCGGCCGAATCGAGGGGACGTACGCCGATGGCTGCACCTTCGAGCATGAAGCCCCAGCAGTGATCGCGCTGGAGCCGGGTCACGACGCTTGGGTCGCGGGCGAGGAACCCGCTGTCGTGATCGAGTTCGACTTCGAGGGCGAGACGGCCGAGCGCTTCGGTCTGCCGGCCGAGCACGCTCATTAGGTACAAGGCTCGGCGAAGCAAGCGCAGGTGCCGCCGGGCCGCGCTGCTCGTCCCGATGCAGCATCCTCATTCGCTTCAATAGCGCTGCTATCGAAGCTCCCTTGGTCCGTACTCCGGGACGACAATCGGACTCCGACGACGAGCGACGTTCCGCCAATCCCTTTTAGCTAGCCGCGGAGCTCGATCCACGTCGAGGCTGCGAAGGCGAGCAGGTCGCCACCCGCCGTGTGCAGAGCGGAGCCGGCCAGGCGCTTGCGACCCTCGATCGTGCGCCGCCAGCCGATCACGACGTGCGGCTCGCCGGCGTGTGGCAGCTCGACGATGCGAGCGGCGAGCCTCCCGAGGAGGATTCCTTCGCGCTGGAAGTCGTCGACTGCCCAGCCGGATGGGCAGTCGAGAGCCGCCCAGACGAGCTCCGGGGGCACCTCGCCGCCGGGCACCCAGGGGGCGGCAACGAGTCCGTCCCGTCCCGCGACCGGCCCGGGGTAGATGGCAAGCCCGTCCCTCCGGTCCGGGCCGCAGACGAAACACGTCGAGTAAGCGTGGTGGAGAAAGCCCGCGAAATCGCGTGCAGCCAGGTCGGCCTCGGGCAGCGAGACAGGTTCGGGCACGTCGACGTCGAGCAGGACAGGCTCCGCTTCCGCAACGAGCCGGTCGCCGTCCCGAAGCTCGACTCGGTCGCCGTCCCGGACGAGGGCCAAAGGGGTGTCGAGCGGTGGGGGGAGACGGAGCGTCACCTCAGCGTCCCCATCGACGTACGCGGCAACGAGACCGCAGGTATAGCCGCCGTTCGCGGATCCCGGAGGGCCGTTGTAGCGGCGGGGAATGAGAATCGACTCGGCCATGCGGCCGAGACCATAGACGGGCTCCACCTCCATCACAGGACGGCTCAGTCTTGACACCTTCGTCGACACACTCGTGCGCTCTGGCCTGGTTCGCTTCCCGCATGCGATCAGAGCGCTCGTTCCGGGGCTCCGGACCCCGCCCCGGGTCGGGGAGAGCCGGCCTGAAGCCGACGGTGCGCCAGATCTACGCGCTCGCGAGAGCTCTCTGCACCCAGACCGACACGCGCTGGCCCGACACGAGGGCAGAAGCGTCGGACCTGATCGAGCGCCTGCGCCGCGAAGACCCGCTCGTC
>JBBQXP010000144.1:0-5191 GCA_038209555.1 Gaiellales bacterium
GTAAGCGTTCACCCGTGGTGGAGGGACCCGCTCCGGGGCGGCGAACTGGGCCGGGATGGAGCGGGCCGAGGCGGAGGCGATCCTGGATGGCGACCGGGAGACGGCGATCGCGTTGTTGTTGCGGGTTGGCGAGCTGGTCGAGGCGAACCAGCGGCTGGAGGCGCGGGTGGCCGAGCTCGAGCGGCGGCTGAACCGCAGTTCGCGGAACTCGTCGCTGCCGCCGTCGCAGGATCCTCCGTCGGCGCCGCCGCGTTCAGGCGGGAAGCGGTCGGGTCGAGGTCGGGGTGGCCAGCCGGGGCATGAGGGTCGGCATCGGCGGCTGGTTGCGACCGAGCAAGTCAATGAGGTGGTCGAGCATTGGCCGGAGCGCTGCCGCTCGTGCGCGCACCTGTTCGCTGCGACAGACCGGCTTGATGGCGCGGAGCCGTGGCGCCACCAGGTCGCGGAGCTGCCGCCGATCGCGGTGCGGGTGACCGAGCATCGGCTGCATCGTGTCCGTTGCCCCGCCTGCGCCGCCCAGACCGGGGCCGAGCTCCCGACCGACGTGTCTCGCTCGGCGTTCGGGCCGAGGTTGCAGGCTGCCGTCGTGACGCTCGCGGTCCGAAACCGTGTCTCCCGCCGCGACACGACCGAGCTCGCGCGTGAGTTGTTCGGGGTCGAGCTGGCGACCGGGTCGGTCGATGCAATCGTCCAGCGTGCCGGCGAGGCGCTCGCCGCGCCGCACACCCGGCTCGAGCAGCAGATCAAGAAAGCGTCGGTCGTCAATATCGACGAGACCGGCTGGAAGACCGCCGGCGGCCGCCGGACGTTGTGGGGCGCGCTGACAAGCCAGACCGCGGTCTTCCGGATCGCGGCCGGCCGCCACGCCTCTGAGGCCAGGACGCTGCTGGGGGAGCGCTTCGCAGGCATCGTCTGCTCGGACCGTTGGCGCGGCTACGACTACCTCGACCCGACACAGCGGCAGCTCTGCTGGGCGCACCTGCTCAGAGACTTCGCGGCTCACAGCGAGGGCATGGGAGAGCAGCAGCGGTTCGGCAACGACGGGCTCCAGATCGCGCACGACCTCTTCAAGGCCTGGGACACCTACCAGCAAGACGGCGACCGGGCCCGTCTCCAAGCCCAGACCGCGCCGCTCCAAGCGCGACTCCGCGCGATCCTCGAACACGCGGCCCGCAAGAGCCCACGCACGAAATACCACCGCGCCTTTGCGAGGAACCTCCTCACCCGCTGGCCCGCACTCTGGACCTTCACCCACACCGACGGCGTCGAGCCGACCAACAACCACGCCGAGCGCGGCCTGCGCGGCGCCGTCATCTATCGCAAGCTCTCACTCGGCAGCCAGTCCGAGCAGGGCGAACGCACGATCGAGCGGCTGCTTTCTGCCTCGCTCACCTGCCGCCTCCAGAAGCGCTCGCTCTTCGCCTACCTCACCGACGTCCTCACCGCCAACATCCGAGGCGACCCCATCCCCGCACTCACCTAACCGCGGCGCGGCACCTGAACGCTTACACAAAAGCGCATCTTTGCAGGTGGTTTTAGCTCCCCGGGCTGGACTCGAACCAGCAACCCTCCGGATAACAGCCGCACAGGGCGGGGTTCCGCGAGCTACGTTCCGGCTTGTTTCCTGGCCGCTGGGTTAGCTCGGGTCGGCTCAGATCACCTCAGGTTGGTAGATAGTTCGAATCGACCACCTAGAGCCTCGGCGCGCTAGCTTGTGGTCATGGGCGTATTGGCTTTGACACACACTTGCCGGTCTGCCGCAGTCACTTCCGTAGCGATCTGCCCTCTCGTGGCACCTGGCGGAGATCCTTGCGATCGTCCACGCCGCGAGTGGCGAGCTCTACAGTGGTCGAATCGCTGAGCCGAAGTCGAGCCAGCCATGCTCAGCACTGTGATGACAGCCATCGGCCAGAGAAGCGCCTGAACCTGGCACGAACCATGGCCCTGCGACCACAGGAGCGGGCCGATTCTTCCCAGACCCCGTGGCCCGCCTGTCGGGTCGGCCCCCAGTGAGCTGCACGCAGGCCGGAAGTGAAGGCTCCCCGCGCCGGTGAGGCGAGGGGAGCCTTCGAACGATCCCGGATCCTACGGTGCTGCAGGCCCCGTTGGCCGAACGATCCAGAGGCCGCTGTTCATGTCGCTCGCGAAGATCACGTTGTCGGAGGGTCGAATGGCGACGCCCCAGACCGCCGCGACACCGTCTGCCACGAACTCCGACGCCGAAGCTGCTCCAGGCGGCACGAACTGCCCGACCAGCTTCGGATTCCTGACGCCCGGCTTGTTGAGCGGACGGAGGTCAAGCGCGACGATCCCGTTTGAGTACCAAGACGAGTAGGCACGGTCACCAACGACCTCGGTGTTGTGAATCGACCACGCGCCCTCCGGTGGCGGGAGCGCGTGCACGTTCGGCACGCCGTCAAACTTGGCCACCTGCCGACCGGTCGCCGCGTCGAAGACGCGGAGGAAGCCCCAGGACGGCTTCAGCGCCTTGAGCGTCGCTCTGCCGGCGGCGACCATCCGCTGGGCGGTTCGGTGGTTCGTGAAGAGGACGGGGATGTCCACCTCGCCTGTGTCGAACCACTGCGGACTCGTCGCTTCCGCGATGAAGTCGTGAACGACCGCGACGGCGCCGGCCGCTTCAGCGGCCTCCTCCTGCTCTGCCTGCGCGCAGAGAGGCTCTTCGCTCTCGCCCGGAACGTAGCTCGGATCGAAGAATGGGAAGGGCGTCCGCACAACGGCGATCTTGCCCTCTGTCTTCGCCGGATAGTCGCTCACCTCACAACCCTGGTTCCGCGCCCGAACGACGCCGGCCTTGATGCGATGCTTGGGCTCGAGCCAAAGCGCCGGCCCGCTCGGAGATTCGGTCCCGAGTCCACGGTGTTGGCCCGTCTGGATGCGTGCCGGGGAGCGCGGGTCGAAGTCCTCGTCGTTCTGGAGCAGGAAGAGCCTCGAGGTGCCCTGGTACTCGGTGAGCGAGTGCGCGTCGCCATCCGCCGTGCGCTCGTAACGCGTCCTCGAGACCAGGGTCGGATTCGTCACGTCGGTGATGTCCAGGGTCAGGACGCCAAGGTCCCAGTAGGAGATGTACGCCTTCGTCCCGTCGACGCTAGCTCGGGCGCTGTGATCGAAGCTTGCTCCGAAGCTTCCCTGTCCGAAGAACGGGCCAGGCGTCAGGCCGTGCGCTCCCGCGCCCCACTCGCCGACCTGGATCGGGAGGCGAGGGTTCGTGACGTCGACGATCCGGAAGTCGCCACCCGGCACGGGATCGAAGAACTCGCTGAAGGGCGTCGCCAGCAGCGCATACACGTTGCCGCCTCGCTGGAAGAGGTCAAGCTCGTGCACGCCGGAGTCGCCATGAGTGAGGCCGAGCTCACTCAGCTTGACGGGGCTCGTCGGATCCGTGACGTCCCAGAACTCCGGTCCAAACTCTTGCTCGTCGAGCGCCGGGTCTTCCCCGCAGCGCTGGATGCCGACGGCGAGCAGGTCACCCGTGAAGAATTCGGTCTCGACGTGACGGATCACCATGTCCTCGGCGCTCGTCCCGGGCCGGGAGGCGAGCGTGCCGACGAGCTTAGGGTCAGTCAGGTCGGAAACGTCGATGATCTTGACGCCGCGGCCGTTGCAGGGGTCGGACCAGGTGCCGACATAGGCGAAGTTGCCGTGCACCCAGACGTCGCCGTTCGTGTCCTCGGCTCCGAGATCGTTGTGGCCGAGCACCTCGAAGTTCCTGGTGACCGGTTCCGCCGAGGCCGAAGTCGCTCCGCTCGAGGCGCCCAGGCTGTGGGCGTGTTCGAGCTTCTCCGTTGTTGGCCCCAGTCCGGAGAGCCTCGGCGGGGCTCCAGCAGCGGTCGCTGTAAGCACCAACATGCAAGCAATGACGAGGAACGAAGCTAAGCGGCGCATGATCTCCCCCTAGTAGGCGCAGACGAAGAGGCACGCCTCGGACTCCTCTCCCTAGTGCCGCGAGTATCTTGCGGTGCAGGGCGCAAAGTCAAGAGGTCCTGACTTGGCGCGGCTCTAGGCGAAAAGTCGTGTCTACCGCCGGCGGCCGACGTGGCATGCTCCGGAGTCATGACTGATGATGCTTTCCCCCGCCGTACAGGGCCGCGGCCCCGGACGACCCCGACGAATCCGCACACCCAGCTCGACCAGCAACCCCCAGACGGACGCCTCCGAGACGAACTCGCGCGCCGGCTCTTCTCGCTTCCCGGCGTCGAGGAGCGGCCGAGCCGGATCTCGGTGCCCGGAGCCCGCGCGCTCTGGCTCGCGGAGCACCTCGCTGCGGGACCGCCCGAGGCCTTCCTCATCGGCCGAGAGTTCGCCCACCTTCACCCCGGGCCCGACCAGAGCCTCCATGCGATGCTGCCCGCCCGATCTCGCCTCCGAGGCGGTCGAGGCGGGCTGGAGCGAGCCGCATCCCGTCGCCCGTCTCGGGCTCATCCCGAAGACCGCCGTCATGATCTATGCGCCCCGCGACGCCGACGAACTCGCGGTCGTCGAGCGTCTCATTCGGGCCTCGTACGCGTTCGCCCGCCGATCCCCAGGCTGAGGCTCCGACCACGGCGCGTTACCAGCGCCGCCTCCGTGACTGCGGCTCCGCGTAGGCGACCCAGGGTGGGATCTCGGGGGTTTCTGATTCCGGAGGGTTCGTAATCGCGGCACGGCAGTAAATCCCTGCACGGGAAGGTGGTACTTCCGGCCCGGCCCAAGCTTCGGGAGCCAGTGGACCGTCAGCTGGTCCTCCGGCGCCCGCTAGTCCGCAATACGCCTCCCCCACATCAATCGCCCTCCACATGGTCAAAGGGCTAGCCGAAACGGTGGCAGCGTCGTCACGGTCGAGTCCGCATCACCCCCGAGTCCGAGAACTGGTGGATTGGGCTCGATCACCGAACGCTACGTCCACGCGGCCCAGGTGCTCTTCCCCGGGGCCGCTGCCAAGGGCGAAGCGAGGACGTTCAGCGATGGGGTTGGTTAGACAATTGGTAGATAGCTAGCGGAGGTTGCTTCGCCAGGAGAACTGAAAAGGCCCTCCTAGCAGGGCCTTTTCTGACTCCCCGGGCTGGACTCGAACCAGCAACCCTCCGGTTAACAGCCGGATGCTCTGCCAATTGAGCTACCGGGGAAAGCTGGCCCAGTTTAGATGGTTGGTCGGCAACTACCGCACCCTCGGATGACGGCCCCGCGGGCACGC
>JBBQXP010000145.1:0-5165 GCA_038209555.1 Gaiellales bacterium
GGCCGGCGGGTATCGAAGCGCTCGAGCGACCTGACCGCGGCGAGGAAGGCCTCCTGCGCGATGTCCTCGGCGGCGGCCGCGTCATGAACGACGAGGTAGGCCGTCCGGTAGGCACGCGGCCAGTGCTCGCGGAACAACTGCTCGACATCCGGGACGGATCCGGAGCGGGCGCGCCGGATCGAGGCCCGCTGCCCAGGCCGGAAGCCCGCCATTCCCATCCGACTATACGAGGGCACCGCAGCGACGAGGTCCATCAGTCGGATACGACGGGTGGGCGCCGAGAGGTCCACGGCTTAGAGTCCTCGCGATGATCCTCGAGAACGGTGCGATCAGGACGATGGCGACCGCACTGCCGCTGGCACGCGCGCTCGCGATCGCGGGAGACCGCATCGCGGGGGGTGTCGGCACGCATGAACGGGCTCTCGCGAGCCCCGAGCGTGTCGACCTCGGAGGCCGCTACGTCCTGCCCGGCTTCACCGATTCCCACGTCCATCTCCCACAGTGGGCGCTGGCCCAGCGGCAGGTACGGCTCGAGGGGACTCGCACGCTCGCGGAGGCCGTCGCCCGCGTAGCCGAGGGCGCGAGGACGGCGACGCCGGGGCGCTGGCTCCGCGGCACAGGTTGGCGGAATGCCGAGTGGTCCCCGCCGGTCGAGCCGAGCCGGGCAGCTCTCGACGCGGTCACAGGGGAGCTTCCCGTCGCCCTCATGGCGAAGGACGGTCATAGCCTGTGGCTGAACTCCGCGGCGCTCGCGCGCGCGGACGGCGACCTGGCCGTTCGGGGTGGCGTCGTCGAGGTCGACGACCGCGGCGAGCCCACAGGCATTCTCCGGGAAGAGTCGGCCTGGCGGTTCCGTGAACGCTGGGTCGAGACCCCTGCGGAGGAGTGGCTCGAGGCGACGCGAGAGGGGATCGCGCTCGCGTCGTCGCGCGGGGTAACCGCCGTGCACGACAAGGATGGCGGGCTGGGTGCACTCGGCTTCTTCCAGAAGCTCCGCGACGAGGGCGCTCTCTCCCTTCGGGTGTGGCAGTCGCTCCCACACGAGCGCTGCGAAGAGCTCGAAGCGCTTGGGATCCACTCGGGTTTCGGAGACGACCTCCTGCGGATCGGCTACCTCAAGGTCTTCATGGACGGGACGCTCGGCTCACAAACGGCTCGGCTCCTAGACGGAAGCGGGATCGAGATAACGAGCGGTGCCGAGCTGGCCGACATCGTCGTCCGGAGCGCGCACGCAGGATTTCCTGTCGCGGTGCACGCGATCGGAGACCTTGCGAACCGCGAGGCCCTGGACGCGTTCGAAGCCACCCAGGACGTCTGGAGACCGCTCGGTCTTCGGCACCGGATCGAGCACGCCCAGCTCCTCGCCGCGGAAGACCTTCCACGTTTCGCGGCTCTCGGCGTGGCGGCGTCGATCCAGCTGAGCCACGCGCCGTCGGACCGGGACGTCGCAGACCGCTTCTGGGCCGGAAGCATCGACCGCGCGTATCCGTTCCGCTCGCTCGTCGAGAGCGGCGCACTCGTCGTGAACGGCTCCGACGCGCCGATCGAGGAGCTCGATCCCCTCCTCGGGGTCAAGGCCGGTGTTCTGCGGACACTCGACGAGCGCGAGCCCTGGCATCCGGAACAGGCGCTCACGGTCGAGCAGGCACTCGTGGCCTCGACGGTCGCGCCCGCTTGGCTCTCGGGCGACGAGCGGGTGCGGGGCAAGCTCCTGCCCGGCTATCTCGCGGACCTGGTCGTGCTCGACCGGGACCCGATCGCGTGCCAGCCCGAGGAGCTGGACGAAGTGCAGGTCGTCGCGACCATGCTCGGCGGCCGCTGGGTCTTCGGAGGCCCGCCCTTCGACTAGCGACTAGTCAGCGGCGCTGGCGATCTCCGACGTCGACGTCGTGCGGTGCCACCGTGAAGACGGCGAGGTCTGCGGCATGCTCGAAGACGTCGAGAGCCTCGTCCTCGCGTCCCTGGGTTCGCAGGAACTTCCCCCAGGCGCGGTAGCTTTCGGCGAGGAATCGGGAGGCGCCCTGCTCGGTGAGGATCTCGGCTGCGGTGCGGTAAGAGCGCTCGGCCAGATCGGTGTCTGCCAGACGCTCGAACACCTCCGCAAGCGTGCGCCAGGCGTGACCCACGTCAACAGCTGCTCCGCCCTCGAGCAGCGACAGAGCCTCCAGCGCGTACTCGCGCGCCGCGTCGGGCTGGTCGAGCTGGAGCTCGAGCCTCGCGCGTTCGGTGGTGAGGGCGCCGAGGTCGCCCGGGCTCGCGTCATCCCCGAGCAGCTCCTCTGCCCGCTCGAGGTGCTTGCGCGCAGTTTGCCCGCTCTCCTGGTTCAGGAGGATCACCGCACAGAGCTGATGTGCCCTGGAAAGGTGGAATGTGTCCTCCGTCGCCTCGAGGAGGGCAATCGCGCGCCGGACATAGTCGAGAGCCCTGCCGGGCGGCCCTTCGACCGCGTAGAAACGGCCCAGCGACCAGTAGAGCCTGATCAGCGTGTAGCGGTCGCTGACACCGTCGGCCCGCTCCAACGCGTCCGCGAGCAGCCGCTGGGCGGCCGCGGCGTCCCCTGCGTCCACGAGTGCGTAGCTGAGATAGCTTGCGAAGCGGACGAACAAGATCGGGTCCGGGTCCTTCGAGCTGCGAATCTCCTCCAGACAGCGGCTGAAGAGCGCAATCGAGCGCGGGTTCTCGCCGGCTGACGCATACGCGCGACCAAGTAGCGCGTAGAGGTCAGGACGCTCCGCCACGGCAGGCCGGTCCCGTTCGAGGTGCTCCTCGAGCATCTCGATGACCTCCTCGTGACGGCCCTCGCGGGCGAGTGAGAGCGCAAGAGCGATGCGGGCGCGGCGCGCGATCGGGAGATCCCCCGCCGCGTGCGCCTCGGCCAGAACCTCGCGAAGCTCGCCCTCCGCGTTGGAGGATCCGTCCAGCCGGACCTGGAGCTCGGCGTCCGTCACCCGCAGCTCGCGGTCGCCCGTCGGGGCGAGATCGCGTCCGGTCTCCAGGTATTCGGGCGAGACCCCCAGCTTGACGGCAAGCGCACGGATCGCTTTCACCGACGGCTGGCGCTGTCCCGCCTCGATCCGCGAGACGTAGGTGAAGGAGACACCCGTTGTCGCCAGCTCACGCTGGGAGAGAGAGCGCTCCCGCCGTAGGCGCGCGATTCGCTGGCCGATCGATTCGGTCACAGGACGTCCATCGGCCATCTGGCTCCCATGTTCGCCCCTCGAAGGGATGAGCGTCAAATCGTGGAAGTAGCAGTGCGACCGAGTTTCCCGTTGTCAACAGAAGGAGGAGACGTGACGACACGCTCTCTCGTCGCACTGCTAGCAGCGCTCGGCGCCGCGGCGGTCATGGGTCACTTCCCCTGGGGCCCGTAGCGAACTGGAAGCGGGGAGCGCCTCTCGGGCGCTCCCCGCTTTTCGTGCCGTGGCGTACAATCCGGGCATGCGCACGATGAGGCCAGTTCACGACGAGCAGTGCTCGGTCGCGTGCACGGCGGACATCATCGGCGCCAAGTGGACCGCCGTTCTGGTACACGATCTCTCCGAAGGGGCCAGGCGCTTTTCCGAGCTGGAGCGTGCCTGTTCGGGAATCAGCCCCAGGACACTCTCCGAGCGGCTCCGCGTGCTCGAGGAGGAGGACATCGTCGTGCGCAGGAGCTATCCGGAGTCGCCGCCTCGAGTCGAGTACGAGCTGACCGAGAAGGGCAGAAGCCTCCTTCGCGTCATCGAGGAGATGCGTCGCTTCGGACACGAATGGCTCGTGCCTGAGCACGGCCATAGTCACGACCTCCCGGCCGCCGAGCCCCTCAGCGCCTAGCGGCTAGCTGCGAAGTTCGGCGAAGGCGACCAGCGTTTCCTGCGCGGCGGCCACGCCGAGAGGGACGTAGCGCGCAAGGAGCCGTTCGTTCGGCGAGTGCATGTTCGCGCCCGGAAGCGCGAAGCCGCTCAGGATCGTCGGGATCCCCTTGTCGACCAGTGCCGGCACGACCGGCAGAGTCCCACCCGTCCTGAGGAGAAGCGGACGCCGGCCGAGCACGCGCTCGAAGGCACCTTGAGCCAGCTGAACCGCCTTCGAGTCCGGCGGGACGAGCCCAGCTGGACTGGACGACCAGATCTCCACCTCCACGTCGGCACCTTCCGGGGCCGCCTCGCGGAGGAGCCGCTCAAAGGTCGAACGAAGGTCTTCCACATCCTGGCCGGGCGCGATCCGCATCGAGACGTTCGCCTCGGCCTCGACCGGGAGAACCGTCTTCTGAAGGACTGGCGAGCCGCCCTGGATCCCGTTGACGTCGACGGCGGGGCCCGCGAACGTGCGGTCGTAGAACTCCTCGGCCGCGCTCGAGTCGAGCGGCCGCGCACCCTCGTCTGCGAGGACCTTCGAGCCGGGGTCGAGCTCGGCCCAACTCGACCGCTCCTCGTCGGTTGCGGGCGTGATCCCCCGCCGAAGCTCGTCCGGAACGGCAACGACCGCCTCGAGGGTTTGCATGAGTGCATGCACGGCGTTCAGCGCCGCCCCACCGAAGACTCCCGAGTGGAGGTCGCGATCCCCCGTTCGGAGCCGCACGTGCACGTAGAGCATGCCGCGCACTCCGAGCTCGAACGCAGGGACGTCGAGCGCCGCCATGCCGCCGTCGAAGATCATGCAGGCGTCCGCCCCCCGCTCGTCCTGCGCGAGGAATTTGACGATGGAGTCGCCGCCGATCTCCTCCTCACCGTCAAATGCGATTCGGACGGTCACCGGCAGCCGACCCTCGTTCGCGAGCTGCTGGGCGGCCTTCAGCAGCAGATAGGAGTTCCCCTTGTCGTCGACTGCCCCGCGAGCGCAGATCCAGCCGTCTAGCACGACCGGCTCGAACGGCGGCGACTCCCAGAGCTCGAGCGGATCCGGCGGCTGCACGTCAAAGTGGCCATAGAGGAGCACCGTCGGCGCATCCGATCCGCCGCTCGATGCGGGGATCTCACCGACGGCCAGCGGCTGCTGGTCCGTGTCGACCAGCGACGCCTCGCCACCCGCACCGCGAATGAAGTCGCAGAGCCACTCTCCAGCCGCCCGAACGTCGTCCGCATGAGCGGGATCAGCGCTGATGCTGGGGATCCGAATCCACTCAAAAAGCTCTTCGAGCCAAGCTGGTTCGGGCATGCTGGACATGGCCCGCATCTTACGAAGGG
>JBBQXP010000146.1:0-5147 GCA_038209555.1 Gaiellales bacterium
CGCGCCCTTCACGCTCGAGGCAATCGCCTGGGCCGCACGCGGCCACACCTAGGCTCGCGCGCCTGCCCGTGCCTCGAGTAGGTCGCGGACTCGCACCTGCTCGGTCAGCAGGCGGCGGAAGCGGTCCGGCTCGCTCGCCACGTACGAGCGGCAGAGCTCTCGTCCAGCCGGGTAGGTGATCACGTAGGTCCGTGAGGTCGGCTCGGTGAGGAAGCGGATCAAGTGGGCGGCGAGCTTCGGGGTCATCAACGCCCAGCGCTCGAGATACGCCTGCGCCTCGGGCTTGCTCGCTCCGGCGTCGTGGAGCATCAACGCCGCGTTGACCTCCGCCCACGTGCACGGCTCGAGGGCCCGCTCGACGGCGAGGGCGTGGGCGAGATCGAGCTCGATGCCGGCGTCGTGCATGACCGCGGCGAGCGCCGCTCCGCCATCGCCCTCGAGCAGCACGTTCGGCGCGCGCTCGGCGATTCCCTCCGAGACGAGTGACTGCGGCGTGGGCACTAGCACTAGTGTCTCCTCGAGCAACCCCCGCCCGCGCACGAGCAGGTGCTCCTTGCTGGAGCGCTCCGCGTGGTGGCCGGGATACGTCTCGTGGATCGTGAGCCGGAGCAGCTCGATGGCCGACATCGAGAGGTCGACGTTGACGGCGATCCGGCTGCGTAGGTCGCCGAGGTAGTAGTTGAACGCCAGCCAGGGCTTGTCGCGCACGATCTCCAGGACGACTCCTTCGCCGGCCGCCAGCTCGACCAGGCCGCGCGTCCATGCGCGCGCCTCCTCGATGACCGCCACCACCGTGCGCTCGACCTGCTCGGTGGGCACGAGGCTCGAGTTTCGCCAGCGCTCGTAACGCTCGGCCAGCGGCCCGTCGCCGGGGAGCAGCTCCTCGAGCCGCTCGTGCGCGGCGGTGAAGACGGCTTCGTCGGTGTGGGTCGGCCGCACTCCGTAGCACCCCTCCACCTCGTGGGCGTACGAGCCGGACTCGCCTGCCAGCATGCCGGCGTAGGTACGCATGCCGACCACCTGGTCGCGCAGCCAGCCGTCCTCGAGCTCGTTTAACAGCGCCTCTGCGGCGGAGATGAGTGCTCGCGGGTCGACCGGCGGCTCCGCGTCGACCGCCTCCGCCAGCTCCGGAGGGCCGTAGTAGGCGTCGACGATCCCTTCGACGTGCCTGCCGAGCTGCAGCCCCAGCCGGAGGTAGCGCTCCACGGCGGACTGGGTCACGCGGCGACCCTCTGGCGCTCCCCGTAGCCGGAGCCGAGGACCCGTAGACAACCGTGATCGATGAGGATGCCGCCTGTCTCATCTGAGAGCAGCTCGGTAAGCGGATGCACTCCCACAGGGTAGGCGTGTCGCGTCAGTAGACGGCCCTCCCAGCGCCCACGACGCGATCGTCGCGCCTCACGTGGCTCTTCTGGAGATCATGTGAGATGATACGAACATATGTTCGTGTTGAGCGAGGCAACGATCCTCCATGCCGACCTCGATGCGTTCTTCGCGTCCGTCGAGCAGCGAGACGACCCTCGCTTGCGCGGCCGGCCTGTGATCGTCGGCGGTGGTGTCGTCCTCGCGGCCAGCTACGAGGCCAAGGCCTACGGCGTCCGTACTGCGATGGGCGGGGCGCAGGCCCGGCGGCTTTGTCCACACGTGATCGCCGTCCAGCCCCGCATGTCGGCCTACGCCGAGGCGAGCAAGGCGGTCTTTCGAGTGTTCGACGACACGACGCCGCTGGTCGAAGGGCTGTCGATCGACGAGGCATTCCTCGACGTCCGCGGGCTCGAGCGGATCTCGGGCACACCCAGCGAGATCGCAGTGCGGCTGCGGAGAGATGTCCTCGAGCGCGTGGGTTTGCCGATCACGGTCGGGGTGGCCAGGACGAAGTTCCTTGCCAAGGTGGCGAGCGGTGTGGCCAAGCCCGACGGGCTGCTCGTGGTGCCGCCCCATCGCGAGCTTGCCTTTCTCCACCCGCTTCCGGTCGAGCGCCTCTGGGGCGTCGGCCCGGTTACCGCCGACAAGCTCCGCGTCCGGGGGATCAAGACCGTCGGCGAGGTCGCGCAGCTCGATGAGGCCTTGCTCGTCTCAATGCTCGGGCGGGCCTCGGGCCGCCACCTCCACGCTCTCGCGCACAACCGCGATCCGAGACCGGTGCATGTTCGCCGCCGTCGCTCGATTGGGTCGCAGCGCGCGCTCGGCCGTTCGCCGAAATCACCCGACGTCATCGACGCCGCCGTCGTCGCCCTGGTCGACCGTGTCACCCGGCGGATGCGGACCGCAGGGCGGGTCGGCCGCACTGTCGTCCTCCGGCTGCGCTTCGACGACTTCTCTCGAGCGACTCGGTCGCACACGCTCCCGTGTCCGACCGCGCAAACGCACACGATCCTCACCACGGCGAGAGGGCTGCTCACGACCGCCGCGCCGATGATCGAACGTCAGGGTCTCACGCTTGTCGGAGTGGCGGTCGCCAATCTCGACGACGACAGCGTCATCCAGCTCACGCTGCCATTCGATCGTCACAGCAGGGATGCACTCGACGCCGCACTCGACAAGGCGCGTGACCGCTTCGGACCGGCGGCTGTCACCCGCGCCCGGCTGCTCGGCCGCGACCAGGGATTGACGGTGCCGCTGCTCCCCGATTGAGGGACGGCTTACGTGGCGAGATAGCCGACACGGAGCTCGGCCCGCTCGTGGCGGGCAAGGATAGGCTGGCGGGTCACGAGGATGGCAACGGGAGGACGGTTATGGCGACGCACCGCAGGGCGGAAGTCACCTGGCAAGGCAGCCTGATCGAGGGCAGCGGCACGATTGACTCGACTACGAGCGGCGTCATCGCGCCGCTTCCGGTGACCTGGACCTCGCGCGCCGAGGATCCGGAGGGCCGGACAAGCCCGGAGGACCTGCTCGCCGCCGCGCACGCCGCCTGCTTCGCGATGGCGCTCTCGGGCGCGTTGGCCGACGCCGGCCACACGGCGGACGAGCTTCGCACGTCAGCCAACGTGACGTTCGTCCCGGGGACCGGAATCACGAAGATCGAGCTCTCGGTCCGCGGCCGCGTTCCGATCATTGACGAGGGCGCATTCCGCGAGGCGGCCGAGGGTGCGAAGGCTGGTTGTCCCGTCTCGCAGGCGCTCGCAGGCGTGCCTGAGATTACGCTCGACGCGCGACTCGACGACTAAGCTCGCCTGGAAGGGTCGCAATGGCCCGGGTCAATATCGCGGGAGCGGCGGGCCTGCGTAGAAGTCGTACGGGCCATACCGCGAAAAGCGCTCGACGCCGCGGGCAACGGCGTCCTCGTCGAGCTCGACGCCGAGTCCCGGCTCGGTTGGGACAGGCACCACGCCACTCTCCGGTGAGAAAGGGCCTCCGGCGATCACGTCGTCCGTCGTCCACCGAAGCAGCGATTGGCTCGGCCGGTCGAGGTAGGGGGTCGCAGCCGCGATGTGGAGATAGGCAGCGGTCGCGATGCCGAGGTCGCCGCTGTAGAACCAGAACGCGACACCCGCGGCTTCGCATTCGGCAATGAACCGCCGCGTCCCGGCGATGCCGCCGCAGAAGCCGAGGCCGATCACGAGCGCATCCGGCACCCCGAGCTCGGAAGTGAGCCCGATGTCAGGCGTGTGTGCCGAGAACGGAATCGCTGTCGACTGTCGCAGCTCGGCCATCTCGGCGAACGATCCCACCGGCTCTTCCACGTTCGCGACGTCGAACGGCTCCAGGAGGGTCAAGGCTTGGCGCGCGGTCCCCAGTCGCCAACCCATGTTGGCGTCGAGGCGCAGCGTTCGCTCCGGCCCGATCGCGGCTCGCACCTCGCTGACGAGCTTGATGTCGTCCTCGACGGGACGAACACCGACCTTCCCCTCGAAGGCAGGTGAATCGTGCTCCTCGATCATACGAGCGCAGTAGGCGGCGATCTCGGACGGAGACTGCTCCAGCCCGTCGCGGTAGGCGAAGTACTCGGTGAAGGCGATCTCGGTCCGGCGCGCGCCGCCGAGGAGCTGGTGCATTGGAACCCCGTCGTTTCGCGCCTCTAGATCCCAGAGTGCGATCTCGACTCCCGCGAGCGGGTTGTGGAGGAGCACCTTGCCGTCGCCCCGATGTGCGGCGGGACGCCGCTCGACGCGACCGAGCTCGGCGAGCACCTCCGAGCCGTCTCTGCCGACGAGCTCTTGTCCAAGCTCGCCAAGGAGCGTTTCTGAGTCCCCGGGCGAAGGGGCCTCGCCGAGGCCGAACGCGCCGTTAGAGGTCGTCACGCGGACGATCGTGCGGTCTATGCCCGCAACGATTCCCGGAGCCATCTCGTACGGCGCCTCGAGCGGCACCTTCACGGGCCATGCCTCGACGCGTGCGATCCGGCCCACTGGCCAAATCATGCCCGAGTAAGCTGGCCGAGTGGCGATCAGGTATGAGGTGGTCACGAGCGCTCGCACCGGGAAGGAGCGGTTGCACCCGTACGCGTCGGACGAAGCCCTCCGTCCCGGCGACGTCCTCAGGCTCCATGGCCGTGACTGGCTTTTGGTCAGCGTCGAGGACGGGGAGCCGGCCCGCGCCGTCGCGAAGGCGGCGCGCTACCGACTTCGCCTCCATCATCCTGACGGACGCGAGGAGTTTGGTGCCTTTCGGCGGTACCGCCCCGGACGGGCCCCGGCTCGGGCACGCGTTCACGACGGTCGAGGACGGGCTGCCGGTGAGCTGGGAGGTAGTCGAAGAAACTCTTGCCTACGACGAGGAGGGCGAGCCGTTCCTCGATCTGGTCGCCCAGCGTGACTACACCGAGCTCGAGGAGCTTCCCGACCATGAGCTCGAGCACACACTCGCCCGACGAGAGGCGGAGGTGCCGGAAGCAGCGCTCGCGACGGTCGCGCGAGCGCAGACGGCCGGCCTGGCCGTCGAGCTCGTTGCGTTGGACCCGGGCGAGGAGCCCGACTGGAGGCCGCTCGGAGCTACGTCGACGCGCTCATTCTCGAGGAGATCGAGGACGACCTGCTCGAGCTTTGCGGCGTCAACCCTGATCGCGATCCGCGGGAGACGTGGCTTGCACAGGTAAAGGAGCGGCTCCAGTCCGACCTCGCGAAGTTCCAGGCCGACATCGAGGGGAACTACACGGAGATCGAAGAGTGGGAGTTTCGGGACGGACGCATCTTCGCCTCCGTCGG
>JBBQXP010000147.1:0-5142 GCA_038209555.1 Gaiellales bacterium
TGCTCCATGAGGGCGAGGCTGCCCTGGGAGATGCCGGTCCGCGTCGTCTCGTTCCCGGCGAAGATGAAGAGCTCGAAGAAGTTGCGGTACTCGGTCTCGGTCAGGTGCTCCCCGTCCACCTCCGCATGGACCAGGCGCGACACGAGGTCGTCGGTCGGGTGCTCCCGTCGCTCCTGCCCGATCTTCCGCCCGTACTCGAAGACGTGCCAGCCGGCCGGCGTGCCGAACGGCAGCAGCCGCGGCTCGATGTCGGTCGGGTACTTCTCGGGGTCCGGACGGTAGTCCGGGTCGGTCGCCGCGGCCATCTCGCTCGTCAGCTCGATCAGCATCGGGGCGTCCTCTTCGGGAAGCCCGAGGATCGAGATGAGGACGCTGATCGGGAGGGGCTCGGAGATCTCCGTGACGAAGTCGAACTCGCCCTGCGCAATCGCACGGTCGAGGAGATCCTGCGCGATCTTCCTCGTGTACGCCTCATACTCCTGCACCTTGCTGCGTGTGAACGCGTAGCTCACGAGCTTGCGCAGGCGTGTGTGGTCGGGCGGGTCCGTCTCGATCAGCGACTGCCGAGCGGCGAGCGCGTCGGGCTCCCGGTCCTCGAGCGCGATGTGGCCGAGTTGCGACGAGAACGCCTGTGGGTCTTTCCCGATCGCGACGACGTCGGCATGCGTGGTGAGGAGCCAGAATCCGTCGCGGGTCCCTGCGAACGGGTGCCAGTGCACCGGGTCGTGCTCCCGCAGGGCTCCGAGCGTCTCGTGCGGCACGCCCTCCGCGTAGACGCTGGGACTCGCGACGTCGACCTCGGCGAGGTCGTCCTGAACGAGTGTCATCGCCCGCCTTCCGCCTTTGGTTTGCTCGCGGCTTTTACATCGGCAACGCGGCCGAGCCCGAGCCAGAGCGCACCCGTCGACGCCACGTGCCGGATCATCGCATCGCGTGCTCGTGCCGGACGGCGGGCGGCGACGGCGCGGAGCACCTCGCCGTGCTCCCGGTCGGCGAGCTCGAGGACCGGCCGCGGGACGGAGCCGAGTCTGGCGAGCCGGTAGACCTCCGCCCGGCCCGCGGCGACCTGCTCCACCAGGCGGCGCGACCCGGATGCGTCGGCGAGGATGAGGTGGAACAGCGCGTCGCGCTCGCTCCAGGGGTCGAAGCTCCTGATCTCCGCCATCTCGTCAACGAGCGCGCCCAGGTACGCGATCTGCTCGGGCGTGGCCCGCTCGGCCGCGAGCCAGGCGGCGCCGCCCTCGACCACGCGCCTGAAGTCGACGAGATCCCGCAAGTCGTCCTCGCTCGGAAATGGCCCTGCCTCGAGCAACCCGGCCGCAGCGCCGTCCGCGCTCACGAACGTCCCGCCTCCCCTGCCGCGGCGCGTCTCGACGAGCCCGGCGCTCCGCAGGATGGCGAGCGCGCTCCGGAGCGTCACGGGCGAGATCCCGAGGGCGCCCGCGAGGCGCCCGCCCGACGGCATCTGGTCGCCGGGGCGCAGAAGACCCATGCCGATCGCGCGTCCCAGGCGTGCGACCGTCTCGGCGACCGCGCTCCCCTGCCGCACGGGCGTGTAGACGGTCTGCTGCAGGAGCCTGGCGACCGGGTCCACGGCCGCGACGCTCACCTCGTCGCCTCCTCGCGGATCGGCTCGCCCTCGTCGGGCGCGTCCTCGGCGACGGCGAGGATCATCTCTTCGAGCTCGTAGCTTCCATGCGCCTCGCGGACGTGCGCGTTGACGGCCTTGACGAGCTCGTCGTCAGACCCGGCCGAGACGACGGCTCCGCAGCCGACGTCGAGGCACTGCCAGCTCTTCGCCACGCCTTCTCTACCCCGCCTCGACGCCGACGACGAAGTCGATGTCCGGGTCGAGGATCTCGTCCACGAGTCTCTGGTCGGGCGTGATGCGCATCTCGCGGCAGCGGTTCAGGTAGTGCCGCGCCTTCTGCCGCTGGTACTTGTCGAGATCGAGGCCGGGCACGTTCCGCTGGTACTCGAGCATGCCGACCGCGTTCCCGCGGTACTCGTCCATCACCTCGTGCGCGAGCGCCTCGTAGCCGGGATCCTTCTCGATCAGGACCCGCGTGGCCTCCGTCCCGAACGTGATGTGGCGCCCCTCGTCGCCGAGGATGTTCTTGAAGCCGAGCCGGAGCGCCGGCAGGACGTCCCACATCTCGGTCGTGTCGATCACGATCTCGTACGACGGCATTGTGAGAACGCCCTCGACCCAGGCGCAGTAGAGCGTCGCGAACTGAACGAAGGCCGCCTCGATCGCGGTCTCTTCCCCCGACTGCACGGCCGCCGTCAGCTTCTGGCCGTACTTCGGCAGCCCCTCGTAGACGGGCTCGCCAACGGTGAAGCGGCCCTGAGGGTCGACCGTGTGCTCCCGCAACGGCCAGTACCGCGCCTTCTCCTCGGGACTGCTGAGGCCGAGGGCGCGCTCGTGCCAGAGGCAGAAGAACTCCGAGTGCCGTGCCTCCTCGAGTAAGAACGTCGCGATGAACATCACCCAGTCGAACCGGCCGAGCGCGTGCGCAGCGGCGAGCATCGGGAGAAGCTCGTCCGTCACCTCCTGCTCGCCGGCCTCGAAACGGACGGTGATCGTGACGATGCCCTCGCGCTGGGCGTCCGTCATCCGCTCCCAGTCGGCCCGGTCCTGCTCGTAGTCGAGCTGCTTGGGGTCCCAGACCTTTCGGGAGGCCTTCTCGTACTTCCGGTAGATCGCCCCCGCCGCCAGCTCTGGCGTGAGACGGAAGCGGCTCTCGACCGGTCGGATCTCCGGGAACGTGGTCACGTCGCCTCTCCTTTCGGCACGGACGGACGCGATAATAGATAAAACCGTCGCTTTTCTCTACGGGACGAGCACGATGCGGCCTCGCGCCTCGCCCCTGCGGACGAGGTCGTGCGCCTCTTGCGCCTGCTCGAGCGGCATCGTGTCAATCGTGTACTCGAGGCGCTCGCGCTGCGCGAGCGCGATCAGCTCGGCGAGCTCGTCCCGGGATCCCCAGATGCTGGAGAGGAAGTGCGCCTCGTGCGGGACGGCGCCGAGCCCGAACTGGATGCCCCCGCCGAAAAGGCCGATCACGATCGCCACCCCCTGGCGGTCGACGAGCCGGGCGGCATGCGACAGCGAGTCGTCCGACCCGACGAAGTCGAGGACGGCTTCGTACGGCCCCTCGAGCTCCGCGGGCTCGGCCGCCTCCTCGGCGCCGAGCTCGAGCGCGCGCCCGCGCTTCTGCTCCGAGGGGTCGCCGACGTGGACGACCGCGTCCGTCATGAGGCGGAGGTATTGAATGCCGAACTGGCCCAGGCCACCGGCTCCCAGCACGAGCGCGCGCGAGCCGGGCCCCAGCCAGGGGCGCGCGTGCTTCACGGCGCGATACGGGGTCAGGCCGCCGCAGCCGAGGGGCGCCGCCTCGACCGGGTCGAGGTCGCCGATCGGATAGAGGAAGCGGCGGGACGGAACCAGGACGTACTCCGCATACCCGCCGTCCTGGAAGAGCCCGGCCTCCTTCGCGTCCGGGCAGATCATCTCCTCGGTCCTGCGGCAGAAGCGGCATTCGCCGCAGCCCCACGGCGTGTAGACGAGGACATTGCCAATCCCTTCGACCTCGCCCGAGATCTCGTGGCCGAGCACAAGCGGGAGGGGCGAACCGAAGTAGCCCTCGGCGACGTGCAGGTCGGAGTGACAGACACCCGAGCCGAGGATGCGGACGACCACCTGGTCGTCCCCGCGGGCCTCCGGTTCGGGCCGCTCCTCGAGCTCGAGCGGATCCTGGAAAGAGCGAAGAACGACTGCGCGCACGACGACCTCCGCGGTCGAGAAGAACGTGTCCGGTTTCCCCGGCGGCTGAGCCTATCGCCTCGCCGGCGCTCCGGGAAAGCGGGCTCGCCCGCACCACGGCTCTCCGGCCACCGGGCGGGCGGTAGGATAGCCCTCCCGTCCGTCCAGAAAGGGGAGTGAATGGCGCTCGCGGAAGCGGAGACGAGCGTCGAGGCGGCCCGAGAGCTGCTCGAGCGTCACGACGTTCATACGGTCGAGTGTATGTTCGCCGACACGTGGGGCATCCCCCGTGGCAAGCGCCTGCCGACGAGCCACTTCCTGAAGGTGGCGGCCGGGTCCGGCTTCGCGATGGCGAACGTCGCCTTCACGTGGGACATGCACGGCGTCATCTTCCCCACGTCGTACGTGAACGACTCGACCGGCTACCCGGACCTGCACGTCGTGCCCGACCTCTCGACGCTTCGGCTGGCCGGCTGGAACGAGGGAACCGCCTACTGCATCTGTGACACGGTCGAACCGACCACCCACGAGTCCGTCGCACTCGACGGGCGATGCATCCTCCGTCGCGCCGTCGAGCGCTTGCGCGCGGCCGGGTACGAGCCGCTCTCGGCGACCGAGCTCGAGTTTCACCTCTGCACGCCCGACTGGGAGCCGTTCTACCGTGGTGCGCACTGCTATTCGATCGCCAAGGGCGCCGAGGTCGAGCCCATCGTCGGCGACATCCGCCGCGTCCTCCAGGCCTCCGGCATCATCATCGAGGCCTGCAATGTCGAGTACGGGCCCGCGCAGGTCGAGGTGAACCTCGGCCACGGCGCCCCGCTCGAGGTGGCCGACGCGACCATGGTGTTCAAGTACGTCGTGAAGCAGACGGCCGTGAGGCACGGGCTCCGGGCGACGTTCATGCCGAAGCCGTACGCCACGGAGGCCGGGAACGGCCTGCATATCCACCAGAGCCTGCTCGGTCCTGACGGTCGGAACGCGTTCGCAAGCGGCGACGACGAGCCTCCCCTGCGGTCGGTCTTGATGCGCCGGTACCTGACGGGCCTCCTCGCCCACCAGGTCGAGCTCCAGGCGATCAACTGCCCGACGGTCAACGCCTACAAGCGCGTCGAGGACTACTCGTTCGCGCCGACCCAGGTGAGCTGGGGTCTCGACAACCGGCTCGTGGCGATCCGGTCGGTCGTCGACCACGGAGAGGCGACGCGTCTAGAGGCGCGCTGGGCGTCCGCCGACGCGAACCCGTACCTCGTCCTCGCGGGCTGCCTTGCGGCGGGCGCCGACGGCCTCGAGCAGGAGCTCGAGCTGCCGCCGATCGTGACCGGCGACCCGCACGCCGACGAGTCGCTCCGCCGCCTTCCGACGAGCCTCGCGGAAGC
>JBBQXP010000148.1:0-5125 GCA_038209555.1 Gaiellales bacterium
ATGACGGCCACCGCGCCGGCATCCTCGGCGATCCGAGCCTGCTCGGCCGTGGTCACGTCCATGATCACCCCGCCTTTCAGCATCTCGGCGAGGCCGCTCTTCACGCGCATGGTGCCGAGCTCAGCCATGCTTCCGATTCTAGCCCTAGATGTACTTACCACACAGGTCCGCGACTCGGATGAGCGGCGGTCGGCCGCCGAGGTCTGAGTGGGGTCGTCGTCGGTTGTACCAGCGGATGAAGCCGGGGAGGGCTCGTGAGCGGTGGTGGCTGGTTGGGTAGGCGAAGCGGTAGGCCCATTCGCGCAGGAGCGTCTTGATCAGCGCCTCCGCCTTGATGCTTCTATGGCTGTCAAGTAGTGGTTGAGGACTCGAGTAGGCGGTAGAGGCGGCGGGCGAGGTAGCGCTTGAGGCAGCGGTTGATCTCGCGGGTGCTCTTGCCTTCGCAGGTTCGGCGGTCGATGTAGTCGCGGATCTGATTGGGACAGGTGGCTTGCGCGGCGGGAGAGCGCGATCGTGTGCAGAGCGCGGTTGAGTTGGCGGTCTCCGCCGTGGTTGAGTCGGTGGCGGATGGGTTGGCCGGACGACGCGGGGATCGGGCTTGCGCCGGCGAGCATCGCGAAGGCGGCTTCAGAACGGAAGCGTCCGGTGCGACCAAGCGATGAGGATGCGGGCGGCCCAAGGCCGCTGCCCGCTCGCGCTCCTGGGCGCAGGGATAGGCGTAGGCCCACGTCTCGAGGAGCGTGCGGATGAAGGGCTCCACCTTGCCGTTCGTCCGTGACCGGTAGGGGCGCGTGCGCTTCGCTCTGATCCCGCGGGCCGCGCGGGCATCCTCCCAGCGGCGCTTGAAGCCGGTTTAGACGCAGTCGCTCAGGCGCTGCGCCTCGGGCAGCGATGCGAGCGTCTTGAGCGTGTCGTTCTCGATCTGCCGAATCCGCTCGGGAGTGACGCCGAAGGTGCGCCCCATCTCGTCGAGCGTTCGCGGCTGACCCCCATGTAGGCCGAAGCGGAGCTCAATCACCCGGCGCTCACGCTCGGGCAGCGACTCGAGCGCCCGGTCGATGTCCTCGCGGCGGAGCGAGACTGCGGTCACGTCCAGGGGCGACTCGGCGAGCTCATCTTCGACAAAGTCACCTAGTCTTGCGTCCTCCTTTTCGCCGATCGGCTTCTCGAGCGAGACCGGAAATTGCGCCATGCGCAAGATCTCCCGCACCTGCTCGGCTGTCAGCTCGAGCTCCTCGGCGATCTCGTCGGGACGCGGCTCGCGGCCGAGGCGCTGGACGAGCTGCCGCTGAATGTGGACGACCTTGTTCAGCCTCTCGACCATGTGGATCGGGATGCGGATCGTCCGCGCTTTGTCGGCGACCGCGCGTGACACTGCCTGCCGGATCCACCAGGTCGCGTAGGTCGAGAACTTGAAGCCCCTGCGGTAGTCGAACTTCTCGACCGCGCGGATCAACCCGAACGAGCCTTCCTGGATCAGGTCGAGGAACGAGAGGCCGCGGCCGACGTGCGGCTTCGCGATCGAGACGACCAGCCGGAGATTGGCCTCGATCATCTGCGTCTTCGCCGCCACGTCCCCACGCTCGACACGCTTCGCCAGGCAGACCTCCTCGTCGACCCTCAGCAGCGGCACCTTCCCGATCTCGCGCAAGTAGAGGCGCAGCGAGTCGAGCGACGGCTCGACGTTCGGGTCGAGCTTCGGCGGCTCCTTCGCGTCGTCTGGGAGCGCGGGCTGCTCGTGCTGCTCCCCCTCGACCAGCTCGATCGAACATTCGACCAGGTAGGTGTAGAAGTCCTCGATCTGCTCCGGCTTCAGCTCGACGTCCTCAAGCCCGGCAGCGATCTCGTCGTAGGTCAGAAACCCCTTCTCAAGACCATCCGCGACGAGCCGCTGCAGTTCCTCGGCGTCGAAAGCACCCGCTTCCGCCCAGCGCTCGGCGCCGAGAAACCGTGCGCGTTGTCCGGGTCCGATCTCCCGGTCGGCAAAGCCGAGCCCGGGGTCCGGGGACTCCATCATCGGCACATTACGGCCACACGGAGCGAGTGTTCGAACTGCACCGTCGCGCCCGCCCGTGCGCTACCTCCGGAGCCATCGACACGTCGATGGCAACGCGCTTGCCGTTCTGCACAGTCGCAGTCAGCCGCACCGCGCGGCGGGGGCAACGGCCGCCCGGAGCCTCACCGGGAAGGAAGCCGCTCCGATGCACAGAGATCCGCTCCCCCTCCTCGGTCAAGATGAAAAGTCCTTCGCCTCGTCGAACGAAAGCATCGTGGGATTCACGGCTTCGCCGGCGTGTCGGAGAAGGGTTGCCTCGGGGATTTGCTCCCACGCTCGCTTCCCACACATCGGGCAGGCCGGGCTGCAGCCAAACTGCGCGGTACCTCGTTGGCGCTTCGGACGGACGCCCACCTCCATCTCCGAATGGATAAGGCGAGCGCCTTCGCGCTGACCGTATTCGCCCGTGGCGTCTCCCCACTCTATGCCGAGTTGCAGTCGTCCGCGCGAGAGCCGTGCGAGGCGGGGCTGGCTCCGCCATCGATGAACCAGCACGGCCACTGAGGGCTGCCCGCCCACATCCCGAGAGCAACCACGGCGACAAGACATCCGACCGCGAAGGTGACGAACCCGCCCATCAGCGACTAGTTCCAAATAACCGCTGCCTCGCCCAGGTCGTCTGCCATGAACTCTTTGATCTTCGAGGCCGCGCTGTCGGTCAAGGTCACCATGGCGTCGAGAGTACCAACCGAGGTCGGCAATGGACAGCGTGGCGGCTAGCGCCCAGGGCTCGCAGAGCGTCGCTCACGAGTACGCTAAGAGCGGTTCCATGACCCTCCGCGACACCTTCGCGCGCCCGCTTCGAGACCTGCGCATCTCGGTCACCGACCGGTGCAACTTCCGCTGCGTCTACTGCATGCCCAAGGAGGTCTTCGGGCGGGACTTCCAGTTCCTGCCGCGCGCCGAGCTCTTGACGTTCGAGGAGATAGCGCGGCTTGCACGCGTCTTTGCGGCGCACGGGGTCGAGAAGCTTCGGATCACGGGCGGCGAGCCGCTCGTTCGCCGCGACCTCGAACGGCTAATTGCGATGCTGGCCGAGACAGAAGGCATCCGCGACTTTGCGATGACGACGAACGGCTCGCTCCTCGCTCAGAAGGCACAGGTCCTGAAGAACGCCGGCCTCCAGAGGGTCACCGTAAGTCTTGACTCACTCGACGAGGCGGTCTTCCAGGAAATGAACGATGTCGGCTTTCCCGTCGCGCGCGTCCTTGAAGGGATCGAAGCGGCCGCGGCCGCCGGCCTCGCGCCGGTCAAGGTGAACATGGTCGTGAAACGCAGCGTGAACGAGGACAGCATCTTCGAGATGGCGGACTACTTTCGCGGGACCGGCCACATGCTGCGCTTCATCGAGTACATGGATGTCGGAACGACGAACGGCTGGCGCCTCGACGAAGTCGTCCCAGCGGCCGAGATCGTCCGCCTGCTCGAGTCCGAATGGCCGCTCGAGCCGGTGGAGGCCAACTACCGAGGCGAGGTCGCAAGCCGCTATCGCTACGCCGACGGCGAGGGCGAGATCGGGGTCATCGCCTCGGTGACGCAACCCTTCTGCCGCGATTGCACGCGGGCTCGCCTCTCGGCAGAGGGGGAGCTGTATACGTGCCTCTTTGCCTCGCGCGGACACGACCTTCGCTCCCTTCTGCGGGCCGGCGCTTCGGACGAGGAAATCGCAGGGCGTCTCTCGGCGATTTGGACGGTCCGCGGCGACCGTTACTCCGAGGTCAGAACCGCGGAGACGGCGCGCCGTCCCAAGGTCGAGATGTCCCATATCGGCGGCTGAGGCCTACTCGACGCGAGCGACGATTCCACGGCGTTCTCCTAGGCCGTCTCTCCGATCGCGCTCGGACCGCTCTTACGCCCGATAGCGATGAGCGCGGCACCTGCCACGAGCAGGTGCACGGCGATCAAGACTGCGGCGATGATCGCCACGCCTGTGCGGGACTCATCGATCTGATGAACGAGCTCCCGCATGTCCGCCGCGGCGAACAAGACAGCGAAGACGGCCACGGCGACCAGCCACCGACGCGAACGACGCCACCAAAGCGCCGCAGCGAGAGCGAGCGTGAGAGCGATGGCGACGATCTCGGCAGGGATCGACTCCGAATCGAATCCTTACGCGTCGACCGCATTGGTGAGCCCGAGCGCGGTGCAGCCACGGAAGACATAGATCGTGCCGCCGTGCGTGACCCGCCGGTTCACATCAAGCATCTAGGAGGCGCGTAAGAAGCCGGTGAGCGTTTGTGTTCCGGCTGCACGAGGCATCGGGTCGCCACGGGGGAAGCCAACCGAAGGAGGGGGTAATGCGCCCAGCGCGCACGAGCGACTTCGGGCTGACGAGCAGGGAGGCGGACGTTCCGTACCAGGGGACTGTCCCGATCGTCCCGCCGCCTCCCCGCCCCTCAGCCCACGCGAATCGCCCAGGCCCCCCGGTGTCTTCCACCCCAGACGCGCAGGTACACGTCGAGCTCGGCCGCGCGTCGTCGTCACGCAGGGGCCATCCGAAGCGAACGTTCACCCTCCTCGCCCCGGTGCGAGCGACGATGCCCGCAGACTCGATCAAGTCTTCAACCAGGGTTGGGTCGCTTACTTCGACTGTCACTGCCGCTGTCACGCCCCGCGAGTTGCCGCAGGCGAAGCGCGTACCTCTCACTCTCGTCAGAAACGGTCGGCCGTCAAGGCCGCGGCAGATTGCACGGCGAGCTCTCGGACTTAGAGCAGCGAGTTAGGTGCTCGATCGGTCGCCCCCGAACTCCCGCGTGGCGCACTCCGGGCAGAAGACGATGACGAGCGGCGCCTCGTCCTCCGGTTCGTCCCCGCGGGTAGGCTCGACATCCCTCGGCGTGTGGGTCGGCGGTCTTGCCCCACTCCTCGCAACGCACGAGCCAAGAGTACCGTCCACCCCCTCGCAGAGCTTGTAGCGACCGACGCGCTGGAGTACTAGAGTCGATCACCCCCTCAAGTTCTTGCCACAAGCGCTGGGCCCCCGGAATTGCGACGAAATCTTCACCACCGATCCCATAACACCGGGTTCGGTCCTACAGTTCGCGGGGGAGACTCGCGGCCCAGTTCTCT
>JBBQXP010000149.1:0-4992 GCA_038209555.1 Gaiellales bacterium
GCTTGCTCGCTCGGGGGAATCCCGAGACCTTCGTCGCGAATCGAGACGCGGACCCGCCGATCCCGCCGCTCCAGCTTGACCTCGACGCGGCCACCGTCTGGTGAATACTTGACGGCGTTGTCGATCAGGTTCGTGAGCACCTGGCGCACCTTGTCCGGGTCGCCGGCCACGGGCGGCAGCGGGCCGGAGTCACGAAGCTCGAGGGAAACGCTCTCCGAGATGAAGGCCCTTATCGCTTCGACGATCTGAGCTGCGCTCTCGGTGATGTCGAAGCTCTCGATCGACACCTCGAGTTGTCCGGTCTCGAGCTTGCTCGCCCAGAGGATGTCGTTGATCGTGCGCGCCAGTCGGTCGGACTCCTCGGCGATGACGGCGAGCAGCCTGGCCTGCACGGCCGGGTCGCGACCGATGTCAGGACGACGGAGGGTCATCGCGGCGCCGTAGACGGCCGCAAGAGGTGTGCGGAGCTCATGCGACGCCGTGGCCACGAACTCCGTCTTCAGCTGCTCGACCCGACGCTCCTCGGTCAGGTCCCGGAAGGCATAGACGGTTCCATCGGAGAATCCGACGCCCGAGATCGAGAGCCAGAGCTCCCGTCCGTCGATGTCGAGCGGAAGCGTCTCCGCTCTGCTCTTCCCGGGCCCGGGAGCGTCCGAGACCGGCGTCACCTCCGCGATACGGTCCCAGCCGGGAATCGACTCGGCAGCGGGCCTTCCCACGAGCTCCGAGGCAGCGAGACCCGTGATCGCCTCGGCGGCCGGATTCCAGAGGCGCACGACGCCACGGGAGTCGACCAGGAAGACGCCGTCGCCCACGGTCGCAAGCACGCGGGCGGCGTGACCGCGCTCCTCCGCCTCGCGGTAGAGCCGAGCGTTGTCGACCGCGAGCGCCGCGCGATGGGCAAGCTCGACGGCCGCGGCAAGATCCTGCTCCGTATAACGGCGGGCCCCCGATAGAAAGGTCAGCGCGCCGACCGTCTCACGACGGACGACGAGCGGGATCATCATTCCCGACACGAGCCCGAGCGTTTCGAGATCGCGGAGATGGCCTTCGTCTCTCGCGATTCCCTCCAGGTGGGCCGCCATGTCCGCGAGCAGCTCGGGCCGGCCGGTTCGAAGCACGCCCCCCACTGGGCTCTTTTCGACATCGGGATCGGCGGGATAGCGCCGCTCGAGATCGCGGACGAGCTCCTCGAGCGTGGGGTCGACGTGCGCCACTGCGACCTGGTGGATCTGGCCCCACTCGATGACGTCGACGACGCAGCAGTCCGCAAGCCAAGGCACGGCGAGTCGAGCCAGGCTCTCCAAGGTGGTCCGTAGTCCAGCGACGACGAGAGAAGCGCGCTGGCAGCAGCAAGGAACTCGAGGCGGGCGCGGGCCCGCTCCGCCTCGCCCCGCGCCCCTTGCTCTGCTTCGAGCAGTCGAACGCGCTCGGTGATCTCGACCACGACCGTCCCGAGGCCGAGCGGGCTGCCGTCCGAGCCGGCGACGGGATAGACGCTCGCCAGCCACGTCCGCTCCTCACCCGGCTGTGCGGGCGTCTGGCCGCCGACCTCGAGGTCGACGACGGGCTCGCCCGAGGCCAAGACCTCGCGAAAAACGTCCTCCAGCTGGGGGACGAGGTCGGGGAGAACTTCTCGTACCGTGCGACCGAGGTGCTCGTCGATCGAGAGCCCGTTGATCTCCGCCAGCGCCTCGTTCAGGCGGACGTACCGGAGCTGCGTGTCGAAGAACCCGAATCCGACGGGAGCGGTGTCGAGCAGCGTGTCCAGGAGCACGGCGGTGTCCTGAACGTCGCGGTGCAGCTGCGAGTTGTCGACCGCCACTGCAGCCCGGCGGGCAAGCTCCCGCGCGAGCGCGAGATCCTCCTCGGAGTAACGGCGGCCCGACTCCGCGCCGATGAAGGCGATCGCGCCGATCGACCGGCCCCTGGCGATGAGGGGGACACCCATGTAGGACCGCATGCCGAGGCTGCGCAGGATCTTCAGGTGGTCCGGGTCCCGCGCCGCGAGCTCGAGCATCTCGCCGGTGATCTCCGGAACGATCTCGGCCTCACCGGAGCGGATGACGGCTGGGATCCCGGTCTCTGCGTCGGGATCGGCGGGATAGCGCTCGCTGAGCTCCGCTGCCCAGGCCACCTTTGCCGGGTCTGCATGGGCGAGCGCGAGCGACTCGATAGCGCCGTCCGGCTGGAGCATGCTGACGGTGCACCAGTCGGCAAACCGTGGGACTGCGAGCCCCGCAACACGCTGGAGAGTCGACGGGTAGTCGAGCGACGAGGCGAGCATCTCGCTCGCCTCCGCGAGGAAGCGGAAGCGCTCCTCGGAGCGCTTCCGCTCGGTGATGTCGTGGAAGATGTTGACGGCGAACTGAACGTCGCCGTCGTCGCCCACGACCGGCGAGGAGCGCACGATCGACCAGTGCTCCTCTCCAGTCGCGACGATCCGCCAGCGGATGGTCTGGGCGGGCGGATCCTCGCCTCGCAGCGCGGCCCGGCCGGGGAGCTCGGCAGGGGACATGGACCGGCCGTCCTCGCCGAAGAGCTCGAAGCGCTCCATGACAGCAGCCGGGGAGCTTTCGAGCAGCTCGTCCACGCCCGAAAACCCCAGCAGGCGCGTCGCCGCGTCGTTCGCGAACACGAGGTTGCCGGTCCGATCCTGGACCGTGATTCCGTCAGCAACCCCGCGGAAGATCACCTCGAGCTGGTCGCGAGACTCTCGGAGCGCTTCCTCCTCGAGCTTTCGCTGCGACGCAAACGCGACCTGGTTTGCGATCGTCTGCGCCAGGCGAAGCTCGTCTTCCGTGAGCCCGTGCGGCTCCGGGTAATAGATCATGAACTTGCCGAGCAGGCGCCCCCGGTAAAGGAGCGGCACGAATGCGAGCGCCGCTATCCCCTCGCGACGAAGCACATTCCGCAGCCCCTCGACACTGTCATCCGTTTCGGCGTCCGCGACGACGATCGCCTCGGCGTCGACCGTGTCCGCCGCCCACGGGCTGTGTCCGTCGACCTCGGCGCGATACTCGTCGGAAAGACCGCGCCAGGCACGGAAGCGCATGGCGCCCGCCCCGTCGAACAAGAGGATCGAGGCCCGGTCGGCGCGGAGTGCACGTGTCAGTCCGTCGAGCGCGACCTCGTAGATGCCCTCGACGTCCTCCGCCCGGCTGACCGCCTCGGTCATCTCGTGGAGCACGTGGAGCTGCTCATAGCCCCCCGCGAGCGCGGCGCTCGCGTCCAGCGACGGGTCCGGGCCGCCGTTGTCTGCGGCTAGGGCCTCTGCGGGCACCCGGCGCGGCTCTGCGTCGGTCTCGGTCATCCGGCGATGCCCATCGTCGTGAAGCCCCTCCGAGCGACGATACCACCGCACTTCGGGCTTGTCTTTATCCTCTTCACGCGGTAGAACCTCATTCGATGCCCGGCCGCCGTTTCCTGGCACTCTCGATCGCCTGCCTTGCCGCCCTGGTCGGCGCCGGAGCGGCGCAGGCCGTAATCGTCCTGCAATCGTCGATCTCCGGGATCAAGCTCGGGATGACTCGCCCCGAGGTCCGGGCGAAAGTCGAGCCTTCCTCAGTCGTGCATGGAACGAACGAGTTCGGGCCGTACACCATCTTCCGCTACTTCCGTCTGCGCGTGACCTTCCTGGGAAACGAGGGTGCAACAGCAGTCTCAACGACGCGCAGGCGCCAGGAAACCCCGGCCGGCATTCACGTCCTCTCGACGGAGTCTGCACTTCGAACCGCGTACCCGGGTGCCCACTGCCGGACCGAGCTTGGGACTTTTCGCCACTGCTGGATCGGGCGGTTCCAGCCGGGCCACCGCGTGACCGACTTCCGGATCAGTAGGGGCGTCGTCCGAAGCATTCTCGTCGGTTTCGTGATCGACTAGCGCCGCGGACGCGTCCCTCTCAGGCTTCCACGTCCTTGGCGGGGAAGAGCACGGTCGGCGTCTCTTCCTTCCCCGGGTCGCGGTTTCGGATGATCACGTCGATCAGGGTCGCCACCACCGCGGCGAAGGGAATCGCGAGCAGCACGGCGAACCCGCCGAAGAGCAGCCCCACCGAAGAGACTGAGACGAGGACCACGAGCGGGGAGAGCCCGACCGCGTCGCCGAGCACGCGGGGGATGACGATGTAGTCCTCGAGCAGGCGTAGCAGGAGGACGGCAATGCCGGCGGCGGTTGCGGTCTGCCAGGACACCGTCAACCCGACGCCGATGGCGAGCGCGCCGGCGGCAATCGGGCCGATGACCGGGACGATCTCGACGACCCCGGCGAAGATGCCGAGCAGGAGCGAGTACGGGACACCGATCGTGTAGAAGGTGAGTGAGAGGACGGTCGCCACCAGAGTGATCAGGAGGAGCTGGCCCCGGACGAAAGCGCCGAGCTTGGCGTCGATCAGATCCCAGGTCTCACGGACGATGCGACGACGCTTGACTGGGACGCCCGACAGTAGGAGTCGCTGGGCGTCGTCTCGCTCGAAGATCCAGTAGGCGGCGCACGCGAGCACAAAGAAGATTCCGACGAGGACCTCGAAGGCTACGAGGGTCAACTGGACCGCGGGGTCGATGAAGCTCGACGCCTCAGGCAGGTCTCGGAGCCGCCGGTCGATGTCGAGCAGGATCCGGTGCTGAATGCCGGTCGCCTGATCGGCCTCCTGCCGGAGCTCCGGGAGGCTCGCCACCGCGGACTCGATCTCGCTCTTTGCACGCGGCACGACCTGCCAGAGCAGGACGCCAAGGACAAGGACTAAGCCGAGGTAGTGCAAAGCGATCCCGACCCCGCGCGGCACCCGGTGCCGCTTCAAGACATCGACGCCGGGCCGCATCGCCGCAGCGATGATGCAGGCGAGGAAGAGCAGGGCGATTAGAAGCCGAAGCTTCCAGAGCGCCAGCGCGAGAACGATCACACCGCCGATGACAAGCGATGCGATGAAGGCCCGGCGCGCGGTTTCTCGCATCCTGCTTAGTGTGTCGCCGCCGCCCGACGACTGCAAACACC
>JBBQXP010000150.1:0-4925 GCA_038209555.1 Gaiellales bacterium
CCGAGCCCGAGCGAGTAGGCGCCGAGCAGTACGGCTCCGCTGACGGCGCTCGGACCGCCGGCCGAGAGCGTCAGGATGGCAGCGAGCGTCGGACCGATGCAGGGCGTCCACCCGATCGCGAAGGCGACGCCGATCATTCCAGAGGTGAGAAGTCCGCGGCCGCCCGTCCGCATCTCGAGACGCCGCTCCTGGGCGAGCAGGCGCGGCAGCGGCAGACCGAGCATCGCGATGGCCGCCAGGATGATGAAGATCCCGGCCGCGATCTCGAGCGGCCGGCGGTGCGCGATCAAGGCGTTCCCAAACCAGGCGACGCCCGCACCGAGGGCGACGAACATGGAGCCGAAGCCCGCCACGAAGGCCGCGGTCGACGCGACGACGCGGCCGGGCCGTGTTCCGAGCTCGTCGAAGCCGACGCCGGAGACGAAGGAGAGGTAGCCCGGTACGAGTGGCAGCACGCAGGGCGACGTGAACGAGATGAAGCCGGCCGCAAATGCGATCGCAAGCCCTGCCGGACCGAGCTCGATCACGTCGCTCGCCTTGCCCCGCGTCGGCCCATGCGGCTAGGGCACCGTCACGCGCGCTCTCTCGCCTCAGCGCGGTGGGCGCCACGTCCGGGCTCGGGGACGGGGACGGCCCGAGCCGCTGCCGCTCTGGCGCCGATCAGGAATGGGACGAGCAGGAGTCCGAAGACCGCGTGGATGAAGACTTCGAAGCCCTGGTCGGGACCGCTCGGGTTCGTGAACCACGGGAAAAGCGTGCGCCCGAGAATCTGGAAGTTGACGACGTACAGCAGGAGGCCGTAGACGAGGCCGGCCGCCAGGAGGATGCCGGCGCGACGCGGGAGAACCCAGGCGAGCAGGGCGAAGACGATGCCGAAGGTCGCTGCGAGCGTCAGGTGGGTCACGAGCCCGACGACGACGTTGTCGGGACTTGGAACCGGCGTGTCCTGCCCGTGGAAGATGGTCGAGATGTCGATCATCGGCGCGACGGCGGGGAGCCCCTTCGTAGTCACGTAGCCCATCGTCGCGATGAGAAAGACAAGGCCGGAGACGAGGCCCGCGGTCGCGCCGCGGCTTGTCCGCTCCCCAAGGTCGGCAAGCTCGGGGCGTTGGACATGATCAGAGATCCAGTACGGCATCGTCCGCCTTCGTGCGGGGGTACAACGAAAGGTTGGATGCGATGTCGCTACGAGTCGATTTGTGGACCGGAGTGCTTACGCAGAAACACCTCGTAATGCAGTCCCCACACATGAGGCTTCAGCCCGCTTTAGCAGCAAGCGGCGCATCCGGCCGACAACCGCCACCGCGGCTGGAAACCGGCCAGGCCCGCGGCGCACTACTCTGTCGCCGGTGGACGTGATCGCTACGGAGGAGGCGACGGAGCTTATTCGCGAGCGCGGTGGGCGGCTCTACGTGAGGATCCAGCGCCCCCGGTGCTGCGGCAGCGTCGCCTATCTCGGCACAGCGACGGAGCCCGCGCGCGGGCGCGAATTCCGCTCGGTCGAGGTCGACGGCTTCGTGCTCGCTATCGATGCCCGGATGTCGCGGCTTCCCGACGAGCTGCACGTCGACGTGAGTGGTTGGCGCCGGCGCAGGCCGGTCGCGTTCTGGGACGGCTGCGCCTGGGTGGTCTAGGCCAGTTGAGTCGTCTCGATCGCGCTATTCGGATGGACGAGAGCGTGGGCGAGCGCCGTCGGGTTGCTACGACCGCACGTTCCTTCACGCAGGGAAGCAAGCTCGGCTCTCGGCGGCGCCCGCCGGTTCGACGTCGGCGAAGATCCGGAAGTCGTTCACGATGTTTTCGAGGATCGGCGAGGCGCGCTTGACCCGCCCCGTCGACCCCTCGAGGACGCTCGGCCAAGGCCGGGTACACCGCGTACTCATCGCCGGTGTTGCGTTCGGAGTCTTGAAAGTCTTCGACCTCCTCGTGCGTGGGGCGGTCACGGTCGATCTCGGTGTCGGGCGCGAAGTGAGGCGGCTAGGCCCGGTCTCATGGGACATTGCTGCGTCGCCGGAACGCGTCTTCGACGCCGTCCGGGCTCCGTACGTCGAGCGGGTACCACGGGCTCTTCGCGGGAAGGTCGAGGTCTGGGAACGCGGCGCCGACATGGTGCTCGCAGCTCACCGGACGCCCGTTGGCGAGCGCATCGCCGTCACGGTCGAGACCGTTCGCTTCGACCGGCCCCACCGGATCGACTTCCGTCTTGTCCGCGGCCCGGTCCCGCACGTTTCCGAGAGCTTCACTTTCGAGCCGATCTCCGGCGGGACGCGTCTGACCTGGGAGGGAGAGCTCGGCACCGATCTCTGGTGGCTGGGACGCCGCTGGGGAGACCGGGTGGCAGCCGTGTGGGAGCAGGCCGTCAGGGGCTCGGTCGAGCAGGTGAGCTCGGCTTGCGAGGCCTAGTCGGCAAGCCGCTCAGAGTGGCCGGAGAGGCCGAAGCCGCGCGGGAGCGTGAAGGAGACCCTGGCTCCACCGTATGTCGGGTTTTCGGCCCAGATCCTGCCGCCCTGAGCCTCGACCAGGCCGCGTGCGATCGCGAGTCCAAGACCGGCGCGACCGTCTTTCCGCGAGCGGGCCGGGTCGCCGCGCCAGAAGCGATCGAACACGCGGCGAATGGATTCTGGAGGCATGCCCTCGCCTGTGTCCTCGACGCTGACCCGGACCTCGGATTCGAGTGACTCGAGAGTGACGGCCACGGCGCCGTCCGAGGGTGTGTGCCGAAGTGCGTTCGTCAGGAGGTTGAGAAGGACGCGCTCGACTTTGTCCGGCGCACAAACGACCGCCGCGTCGCCGTCGATCTGCGCACTCAGGGCGACGCGGCGCGCCCGCGCCTCCGCCTCGAGTCCTTGCAAGCAGGAGCGGATCAGCCCCCCGAGTGGCGTCTCGCGGAGCTCGAGTGTTAGCGCGCCGGCGTCGATCCGGGCGAGCTCGAAGAGGTCGTCAACGAGAAGGCCGAGCGTGCGCACCTGCTCCCGGAGCGCCGGCAGGTAGTGCTCGGGCGAGGCGAGCCCGTCCTCGAGTGCCTCGAGCATCGCCTGCATGTTGGCGAGCGGCGTTCGCAGGTCGTGGCTCGCCCAGGCGACGAGCTGGCGGCGCGCGTCGAAGAGCTCCTCGATGTGCGCGGCCATCTCGTTGAAGGATTCAGCCAGCTCCGCGAGCTCGGCTGGACCGCCCTGGGGCGCCCGTGCGGCCAGATCGCCGTGGGCAAGCGCCGAGGAGGCGCTCCGCACCCGCTCGATGCCGCCCAGGATGGAGCGGCCGAGGAGGAAGGCGGCTGCGAGCGCTGCGGTCGAGCAGGCGCCGGCGACGAAGAGAATCGTGAGGTCGTGCGCCGAGTCGAACATGACGGCGCCGGAGAGAAGAACGGCCGCGAGCGGAAGCGCAACCGCGAGCAGCCCGAGCCCGGCGAGCTGGAGCCGCAGGGAGGGCAGCCGGCGGAGCAGAAGCGCGGCGACCAGGCCGGTCGCGAGCGTGGCCAGGGCGACGACGAGGGCAAACCCAATCACGGCGCGAACCTGTAGCCGACGCCCCAGACCGTCTGGAGGAAGTTCGGACGCGAAGGATCGTCCTCGATCTTCTCGCGCAGGCGGCGAATGTGAACGGTGACGGTGCCGGTGTCCAGGGCGGCCTCGTAGCCCCAGACACGGTCCATGAGCTGGTCGCGCGAGAAGACCTGGCGGGGGTGGTTGGCCAGGAACCAGAGCAGGTCGAACTCCTTCGCGGTCAGCTTCAAGAGCTCGCCCTTGTGGACGACCTCGCGGCTGCGGGCCTCGATCTCGAGGCCGTCGAACGTGAGGCGCTCCGCCCGCGGGATCTCTGGCGAGGAGCGGCGGAGCACGGTGCGTACGCGGACGGCGAGCTCGCGGGGCGAGAAGGGCTTCGTCACATAGTCGTCCGCGCCGAGCTCGAGCCCGACGATGCGGTCCGCTTCCTCGCCCCGCGCCGTCAGCATGATCACGGGCAGATCGGAACGCGCTCGGATCCAGCGGCAGAGCTCGAGCCCATCGGTGCCCGGGAGCATGACGTCGAGCACGACGAGCGTCGGGGGATCGTCCTCGAGCAGGCGCCGAGCCGCATCGCCGTCGCCGGCCTCGAGCGTGCGGTAGCCCGCTCGCTGCAGGTAGCTGACGACGACTTCCCGCACGATCGGCTCGTCATCGACAACCAGGACCGTGGTCATGGGACGTATTGAACCTCGTAAGCGGCGGGTCGGGGCGCTATGGGGCCCCGAACCCCGCCTTTCGAAGAGCGATCACTCGGGCCTACGGGACGCGCTGGATCGCGATTCTTGCGACAGGTCCGCTCCAGCCATACACGAGCGGGTCGAGATCACCGACACCCTGGATGCCAGGATGCATCCGAATGAGCTCGCCTTCCGGATCGCGGACGAACGGATGCCCACAGCAGGGCCCCGGGATAAAGCCCGTGAGCTCGTTGTTCTTCTCGCTTCCCGCGTCGTAGGCCATTCGGTAGCGCATCGCGCCGTGGCCGCGCAGGCGCAGCGAGTCGAGCCCCGTGAAGCCGTCGTTCGTGTTCACGAGCATCGTCAGGACCGAGAGGCGATTGAACCTCCCCGTGGTCTCGACCATGTAGGTAGCCGAGGCGCCAGAAGGAATGGGCCCACCTGCGCCCGTGGCGACGGTGAGAACACCGCGAAGCTGGCTCAAGGCCGACTCGGCCGGCGCGTTGTTCGCATCCTCAGCGATTGCCGCTACGGGTGCGCTGGCGATCCCGCCGAGACTCCAAACATCCGCCTTCCGTGAGTGGACGACGAACAAGGGTGGCGAAAGGGGTTGCGACCCCGGCCCCCCTGGACCCGGCGGGGTGAGGTTCGTGATCGTGACTTGCCACGTCTTCGCATTTCCGTCAGACGCGAGCGCTGCCGGCGTGGCAAGCAAGACCGAGACGGCGGCCGCAGCCAGCCC
>JBBQXP010000151.1:0-4762 GCA_038209555.1 Gaiellales bacterium
GAGAATGCTGACCAGTGGGAGCGTGCCCTCGCTTGTCACGGCCAGGGCAGCGTAGGGCCTGCGTCACGGCGGTGGCCGGCCGATCTGCGCCAAGGGCGGAGGCAAACCGATCCGTCCCGATGACCGGTCGGCCCGGGAGGCGCTCTTCCCTAGAATGGCGTCGGTGACCGAGCTCGTCGAGCGGTACGTTCGCGTTCAAGCTCGCGTACGGGATTGGGTCGCCGCCATGCCGATCTGGTTCTGGCTCGCGACGCTCGTCCTCGCATCGGCGGCGGTCCGCCTCGAGCTGGCGCTTAGCGATCCAGGTCCCTGGATCTTCTCCGACGAGCTCTACTACGCGGAACTCGCCAAGTCGAGTGCATCAGGAGGATTCGCGCTCCGCGAAGTCCCGGTGGACGCCTTGAGCCTGGGCCCCGTCTATCCGCTCCTGATCGCGCCGGCGTTCGCGCTCTTTGAACGGATTCCAGACGCCTACGACGCGGCCAGAGCCATCAACGCCGTCGTAATGTCGCTCGCCGCCCTTCCCGCATATCTACTCGCCCGGCGCGTCCTCGGCGTCCTGCACAGCCTGGGCGCGGCTCTGCTCACCGTGGCGCTCCCGTCGATGCTCTACACGACCGTGATCATGACGGAGAACGCGTTCTACCCGGTCTTCCTCACCTGTGCGCTCGTAATGGCCCTCGCACTCGAGCGGCCGACCGTGCTCCGGCAGCTTGCCGTTCTCGTCCTCGTTCTGATCGCCGTTCTGACGCGACGGCAAGGCATCGTGCTGCTTCCGGCATACGGGACGGCGATCCTCGCTCTCGCGATGACTGAAGGCCTCGCCGTCCCGGCCCCATCTCAGGCGGCGCGCTGGAAAACAGTTATGGAGCCCCTCAGAAAGTTCGCGCTCACGTTGGTCGTCCTCCTGGTCGGGGCGGCCGGCTTCCTTGTGTACCAGCTGGCGCGCGGACGTTCGCCAACCGATTCGCTCCTCGGGGCCTATGCGGGGCTCAGCGATCAGCGGTACTCGCCCGAGGCGGTCTTCCGGTGGTCGCTATATCACCTCAGCGAGCTCGACCTCTACCTCGGCTTCGCGCCGCTCGCCGCCCTCCTCCTCGTCGCCGGCCTCGCCCTTGGGCGAGGGCGGCTGAGCGCGCCGCGGCTGCGCGTGTTTGCAGCCCTATCGATTTCCCTGGTCGTCTGGTTCACGGTTGCTGTCGGTGCGTTTGCCTCGGTCGCCGGCGTCAACAGGATCGAGGAGCGAAACCTCTTCTACGTAGCGCCGCTCTGCTTCATTGCCCTTCTCGTCTGGGTGAACCTCGGTCTCCCACGGCCCTGGCCCGGTGCGGCAATCGCCGTCCTCGTCGCAGCGATCCTCCCGACACTTCTCCCGTTCAGCTCCTTGCTGAACGAGACGGCCGTCTCGGACACCCTCGGGCTGCTCCCTCTCTGGGACGTGGCCGAAAGCGCGTTCCTCTCCGGTGACGTCACGCTGCTCGTCGCCCTCGTCTCGATGGCGGTGGGGACGCTTCTCCTGCTGCTTCCCGTGCGGTTCGCACTGGTCTTACCGGCGCTCGTGCTTGCCTATCTCGTAGTCATCCACGATCCGATCGAGCGCAGGACGAGCGAGGCCTCTGCCAGCGCCGTCGAGAACGGCATCGGCCGAAGTCGCGACTGGATCGACCGGCTCGTCGGCCCGGACGCAGGGGTTGCCGCGCTCTGGTCTGGCGACCAGCCCCACGTAACGCTCTGGGAGAACGATTTCTTCAACCGCGCGATCGGTCCCGTCTACAACTTCGGGAATTTCCCAGACGGGCTTCCCCAGCAGACCCTCGTGTTGGAGCCGTCAACGGGCACGGTTCGCTTCCAGACGGGAGAGGCATTGCGGTCTCGCTACGTCCTTGTCGACCGGACCATGAATCTCGACGGCCGCGTGCTCTCCGGAAACCGGGCTGCCGGCGCAGGCATGAGGCTCTACGAGGCATCGCAGCCGGTCACGATCCGGGAGCGCATCACGGGCCTCTATGCGGACGGGTGGTCGGGCCCCGAGATGGTGTACACGCGCTACGGCTGTGAAGGCGGCGCGCTCGTACTGATCCTGATCGGATCCAATGAGCTTCGCTCGAGTCCGGCACGGGTCGTGGCGCGGAGCGGAGGCGTGGTGGTCGCGCGGACGCTCGTCGGCCAGGCGGCGGAGCGTTTTCGAATACCGCTTCGGCCCGTTGGGGGTGTGTGCGAAGTCAGACTCGCCGTCTCGCCCGTTGTGATCCCAGCCGAGGTCCTCGATGCATCCGACCCGGGCGCGACCGATATCCGACCGCTCGGGGTCCGGGCACGAGCCTTCACCTTCGTCGAGTCAGGCTGATGTCGTGCGCTTCGAGGCGACGACCGCGTACACCGTCTGACGTCGGCGGTCACGTTCCAGATTCCCGGAACCGCCGGGAAAGAAGGCGTAGGCTGAGGCGAACCCCTGGATCTGGCACATCGCGACAGCCACTTCCGGGAAGATCGGGCAGCGGTGGCTCGGGTCGGTCCAGAAGGTCTTGAAGCCCTCGAGCGAGTGGGGATTGACGGTTTCGGCGATCAGGAGGCCACCGGGCTTGAGGGCGCGCTCGGAGAGCTCGAAGAATCTGAGCAACTCCGAGTAGGAGAGGTGCTCGACGACCTGAGTTGCGAAGACGACGCCAAGTGAGCCCGCCAGCGCGTCGAGCCGATCCAGGCCGTCCCCCAGCTCTACGTCATGGCCTTTCGCGCGGGTGTGCTCCACCATGCCCTCATCGAGGTCGACGCCTGAAGCCGGGATTCCCGCTTCAGCGAGAAGATCGAGGAACTCGCCGCGGCCGCACCCGACGTCGAGCACCGGCTGGAGGCTGCCGATCAGGTTGAGGTAGGGGAGCTGAAGCGATCGCACCCGCTCCTCGGGGCCTCGGAATATGTCCTCGAACGAGCGGTACGCTGCTTGGGTTGGGCGCTGGGCTTCGCGGTCCTCGAAGCCGATGACCTCCAGTCCACTCGCCGTCGTCGAGCGAAGGAGGTCGGGGTCGCCGACGTATGGCGCCGCGTAGAGGAGATCCTCGAGCTCGACAAGGGCGTTGGCGACCGAGCTTTCGAACTCCCGCTGCCGGACCGTGTAGGGGCGGATCGCGCGCATTAGCACCCAACGCCAGGCCAGGCCCACGATGCCGAGCGTGGACGGCGCCGACCATTTGACGCTCGGGCCAGTCGAGACGAACGCTGCCGCCCGCTCGGCGTGCGTTCGACGCTGGCCGCGCTGTCTCGGGCGGCCAGCGATTTCTGTGAGCCGTTCCTCGAGGAACGATGCGGCCCGCTGCATCGAGAAGTCCCGCTCGATCGTCGCTCGGCCGCGGGCCGCCCTGGCACGGGCTTCGTCGGGTTGCTCGACGATGCGGCGCATCAGCCGGGCCGCGTCCTCCACGTCCGGATCCGCCCAGGTAGCACCCGCGGGGTACGGGCCCGAACCCGGAGGAACCGAGCCGAGTTGGTACGAGACGAGGTAGCTGTTCGCCTCGTCCATGAACGCCAGGTTGCCGGAGTACCCGGTCGCGAGCGTCGGTTTTCCCAACGCCATCGCCTCCGCGAGTCCGAGCCCGAACCCCTCGCTCCGGTGGAGGGAGGCGTAACAGTCGCAGCTCCCCAGAAGCGCCTGCATGTGCTCCTGGGTCACGTATCCGTCGGAGAGCTGAATGTCGGGATGCCCGGCGGCCGCCTCCTGGAGAGCGCGGAAATCCTCCTTGTGGCGCTCGCCGTTGATGCTCTTCACGAGGAGCATCGGGCCGGACCCGGGCTCGAACGCGAGGCGAAAAGCTTCAATCAGGCCCAGCGGGTTCTTCCGGACGGAAGTACTGAAGAAGTCGAAGGTGAACAGGAAGGCGAAGCGGTCCGGCGGCAGGCCTAGCTCCGTGCGCGAGATGTCCGGGCGTGGTCGTAGCTCGACGGGGAGTGGAAACGTGACGACCGGTTTCCACGTCTCCCCGGCGATCGCACGGGCGACGAAGTCGCTTGCCACCCACACCTCATCGACCAGGTCGAATGCGGGGTAGAGGGACTCGGGGAAACGGCTGGTCTCCCAGAACCAGACGCCGATCGAATACCGGCTCCCGAGGATCCCGCGCCCCTTCCTCGCTGCGAACGCCAGGAGATGCTCGGCGTTCAGGCACAGGAGATTTGTGTCGTACGGCGCTTCTCGTCCAGCGGCGAGGTTGAAGTCCTGCGACTGCCGATGTGGCACCTTCGCCTGGTTGATAGCCGCAAACGGAATCCCGGCCCGCTCGAGCGCTGCCGCCAACCTGCGTGCTACCTCGCCTTGGCCGAATTCGGCGCGCAGGAACCCGACGAGGTTGACTCCTGCGGCCTGCTCGCCGCCGGTCGTCGCCTCGGGCATCTAGTGGCCGGCTGCCTTCCGGACAGCCTCGCCATGCTCTCCTGGTAGCTCCCAGCGTCCTCCGAGCCGGATTGGCCCGTTTTCCGTGGGATCCTTCGTCACGAAGATCAGCTCGAAGGCGGATGCCCGCCGGGCGAGCTCCTGTTTTCGGTCGGGGCTCGTGATCGAGACCTCACCGACGTACCGCCCGTCGCGAAGCGGCGTCGGTTCGAGGTGGAGGCGCACGAGCTCGTCGCGGCCGCCGCCCATGTCGAGCCGGGTCTCGCGTGCTCCGACGAGCGCGCCCTCGGCGTCGTGGAGCTCGACGGTCAGGAGGGCGTCGCGAAGCGGCCTCTCCGAGCGCACGTGCATCTCGATCACGAGTGGCTCCCCCTCGGA
>JBBQXP010000152.1:0-4697 GCA_038209555.1 Gaiellales bacterium
CAGCGCAGGGTGGGCGGGTTCGAGTCAGTCGAGGCCTTCGCTCCGTCGCCCGTTCGACCCTGACACGGGGCCAGTGATCGACAGCGCCCTGGGAATGAGCTCCGGAATCCGCTCGAGGAGACCCCACAGGGTCGTCAGGAACGGCGTTGGCGGACGCGCACCCAGCCGCTCGACGGCCACGATCTGCCGCCGGATCGTGGCCACTCCGCCGAGCCCGACCTCCCGAACCGATCCAGATGCCAGCGCGTCGGCGATCGCGGTCCCGGGAAGCAGGGCCACGCCGAGCCCGCGTTCAACCATCCGCTTCGCCGCCTCGATGTTGTCAACCTCGGTGACGCCACGAGGGACCACGCCGGCGGCGCGGAACATGGCATTCGTCAGGTCGTAGTAGCTCGACGTCCGGTCGAACAGGATCAGCTGCGCGTGCTTGATCTCCGACACGTCCACCCTGCCCGCCATTGCAAATGGATGATCTGGTCGGGCGATGAGGACGAGCTCGTCCTCGTACAGCGGACGGCTCATGACCCGCGCGTCGCGGAGGTTGCGAACGATGCCGAGCTCCACCTCCCCGCGCGCAACGAGGTCGAGGATCTCCTCCGAATGCCCGGTGCGCACGCGCAGGCGAACGTCCGGGTGACGCTGGGTGAAGCGAGCGAGGAGCTCTGGAAGCACGTAGGCACTGACGGCGGGAGCAACTGCGAGCCCCAACTCACCGATAACGCCGAATTCGAGCTCGCGAACGAGCGACGTACCGCTCCGGATTGCCTCGATGGCGCGCTCGGCATGCGGCAGGAATGCCCGACCCGCCGGGGTCAGGACCATGCCCCTGTGCGTCCGGAGGAAGATCGGAGCGGCGAGCTCCGCTTCGAGCGCCTGGACTCGCGCCGTCAGCGCCGGCTGGCTGATCGACAGCGCGTCTGCCGCACGCCGCATGTTCCCGAGCCGGGCGATCTCGATCATGCCTTCGAGGTGGGCAAGGAGCACGGCGCAACCTCTCGTGATCAATATGGTCGATCGCACAATACCGCACAATCGATTGGACTGATGGACGTCGAGGTCGTATGGTCAACCGCAGCCGCCTGAAAGGACAACCCCGCCATGGAACTACAACTGAAACTCCGATACCCGGCCCGGCGGGCCACTGGCGCTGAGCCGCCCCTCCGCTGGATCGCCGGCCATCTCGAGCGCGACCGCGGCGCCGTCGCGATTCCGGCACGGTATGCATACAGCTTCCATTCGGCATGCGAGTGCCCCGACGATTGCCTCAGAGACCACGAGAACGAATGACGCTCGCGACAGCGCAGGAATCGATGCCCGGCAGCCCCGCGGGGAACCCATTCGAGACCCAGGTCGCGGCCGTCCGCGAGTGGCTGGCGCAAGCCCGGTTCGATGGCATCGTCCGTCTCCATACGGCCCGTGAGGTAGCCGCCCAGCAAGGCACGATCCAGCCGGACTACACCGTCGCCCGGACTGCAGCCGAGGGTTTCTACGCCCGGCTTCGCGAGTTGTTCGAGCAGCAGCGCCAGATCACGACCTTCGGGCCGTACTCACCGGGTCAGGCGGTCGTGATGAAGCGGATGGGGATCGAAGCCATCTACCTGGGTGGCTGGGCCACGTCCGCGAAGGGTTCGATCTCCGAAGACCCCGGTCCGGACCTGGCCAGCTATCCCCTGAGCCAGGTCCCGGACGAAGCGGCCGGCTTGGTGCGCGCGCTCCTCGCAGCAGACAAGAACCAGCACTTCGCCCGTGCCGCAATGGACGACGAGCAACGACGCGCCACGCCCGAGGTCGACTTCCGGCCGTTCATCGTGGCCGACGCCGACACGGGACACGGCGGCGACGCGCACGTCCGGAACCTCGTCCGTCGATTCGTCGAGGTCGGGGTGCCGGGCTACCACATCGAGGACCAGAAGCCGGGTGCCAAGAAGTGCGGGCACCAGACCGGCAAGGTCCTCGTCGCGCAGGATGAGCAGAACAAGCGCCTCAATGCGGCGCGACTTCAGCTCGACATCATGCGAGTCCCGGGCATCATCGTCGCCCGGACCGATGCCGAGTCCGCGACCTTCCTCGACAACCGCGGCGACGAGCGCGACCAGCCGTTCATGCTCGGAGCGACGAATCTGAACCTCCCGAGCTACCGGGTCGGTTTCCTGGCGATCCAGAAGTCGCTCTACGACCTCGGGCTGGACGAGGCACGAGGCCACCTCCTGTTCGCGGTGCCGGAGGCCGAGCTGCAAGCAGCGGCTGGCTGGCTCGAGCGGGTCGGGCTCACGGCCCTGATCGAGCAAAGCGCCAGGACGATGCGCGAGGCCGACCCCGGGGCTTCGATCGAGGCCCTGCTCGACGACATCGACACCCGGTACGCCGATGTCTGGCGTGCGGAGGCGGGCCTCAAGACGTATGACGAGGCAATTGCGGACGTCCTTGAGTTCCGCCTGAGCGAGGGCGAACAATTCGCGATGACACTGGAGGAATGGCGCGCCTTCGCCGGTCGGGCGCCCTTCACTGAGGTACGAGCGCGAGCTGAGGCGCTTGACATCCGGCTCGCCTGGGATCCTGAGCTGCCCAAGACACCTGATGGCTACTACCAGGTCCAGGGCGGCATTGACTATGCGATTGCCAAGTCCCTTGCCGCGGCGCCCTTCGCGGACCTCCTGTGGATGGAGACGAAGACGGCCGATCTCGAAGACGCACGGAGATTTGCGGAGGCGATCCACGCCGAGTATCCGGACAAGATGCTCGCGTACAACCTGTCACCGTCGTTCAACTGGGACACCACGGGGCTGAGCGACGACGAGATGCGGCTTTTCCCCGAGGAGCTCGGGAAGCTCGGCTTCGTCTTCAACTTCATCACCTATGGCGGTCATCAAATCGACGGCCTCGCCGCCGAGGAGTTCGCGACAGCGCTCCAAGAGGATGGGATGCTCGCGCTCGCCCGCCTCCAGCGCAGGTTCCGGCTGCTCGAATCTCCGTACCGAACGCCGCAGTCACTCGTCGGCGGAGATCGACTGGACGCGGCCCTGATGGCCGCCTCGGGGAGAACCGCGGCGACGAAAGCCATGGGCAAGGGCTCCACGCAGCATCAGCATCTCGTGCAGACCGAAGTACCGACCAGGCTGCTCGAGGGCTGGCTCGCCGCGTGGGCTGCGCAGTGGCATGAGCCGGGCCAGTTGCGCGTCGAGCTGCGACCGCACACGGCGGGCTCAGACCTGCTGGAGCTTCGCGTGCTGGGCGATTCGGATGATCCGCTGGCAAATGTGATCTTCGCCAGCATCGTGGACCGTCGGGGCCGGAGCATCCTCTCGATCCGCGACCAGAACACCGCGCCGGCGATCCGCCGAAGGCGGCTCATGACGCTGGTCCAGCTCTTCCTCATCCACCGCTATGGAGCCCGCTCGCTGCACTACCTCACGCCGACGGAGGACAACCGTTCGCAGACACAGCGGATGCAGGAGCTCGGCATCTTCACGGTCGTTCGGACCGAGATCGGCCAGATCATCGTCGCCGAGGTGAACCGCGAGCGCGTCGACGAGCTGGTCCGGCCCGACGGGCGCGCCCTCGCGGAGTTCATGCCGCAATTGGTTTCGCCGGCGTAACTCTGCGCGAAGGCACCGCGGCGGCGCCCGCTCTGTCGCGAGCCTGGGTCCCGCGATCTTGACGCACCGGATCGGGACCCGTACAGTTAACCAATACGTTAACTGTCATGGAGCGGCGATGCTCGAGGCTGCAGATGGTTTGGATCAATTGTTCGCCGCCCTGGCGAATGGCCATCGGCGCGAGATGGTCCGCCTGCTGGGGCTCCAGCCGCACTCGATCAGCGGGCTGGCGCGCATCCGCGGGCTCTCATTGCCGGCGATCAACAAGCACGTTCGAGTCCTCGTGGACGCGGGCATCGTCGACCGTCGCAAGGTCGGCCGGACGACGTTCCTGACGCTTGATCGAGCGTCAATGCGGAACCTCCAGGCATGGCTCGGGGAATTCCACGCCTATTGGGGTACCGAAAAGGAAACCCTCGAGAACTACACCAAGTTCCTCACCAGCGATTCGACGACAGCAGAGGTGGGCCAGCCATGAAGAAATTCCTGATGCTCAGCTACGGCTACGTGGAGCCGACCCCCGAGATCACTGCCGCCTGGATGGCCTGGTTCGAAAGGGTTGGCGACCGGATGGTCGACAGCGGCAACCCGCTGGCCAACTGCCTCGAGATCACAAACACCGGCAGCCGCGACCTGACGCCGGAGATGGGCGCCGCGACCGGCTACTCGATCCTCTCGGCCGACACCCGGGAGGACGCCGAACGCCTCCTCGAGGGCTGTCCGATCGTCACCAGCGTTCGGTTGTACGAGGCGATGGCCATGTAAACGTCCTTGCCGGTCCTGCTCGATGGTTCCTCGCAGACACACATTGGAGATCTGATCCACATGGCAAACTACCTGCTCACCTACTACGGCGGCGGCATGCCCGATGGCGCCGAGGCAAATGCCAAGGTCACCGCGGCCTGGGGCGCCTGGTTCGAACAACTCGGCGATGCGCTCGTCGACGGTGGCAACCCGACTTCGAAGTCGAAGGCCATCTCCCCCGATGGCTCGGTCATGGACGCGACCATGGCCCCGTCCGGCTACTCGGTCATCAAGGCGGACTCGTTCGAGACCGCGCTCAAGGCCGCCGGCATGTGCCCCGTCCTCGAGGGCGGGGCC
>JBBQXP010000153.1:0-4673 GCA_038209555.1 Gaiellales bacterium
GACTTGCACCGTTCCGTCTCGCTTGCCGGACCCGGGCCGTCTGGCAGTGCCGACCCGCTCCGTCGTTGTCGAGGCTGCTCCTGCCCGCACCTGCGTCTCCAGGATCAGGCTGCCTCCAGCTTCACCGGACTGCTGCGACAGTCCGGCGGTGGGTTCCTGCCTCCCACTCGGTCATGTGGCGCCTCGTGGCGCACCGTGGCATCGAGCCACAGGTACGGGTATGGCTCATCGGTCAGCGGACGCTGCCGGAAGGCCTCGACCTCAGCGTCGAGCGCAGCACAGATCCGGCTGACCTCGCTCCGCGACAGCGAGGCGATGCCCAGGGCATCGACCAGGTCCTCCACCCGGCGGGTGGACACGCCCAGCACGTATGCCTCCTGGACGACCGCGAGCAGGGCTCGCTCGGCGCGTCGGCGGGGTTCGAGCAGGGATGGGAAGTACGACCCGTCGCGGACCTTGGGGATCGAGAGGTTCATGGTCCCCACCCGGGTGTCCCAGCGCCGGTCGCGATACCCGTTGCGCTGGGTCAGCCGGCGCTCCGGGTCGCGCTCTCCCTTGGGCACGCCGGTGAGCTCGGTGACCTCGGCTTCGGTCACCGCCTGGGCCAATACCCGCACGCCCTCGCGCAGGAAAGTCGGCGTCGCCAGCGGCGATCACCTTGCGCAGCGTCTCAAGCCCGGCCATCCTGTCCTCGGCCATCGTGGTGGTCCTCCGTGTCGTGGGTTCTCAAGTCCAACGACGCGAGGATGACGCGGTGGCCGCTTCCGTTCCCGGCCTACCCGCTGTTACACCAAGTCTGGGGACACGACCGATCCGGGTGCTGGAGGCTATCCTTCGTTCCACGGCGTGGTCTCCTTCTGCGACTTGCAAGGTTCGCTTTGGAGCCTACGCCGTCTTCACTTTTACAGCGGGTTCAGGACGCGACCCTCCGCCCACGTCGGTGCTCAGACCGTGCGCTCCCGGCAAACCTCGCCGACGGAGCCCCGGTCGATGCGGACGGACAGTTGGATAGTGTAGGCCTGACTCCTCTCGCCCCGACCAGTCCCACCTGTCGTTGCGTCGTCAACCGTCCTTCGCGCACGGCCACGAGGCCTAGCAGCCAGGCGTTCTCGTTCGGAACGGGGTGCACCGCGACAATCTCGGGACCATCGACGTCGACGCGGCCGAGGATCTCGCGGAGCGCCTCCTCGCGCAGTTGGTCCGGGACGGCCGGGTTGTGCCAGAGGGTGCCGAACTCCATCAGGAGGTTCCGAGCGCGCCGAAGCCGCATTTCATCCGGTGGCATCGGCTCGGCAGCGTTCGGGCGCTCGAGTCGCCGCCACTCCCGACTGAACGCCTCGATCGCGATCGTCCCGGATGCAAGCCGGCCCTGCAGCTGCGTCCGAGCCTCGGCCAAGACCGCCGGATCGGGCGCCTCCGGAGCCGGGGTCGTGCCGCGCATCGCCCGCAGGACCTGGGCGACGTCGGCATCCGATAGCCGGACCCGGTCGAACAACCTCGCGATCTGTCCCTCGAACCGCTCGGCCCGATAGGTCGCCGATGGTCCGCACGCAGGGCGGCGCGCGTGCCGAATGCGCCGTCGGTTGTTGTTGGCGTCCCCGTGAAACGCGCTCCCGCAGTGGATGCAGCGCATGAGCCGGGCGAGCGGGTAGGGGCGGCGTCGCGCGATCCCGCCCGGATGGCGGGTCCGGCGCTCCGCCCGGATCGCTTGGACCCGCTGAAACAGCGCCGGCTCCACCGGGGCCGGGAAGCGGGCGGCCCGCTCCTCCTCATCGGGCCGGCCCTTGTGGCGGATGACCCTGCCGGCGTAGAGGGGGTTCGTCAGGATCTCGGCCATCCCGGCTTCGGTGAGCCCGAGTTCGTCCGCCAGCTCCGTGTCGCTCCACGTCCCGGTCGCGTACAGCTCGTACGCACGGCGGACCCGCTCAAGGTCCGGACCCTCCACCGGGCTCAGGAGTTGCCGCTCCCCGAGCCGGGCGAAGCCCAGTGGGGGATGGCCGCCGGGATCGTCGAACAGCCGCCATTTCTGCTCGTAGCCTCGGGACACATTCCGCGAGAGCCGCCGGATGTACGCGGCGTCCGACACCGTCTTGAGCCCTTCGAGCTCATAGGTGTCGACGTTGCCCGAGATGAGCCCGTCGGCGCAGAAGACGACCACGACCCCGGCCCGGGCGAGCCGGTCCCGGTATTGCCAGGCGTCGGCGACATTGCGGGCGAAGCGGCTCGTGTCATAGCACAGGAGGACTTCGAAGGCGCCCTCCTCAGCGTCCGCGAGCATCCGCGCGAAGTCCGTCCGGCGCAGGGTGTCCTTGCCCGACACGAGGTCGACGTACTCGCGGCCGGTCGGGAGCAGTCCGTGACGCTCGGCGAACTGGTGCTGCTCCGCCCGCTGGAGGTCCGGCCCGTAGCGGTCGGCCTGGCCCCGCGTCGACTCCCGGAGGTAGCCCGCCCAGCTTCGGCCAGCGAGGTCCTCGGGCCGGAGATCGATCGCCCGTGCCAGGCTCATCGCGGTGGCCTCCCGGGTTGGCTCCGCCTCGGACCCGTGTGATCCCCAAGGGCTCTGGGAGGAGGTAGTTGGGTCCTGCCTCGCGGTCCGCCGAGGACGACTCGGCGTCGAGGACCGCGGCGACCATCGCCGCGAGGAGCTCCGCGAGCCTCGGGGTCACGAAGAGCGTCGGGTACGCCGATCCGTCGGCGTGTCGTGCGTCGTGGCACGGGGCCGTCCTTTCGTCTGTGCGTACCTGCCACCAAGTCTACCGCGTCGCCCGGCCGCCACGACCGAGCGACTCGCCACCACAGGGCGGCAGTGACGACGGGCAAGGACGAGCTGGACCAGGGCGGCCTCGACTGGTGTCGCCTGGGCCGTGACTCCAGGCCGGACACCTTCGAGTGGTGATGGATAGCCCATCACTCGACGCTATTCGGTCGGGTGTGCCTGAGCAAGGCCACGTGTGTACGAGATTGTGTACCGCTGAATCCTGGGTGGCGCAGTTCCCTGAAGACACGCCTAGGAGGCTGTGTCGCTAATGGCCAGCGGGGCGGTCTGGCGGATGCGAGAATCTGGTATGCGCACCAAGACCTTCCGCCCGTACGACCAGGACACCCTCCTCCTCATGCCGCCCTCGGTCCGTGACTGGGTCGGCCCGGACAGCCTGCCGGCGTTCCTGTCCGACCTCGTCGATGGGCTCGACCTGGGCCCGTTCCTCGCCGCCCACGACGAGCCCCGGGGGATGCCGCCCTACCACCCGAGGCTGATGCTCAAGGTCCTCCTGTATGGCTACGCCACCGGCGTGACGAGCTCGCACAAGCTCGAGGCGCGCCTCGCTGCCGACGTCGGCTTCATGTACCTCGCGGGGCAGGCGCGCCTTGACCACAAGACGATCTCGAGCTTCCGCCGCCGGCACCTCGGCGCCTTTTCCGGACTCTTCCTGCACGTCCTCGTCCTGTGCCAGAAGGCGGGTCTCGTCACGCTCGGCCGGGTCGCCCTCGACGGGACCAAGGTGAAAGCGAACGCGTCGAAGCACAAGGCGATGAGCTATGGCCGGATGGTCGAGCGCGAGACGGCGCTCGCCGCACAGGTGAAGGCCATCCTCGATGAGGCCGAGGCGGTCGATGCCGCCGAGGACCAGCTCTATGGCGACGCCCGCGGCGACGAGCTGCCGCCCGAGCTACGCACCCACGAGGGCCGGCTGGCCAAGATCCGGGAAGCCAAGGCAGCCCTCGAAGAAGAGGCCCGCGAACGGACCGGCCGGGCGGACGCCGTGCCCAACCCGAAGGCCCAGCGCAACTTCACCGATCCCGAGAGCAAGATCATGCGCAGCCGGCCCGACGGCTGGGTCCAGGCCTACAACGTCGGGGCCGCGGTCGACGAGACCGCCCAGGTGATCGTCGCCACGAGCGTGACCGCCGAGGCGACCGATACCCGCCAGCTACCCGCCCTCCTCGATCAGATCAAAGACAACACCGGCCGCTCCCCGCGGCGCCTCCTCGCCGATGCCGGCTACTGCTCCGAGGACAACCTCAGCGCCCTCGCCGAGCGCTCGATCGATGCCTACGTCGCGCTCGGTCGCGACCACCACGGGACCCCATCGCCGCCGCCAGCACCGCGCGGCCGCATCCCGGCGGGGCTCTCGCGCCGGGAGCGGATGGGCCGCAAGCTCCGGACGAAGGCCGGCCGACGCCACTACGCGCGACGCACGGCGATCGTCGAGCCGGTCTTCGGCCAGATCAAGGAGGCCCGCGGCTTCCGACGCTTCAGCCTGCGGGGGCTCGAACAGGTGCGGGCCGAATGGCTCCTCGTCGCGGCGGTTCACAACCTCGGCAAGCTGTTCACCAGTGGTCGGGCCGACCGGGTCCTCCCGGGGCGGGCGATCGGGAGCGGGCAGTGCCTCGCGGGAGCACTGGGATGAGCCTTCGAGGCGTCTCCGCGCGCCGCTTTGTGCCGCCCTCGGTCCGGGTCTGCCGTTGCGGCCACCTCCGCCGGGTGATCGGCTGCCGTCGCAGCGCCGGCGGAACGATTACGGACGCAGGCTCCTAGTGTCGTGATTCATAAGTGAGTGTCATAATGGCAGCATCGTCTACGCTGTGCCGAGCTGGAGGATGCTGCCATGCCCAGAGGTCGCCCGTTGGCGGTGCTGACGCTGGAGGACCGGGACCGGGAGACGCTGATCAGG
>JBBQXP010000154.1:0-4663 GCA_038209555.1 Gaiellales bacterium
GATTGAGGTGGACGACGTGAAAGCGGAGGCAGCGCGGCTCCGCGAGGCCGGGGTGAACGTGGGAGTCGTGCTCGAGATACCCGGGGCGATTCGCATCCTCGACGTCTTCGACCCCGACGGTAACCGCATCCAGCTCACGCAGGACGTCTGACCGGCGCAGCCGGTCTCGGCCGGTGTTGACACCCGCGTCCCTCGAACGAGGGATGGGTCGGGCATCCTGGCGCGCCGAAAACCTATCGTGACCGGATTCCCCCGGGTCACGCGAGGGCGGCTTACGAGTCGCCCTCGAGTTTTTGCGCACTCGGCCGGTAATTCCATTCCACCCTTCCGGGGGATTCTGAGTCGAGCCTGCTCCCCGATGCTCAGCAGTACCCACTACAAGGAGCACGGTCATGCGGCAACTTCAAATCTGGTGCGTTCGGTTAGGGCTCTTGGGCGCACTCCTCCTCGCGTCCGGCGCCGGCCTCAAGTGGGGCTAGCGAAAACCATGACACAAGGAGGGACTATGCGACGTCTACATAGCTGGGCGCTACGCTTCGGGCTCCTGGCAGCGCTGGTCTTTGCGTCCGGCGCCGGCCTCAAGTGGGGCTAGAGAAGCTCCTGTAGAAGAACGATGCGCGCGCACGCTCAAGCGCGCACGTTGATCGCCGCAACACTTACCGTCGGCGCCGCGACGGTCTTCATCGCGGCGTTTCACGTGCCCTCGGTTTCCCTTGGCCTGCTCGCCCTCTTCGGGGCGGCCGTCCTCGTGATGGAGCTGATCGAGGTTCCCCCGGACGTGGCCTCGCTGGATCCGCGGGAGACGACCTCCTTCACCTTCTCCGCGAGCGTGCACATCGCCGCAGTAGTCGTTCTCGGCCCTTGGCTCGCTGCGCTCGTCGCGGCCTTCGGGGTCGTCGCCGCCGACGGAACGCGCGGTCGCGCTCCCTCACGCGTCGCGTTCAACGCATCGGCAGCGGCCCTGGCCGTCGCGAGCGGTGGACTCGTCTACATCCTGCTGGGAGGCCATCCCGGCTACCTCGAGCTGCCCGGCGACTTCGGCCCCCTAGCAGCGCTTGCTGCGGTGGTCTACTTCGTCGGCGCCGTCCTCGTGAGCGCGGTCATCGCGCTCCATCGCGAGCTGCCCTACGTCCCGACGGCCCGGGAGGCCATAAGCGGGGGGCTTGCCGCCGCTCTGGGGGAGGCCGGTCTCGGGATCGGGCTCGCGGTCTTCGCCCTGACGGAGCCGTGGGCGATTCTTGCGCTCGCGCCCCTCGTCTTCGCCGTTTACCGTTCGCACGAACGGCTCGTCCGTTTGCGCCGCGAGACGGCAAACGCGCTCGAGACGTTCGCGAACGTCGTCGACGAGCGCGACTCATATACGTATCGGCACTCGGCGCGTGTCGCCGAGTACGTGGAAGCGCTGGCCGAGGGCCTTGGGTTGTCGGGGCGCACGGTCGCGGAGCTTCGCTGGGCGGGCCGTTTACACGACCTCGGAAAGATCTCGGTGGATGCCAGCGTGCTGCGCAAGCCCGACCGTCTGGACGACGACGAATGGGAGGCGATGCGACTCCACCCGCGACTGTCGGCCCGGCTCCTCAGGCGCTTCCGCATGGCTTCCGAGCAGGCCACGGCCGTCGAGTACCATCACGAGCGCTTCGATGGGCACGGCTACTACGGGATCGATCCCGACCAGATCCCTCTCGCGGCCCACTTCCTGATCGTCGCCGATAGCTACGACGCCATGACGAGCGACCGCCCGTACCGCGAGGGCATGCCTCCTGAGACGGCCCTTGCAGAGATCGAGCGAAACGCCGGGTCGCAGTTCCACCCCGTGGTCGCGAGGGCGTTCGTGGCCCTGCAGCGCGGTCTCGACCCGATTGCCGCGCTCACGCCGGAGGAATATGCGGAGATCCGGCGCCTCGCCGAGCGGGATCGGCGGCACATCATCCCGAGCCGCCTCGTCATCCGTCCTCAGGCGTTCGTCACGGGTGGTGTGGTCGCGGCCCTCGTCACATTCTGGGCCGGTATGTCGTTCCTCGCGATCCCGGCGCTGGCCGTGGCCTTCGCCGCGTTCGGATTCGAGCAATTCGAGAGTCTCCGCGTGCGCCGGCTCGCCGAACGCCTTCATGAAGTACTCAGCTCTGGTTTTGGCGGGAAGGAGGAATTCGCGGCGCTGGTGGCATCCCTCGAGTCGCAGTGCGACCTGCGCTGGCTCGCGCTCTACTCCTGGTCCGAGACGGAGGGCCGCGGCAGGATCGAGCTCGAATGGAGCGACGGGTTCGCAGCCCCTTCTGACACCGCGCTCGGCAGCTGGTTGCTCCGGGAAGCGGAATCGTCGGGCGCGCTGGCTTCCTCTGGCGTAGATCTCGGCAGGCCCGAGGCCCACCTCGCAGTGCCGCTTCGGCCCGGCGGACCTCTCGGGGGGTACCTGATCCTGGCGGCACGGGGCGGCGTCCCCCGCCGGGTCGAGTGGGGCCTCGTCGAGAACGCAGCGCTCCTCGGGGGGTTCTTCACCGCTCTCCGCGCCCGCCCGCGGTCGCCGAAGCTCGAAGTGCTCGCCTCCTGATGTTCCTGCTGCCGAGCATCGCACTCGGCGTGCTCTTCGCCGTCCTGCTCGGGGGCCGTCCGTCCCGCGTCGTCGAGGTCGAGCTGCGCCGTCAGTGGGCGGTCTTTCTCGCGCTCGGAATCCAACTCTTTCTGTTCTCGTCGTATGCCGACGCGGTGCCCGAAGGGCTCAACGCTCCGCTCCACCTCGCCAGCTACGCCTGTCTGGTCGTCTTTGCGTCTGCGAACCTCCGCATGCTCGCGCTCCTGCCACTCTTGCTCGGAATGGCTTCGAACGCCGCCGCGATCCTGGCGAACGGAGGGCGTATGCCCGTCTCGCCGAGCGCCTGGGAGGCGGTCGGCTTCGATCGCGAGGGCGGCGGCAACGTCGTCGTCGGCGGCGAGCACCTGCGGTTCCTCGGCGACATCTTCGCCCTCCCGCAGGGGGTGCCGTTCGCGAACGTCTTCTCGATCGGCGACCTCCTGCTCGGCTTCGGGACGATGGCCTTCATCGTCGCCGTCGCCACGGACGACGGCTCAGAGAAGCGGCTCTCGATCGGCCGGCTTCTCCGTCCGTTCCACGAGAGCTCGTTCCGTCGCCTCGCCGCCGGGAAGCTCGTCTCGCACATCGGCGACTGGTTGACGATCGCCGCGCTCGTCGGCTGGGTGTACGAGCGCACCGCCTCGACGGGCCAGGTTGCAATGCTCATGCTCGTGCGACTCGCCCCGCCAATCTTCGGCGGAGGCATCGCGGCGGCGGTGGTCGACAGGCTTCCAAGGGACCGGCTGCTCGTCTGGATCGAGGCGGCCCGCGGCGTGGCTGTCGCCGGGGCACTAGCCGGAGTCCTCGCCGAAAGCCGTCCAGCGGCCTTCGCGGCGGTGGCCGTCTCCGGTGCGCTTGCGGCGGTTTCGTCGGCGACGGTGCGGGCCCTCGTGCCCTCGCTTCTCGACGGGGAACGCCTTCCCGCCGCCAACGCAGGTCTCGGCATCGCCCAGGACGGAGCGATGGCGATCGGGGCGTTGGGCGCGGGAATCGCGCTCTCGGCCTCGACCGCAGCCGCCGCCCTCGCGGTCGATCTCCTGACCTTTGCCGTGGCCGTGACGCTCTACTGGGGCATTCGCGTCGCCCCCGTGATCCGCCCGCGCGATGCCGCCGACGGCGTGCTCGCGGGCCTCCGCTACCTGCTCGGGCGCCGCGTGCTCGTCGCGGTCGTCGTGGCCTTCGGGAGCGCGACGCTCGCAACCGGACTCGTTAACGCCACGCTGCCCCGGTTTCTCGGATCCGAGCTCGGACTCGGCTCGGGGGCCTATGGATACGGCATCGCCGCGCTGGCCGGAGGCCTCACCTGTGGACAAGCCCTCGTCGGGGTCGCACGCGTTGGGCGGGGCGGAGTGCGCTGGATCGGCGCCGGCCTCCTCGTCATGTCGGGCTTCCTCGTCTCGCTCGCCTTCACCGTCCACGCACCCACCGCCCTTCTTTTCCTCGGGCTCGTCGGGCTCGTCGACGGGACGACGGACGTCCTCTTCGACACGATCGTGCAGCGAGAGGCCGATCCGCGATACTACGGTCGCGTCTTCGGCTTCGCGTCGGCCTTCATGACGACCACGATGATGAGCGCGGTCGCCACCGCGCCGCTCCTTAACCGCCTTGTGGCTCCTCACGCGGTCATCTCGATCGCCGGACTCGCGCTTGCCGGAGCGGCCTGCTTCGCCCTCTTCGCTACGCGCGGAGCCGTCTCCGCGGCGCCCAGGCCGGCGGAGATAGGATCGTCCGCGTAACCGCGTAAGCGAGGAAAGGCCGGGAAAAATGGACTGTGACGTCGCCGTCCTCGGCGGAGGGCCGGGCGGATACACGGCCGCGATCCGCGCCGCACAGCTGGGCGCGAAGACCGTCTGCATCGAGAAGGAAGCTGAGCTCGGGGGTACTTGCCTGCGGGTCGGTTGCATCCCGACCAAGGCGTGGGTGCAGACCGCGTTCGCGATCAAGGAGGCGGATGAAACCTTCGCCAAGCTCGGTGTGAACGTCGGCGCGCCGGAGCTCGACTTTGCGAAAGCGAACGAGTGGAAGGACGCCATCGTCAAGCAGCTGACGGGCGGTGTCGCCGGGCTCTTCAAGGCGAACGGCGTCGAGTGGGTG
>JBBQXP010000155.1:0-4618 GCA_038209555.1 Gaiellales bacterium
TCCGCACCCGAAGAAGGCAGCGAACCAGTCGCTCAAGGGCGGCCCGTGTCCCGTTTGCGGAGGGAAGAAGACCCCGAAGGCTCGCCTCTGCAGGCTGTGCTCGTTCGCCGACCAGCGCCTGCTCTTCGCGCGCAACCCCGCTGTCACCTGCCCCGACTGCGGTGAGCCGAAGGTGCGCAAGGCGAAGCGCTGCCGGCGGTGCCGCAATCGACACGATTACGGGACGATCTACGTCAACGGGCGTCCGCTCGAGCTCACCTGCCCCGACTGTGGCGGCCCGAAGAAGCTGAAGCGAGCGAGCCGGTGTCGGGCGTGCGCAAACTCGCTATCGCTGGAGAAAGGGCTGTGCGAGCGAGGCGCTGGGCCGATAAGGGTCGACCGCGGGCCGCGCGTGGAAGAGATGCCTGAGATGCCTGAGCCCCAACCGAGGCCCTCGTGACTGTGCCCAACGACGAGATCCCCAAGGACGAGAGGCTGCTCGAGTGGCGCCTCGAGCGGTTCGCCGAGCTCGGTTTCTCAGCCGCCGAGTCTTCTGAGCTCGCCGAGTCGGAAGCGGACTGCCACCTCGCGGCCGCGCTCGGGTCGGCGGGCTGTCCGCTCGAGCTGCTGCGCCAGATCGTCCTCTAGGAGGGTTTGCCGAATTAAAAACGCCTGCTTATAGGCCGCTTTTGGCAGGGGCCGCCGTGCTGAAGGAACAACCAGCGGGTGACAGCTTTGAGGATGAATGGCGGAGTGCTTTGCCGCCCCGAATCCGGCGATGGCCCGGTCGTTCAGCGGATGAAGGAAATACTAAGCCGGGGGTTACCCGTCGAGCTTGGCACGCAGGTCATCGATTTCCCGACCAGCCAACAGAAGCGCCTCCCGGTGCATGGCTATAACACGCTCAAGCCTCTCGACCCGCTCCTTGATGGAACCCGCCGAGCTGGGGCCAAACGTCCCCAGCGCCGGACCCAACCCCAGGGACGGAAGGGAGCCGTCAAGCACCTCTCGGATCTTCTCCTCCGATGCGCCCACGGGCGGACCCTCTCGCGCTGGTTGCGGAAGGTCAAGGGGTGGGGCGAATGATGCTACGCCGCGAGCGGAACGGCCCGTGCCCGACTGAGCGCCTGCGCGAGCCGTGCGAGCATCGTGAGGTCAGCGTGAAGCGCGACCTTCTCCAAGCCGGGCTGGCAGGACTGAGGGGTCGGACGCCTCGATTCCGGCTGTCCTAACTAGAATCAGCTTCTACCGGGTCGACCAGCTCGACCTGGATGTTCGGTTGCATGGCGCGCCAGACCTTCAGGTGCAGCTCTATCTCCCGAGCCTCCTGCTCAGCGCTCGGAGCATCGGGCCGCCGTACGTTGAGGTCGGCGTCGCCCGTGCTCTCAACCGCGAAGCCCGAGCGCTCGAAATGCGCGCGCAGGTCATCGAGCAGGGTGGGGTCGCCGGTTCGTAGTCTCATGCCGCAGGTGTTCCTCCCGATGCGCGAGCTAGGTCTCGGGTGGAGGCACGTACATACCGCCGCACTCAGAGCAATGCCAGTCGAGCCGGCCTGGATCCGTCCCACCGCGCGAATCCTTAAACGGCGGGATTTCTACCTGCTCGTGAAGAGTCACCCTCAGGCAGTGGCCGCAGTAGAGCTCGGTCTTGCTGACAGACGCTTCCGCCGGCGCCATCACGTCGAGTGTGGATCGGCTGCCGTTGCGAACTCGGCTGCGTGATTGATCTTCTCTACGACGAGAAAGCGCCGGTCCTGCTCCACGATGCGCTCGACATCCGGGAAGACATGTCCCGGCGCCACCAGGAAGTGAGTCGGGTGGGCGCGGACGGACTCGTATTCGTCCTCGGTCATTGAGACCAAACCGCCGCATGACGTGCTCGCGCACTCGCAGAGGAACTCGATGAAGGTCGAAGGCTGCCGGCTTGAGTTGATTCGCTCGTTCAGCTCGCGGAGCAAGGACTGGCTTCGGGCAGCCTTCCTCCGGCGCGCATTCCCCATGTCGTCCATTTGGCTTCCCCATACAGCGGACAGCGCTCGAGTGGGCGCCGTACCGGGGAGGGCTTCCGTAAGCGAGAGCCTCGGCAGCTCGATGGTACCACCCGCGGTTTGCCTGAGTCTCTAGGGCCCGAGACATCGCCCAGGGTTATAAGTCCGTTTTCTATGGCCTCGTGAGCGCCGACACCGACATCGGCTAGGCGATCGACCTCTTCCTCGAGCGGGAAGCCGCGGAGGCATGCTGACCGACTGGCTCGCCGATGAACCGGACTGGGCGGACGCGCTCAGTGTCGAGCGGATAGAGCTCGAAGGTCCGGCCGTCGCTGAACTAGGCGGGCCTAAGAACTCGAATCGAAATGAAGGCGTCCGCCCGGTGCGGGATCTTGTTCGTGCTTCGTGCTGCGTAGGGGTCCGCGGTGTGGCTGTGACGCCATCCGCCAGTCGGCGTCTACGCGCTTCTCGAGGCTAGGCTGGGTGGCGTGACCAGGCCGTCCAATCTGCTCGCTCCGGCGGAAGCAGCAGTCGACTGTCTCGGTGTCGGCCCGATGGACTCCGTGCTGGTCGTCTACAACGACGAGCAGCGGGTGATCGCGGAGTCGCTCGCGGCAGCGGCGAAGCCGCGCGCGCGAGCAGTGACCATGCTCGCGTTCCCGACCTTGTCGCGGCACGGCGAGGAGCCGCCGACTGAGGTCGCCGAGGCGATGGCGCGCGCGGACGTCGTCTTCGCGCCAACGTCCCGGTCCCTCAGCCAGACGCAGGCTCGGATGGAGGCGACAAGCCGAGGTGCGCGCATCGCATCGCTACCCACGATCACGGAGGAGATCTTCACCCGCGCGATGCCCGTCGACTACGCGGAGCTTAAGCGAAAGGGGGAATGGCTCGCGGCGCGTCTGACCTCGGCTTCGACCGCTCGAATCACCTCTGCGGCGGGCACGGACATCGTGCTCAGCCTGAATGGGCGGACGGGCCGCAGCGACGATGGCAACTTGCAGCAGCAGGGGATGTTCGGGAATCTGCCCGCCGGCGAAGGGTACATCGCGCCGCTCGAGACAGTCGGAGACGGCACGATCGTCTTCGACGGCTCGCTGGCAGGCTACGGGCTGCTCACGTCGCCGGTTCGCATCACCGTAAAACGCGGCCGCGCCGTCGAGGCGGACAACGACGCCGGGCAGTGGTTGCTGGATACGCTCGACTCGGGCGGCGAGCACGGCCGCTCGCTCGCCGAGCTCGGGATCGGCACGAACCCGGCGGCGATCCTCACCGGCAACGTGCTCGAGGACGAGAAGGTGATCGGCACCATGCATCTCGCCTTCGGCACGAGCGCCGGCATGGGCGGCGTCAACGTCGCAGGCGTGCACATAGACGGCGTCGTGCTCCGGCCCACGATCGAACTCGACGGCGTACGCGTGCTCGACGACGGACGTCTACTCGTTCCCTAGAACCGCCCACCCACAGGAAGGAGACGGTAACCGTGGCAACGCGAATCGGAGTCGACGCCCGCCGCGACGAACTCGATCGAAGAGGGACGCGCTTCCTCACGACGAAACGCGTCGGCATCTGCCATCCAAACTGGGAGGAGTGCCGATGGCCGTCGCGCCGTGGGTCGTGTCGGACGAGCTGTGGGAGCTGGTCGAGCCGTTGTTGCCAAAGAGGGAGCGTCGCTTCCGCTATCCCGGCCGGAGGCGGCTGCCTAACCGGCAGGCGCTGTGCGGAATCCTGTTCGTGCTCCACACGGGGATCGCCTGGCGGCACCTGCCGCTCGAGCTCGGTTTCGGCTCGGGCGCGACCTGCTGGCGCAGGTTGGATGAGTGGCAGCGGGCGGGCGTGTGGGAGCGGCTACACGCGCTCTTGCTCGCAGAGTTGCGGGCGGCCGGCGAGCTCGAATGGTCGCGGGCGGTGGCGGACTCAAGTCACGTGCAGGCGAAAAAGGGGGCTCCGAAACGGGCCCGAGCCCGGTTGATCGAGCCAGAAACGGCTCCAAACACCACCTCTTGGTCGACGCGACCGGGATCCCGCTCGCCTGGACGCTCACGGGCGGCAACCGCAACGACGTCACTCAGCTGATCCCGCTCGTCGAGCGGATCCCGCCGGTAGGCGGTCGCGTCGGGCGTCCGCGGCGACGGCCCGACCGGGTTACCGCCGATCGCGGCTACGACCACGACAAGTACCGGCGTCAACTCCGAGACCGAGGGATCAGGCCCGAGATCGCGCGGCGCAAGACCGAGCACGACTCCGGCCTCGGCCGCTACCGCTGGGTCGTTGAGCGCACCTTCGCCTGGCTGCACCACTTCAAGCGGCTGCTCGTCCGCTACGACCGCCGCCACGAGATCCACGAAGCGTTCCTCGCGCTCGGCTGCTGCCTTGTCTGCTTCAGAAGACTCCAGCGATCATTGTGATTCGAGTTCTAAGCCAAGGCGATAAGTGCAACGCCCAGTCCGAGAACGAGAGTGGCGACAGCGAGCCATATCGAAGCCCAAAGCCGAAGCTCCGAGGCACTCGGCGGCGCTTCGCCACGGCGAGCCCAAATGAAGAGGAGCCATTGGGTGCGGCCTTGAATCCACCGTTCCTCTGGTGTCCGAATGACACGAAGTGTCGGCCACGCCAGCGCGAGGCCACAGGCGATGAGGAGTGCTCCGCCGACTA
>JBBQXP010000156.1:0-4559 GCA_038209555.1 Gaiellales bacterium
GATTGAGGTGGACGACGTGAAAGCGGAGGCAGCGCGGCTCCGCGAGGCCGGGGTGAACGTGGGAGTCGTGCTCGAGATACCCGGGGCGATTCGCATCCTCGACGTCTTCGACCCCGACGGTAACCGCATCCAGCTCACGCAAGACGTCTAGCAGCCGACCTCGACCGACGTTGACAGCCGCCTCCCTCGAACGAGGGATGGGTCGGGCATCCTGGCGGGCCGAAAACCTGTCGTGACCGGATTCCCCCGGGTCACGCGAGGGCGGCTTACGAGCCGCCCTCGAGTTTTCCGCTTCCGTCCCCAAAGAATTCACCCGTCCGGGGGGTATGACGAACCTTGAAGGCGCCCATGCTTCTTACACAGTCACCCCAAGGAGGAAAAGGAAATGCGGCACATCCATTCGATGGCACTTCGCTTCGGCTTTCTTGCTGCCCTTCTGCTGGCCACCGGCGCCGGCAAGAAGTGGGGCTAGCGCGATCCGCTAGACCAGCTTCTCCGTTATGACGCGCCTGCCACCCAAGGCGCGTGGCGTACTAATCGGCACCTTGACGGCCGGGACGACCGTCCTGGCCGCCGCGGCTGTTAAGGCAGCCGGGGCTCCGTACGCCACTCTCGCGCTCCTCGGTGCAGCCGTTGTGCTCACCGAGCTCATCCAGATTCAGAATGACGAACGCTCTCCCGATCCGGGCGACGCTCACAGCCTCAGCTTTTCGTCCGGGATCCATATCGCTGCGGTGCTCCTCGTGGGCCCATGGACCGCCGCGCTGGTGGCCGCGTTCGGTGTCGTCGTCGTCGACCTGCTCCGCGGCTCGTCCCGCCTGAAGGTCGCCTACAACGCAAGCGCGTTCGCGATCTCCATCCTCGCCGGCGGGCTCGCGTTCGAAGCGCTGGGCGGTGTCCCAGGCAACCACCTTCAGTTCTCGAGCGACTTCGCGGCGATCGGCGCTCTCGTCGTTGTGGCCTACATCCTGAACACTCTTTTCATGAGCGCGATCGTGGCTTTCAACGATGGCGCCTCCCTCGGACCCCTCACTCGAGCGGCGGGTATCGACGGCCTCCAGTCCGCCGCCGCCGAGGCTGGGCTCGGAGTAGCGATCGCATGGTTCGGTGCGCACGATCCCTGGGCGATCGTCGTGCTCGTCCCGCTAGCCCTCGCCGTCTACCAGTCGTACGCCCGGCTGGCAACGCTCCGGCGGGAGACCGTTCGCGCGCTCGAGACGTTCGCCAACATGGTCGACGAGCGCGACAACTCGACCTTTCGCCACTCGGCGCGCGTGGCCGACTACGTCGAGGAGCTCGCCGAGGCGCTCGGATTCCCGTCGACGGAGGTGGCGCGCCTCCGCTGGGCCGGCCGGCTGCATGACCTCGGCAAGATCTCCGTGGACGCATCCGTCCTGCGCAAGCCGGCGAAGCTCGACGAGGAGGAGTGGCAGGCGATGCGACGACACCCGCGCCTCTCAGCTCGCCTCCTCCGTCGGTTCCGGTTCGCCGCCGGCGAGTCCCGCGCGGTCGAGTACCACCACGAGCGGGCGGACGGCCGCGGCTACTACGGCATCGACCCCGGCGATATCCCGCTCGCCGCTCACTTTCTGATCGTCGCCGACAGCTACGACGCGATGACAAGCGATCGCGCCTACCGGCTCGGCCTGTCAAACGAGGAGGCACTTGCAGAGATCGAGGGAAACCTCGGGACGCAGTTCCACCCGATCGTCGGAAAGGCGTTCCTGGCTCTACGGCGGGGCGAAAATGTCCTGGCTGCCCTGACCGACGAGGAGCGGCTCGAGTTGCGCGGCCTGCTCAGCTCGACCCGGCGGCCGGTGCTCCGACGTCGCGAGCTGCCCACGGACTACATCGCTGTAGCCGGCGTGATCGGGGCACTCGTCGCTATCAGTGCCGGATTCCCGCTCTTGGCTGTGCCCGCCGTTTTGCTAGCTGCCGCGGGCCTCGCGCTCCTGCGGGTCAGCGACTACCGCAAGCGCCGGCTCGTCCGTGGGCTCACCGCCGTTCTCGACGGCGAGCGAGGGCGCGACGCAACCTTCTCCCAGCTTGCGGCCGTGATCGCCGGTGCTTGCGATTTACGGTGGGCAGGGCTGGTGGGCTGGCGCGAGCGCGAATGCACCGGCTCGATCGAGCTCGAGTGGCAGGGAGGAAGCACTGCGCCTAGCGAGACGTCACTGACCAGCTGGCTCCTGCGGGAGGCGGAAACCGCTGACGGGCTCCCTGTGGCACAGGGTGCCGAGCTCGGGCGCGAAGACCTCTACATTGCCGTTCCGCTCTACGACGGTGAAGTGATCGGCGGATACGTTGTACTCGCCGTTGGCGGCCGGCTGCCGCTGTCGGTCTGCCAGGCACTCAGCTCGTGCGCTGCGGCCATGGCGGCCGACTTGATGCGCGGCGATCCAAGTGCGGTGGTGCAGCTCCCGCTCACCGCTGCAGCCGGCTAGCCGTGTTTCTGCTGCTGAGCATCGTCGTGGGCACGACGTTCGCGCTCCTCTTGGGAGGACGCCTCGGACGCCTCGTCGAGATCGAGCTGCGCCATGCCTGGCTCGTCATCGCAGCTCTCGGCGTCCAGATCGTCATCTTCTCGCCCCTTAATGCCAGCCTTCCCTCCGGGTCGGAGGACACCGTGCATCTCGCTAGCTATGCCCTCCTCTTCGTCTTCGCGCTCCTGAATGTGAAAACGCTCCCGCTGCTCCCCATCTTTGCGGGCATGGCGCTGAACGCAATCGTGATCGCCGCAAACGGCGGTCACATGCCGGTTGCCGCCAGTGCGGCGCGCGCGGCCGGGATCGAGGAAGGTGGGAACATCCGAATCGGCGGCGGGCGATTGCACCTGGCCGGGGATGTCTTCGCCCTCCCGGCGAGGTTCCCGTTCGCAAACGCCTTCTCCGTCGGTGATCTGCTGATCGGCATCGGCGCCGCTGCCCTCATCGTCGCCGTGTCGACCGGCGAGGGACGCGACCGCCTGTTCTCCCCCTCGCGGCTCGTGCGACCGATGCGAGACCGCTGTTACGTCCGTTTGGCTCTCGGCAAGCTCTTCACCGACCTCGGAGACTGGCTGACGCTCGCGGTCCTCGTCGGCTGGGTCTACCAGGGGACCGGATCCCTGTCCCAGGTGGCCGGGCTCCTGCTGGTTCGGCTGGCACCGCCGATCCTCGGCGGGGGACTCGCCGCCCTCGTCGTCGACCGATTCCCCAAGCAGTGGCTTCTCGTCTTCGTCGAGCTAGCCCGGGGCGCTGCGATCGCGGGTGCTCTCACCGCGGTGCTCGTGGACTCGCGGCCCCTCGTCTTCGTGGCCCTGGCGTTGTCGGGGGCGCTCGCGGCGATCTCGTCAGCAGCGGTGCCGGCTCTCATCCCCTCGGTCGTCGATGACGACGACCTCGCGGCGGCGAACGCAGGGCTTGCGATCGCCCAGGACGCTGCCATGGCGGTTGGTGCGCTCGGGGGTGGCCTCGCGCTCTCGACGCTCGGCGCGGCACCTGCCCTCGGGATCGACCTGGCGACCTTCGTGATCGCAGCCGTCCTCTACTCGGGAATTCGTGCCCGGCCCCTGATCATTTCGCAGTCGCCGGCCGAAGCCGGGATCCGCGCGGGATTTCGTTACCTGCGCCGCCGTCGCCTGCTCCTGGTCGTGATCGGCGGTTTCGGCGCTGCGACTCTCGCGACCGGCCTCACTAACGCGACGCTGCCACGCTTCCTGGATGACGAGCTCGGCCTCGGCTCGGGCGCGTATGGATACGGGCTTTCGGCGCTCGGTTTCGGGCTTCTCCTGGGCGAGATGATCACCGGCTTTGTCCGGATCGGGCCAGATAGCGTGAGATGGATCGGGGCGGCCCTCCTCGCCATGGCAGGGCTCTTCGCCACGCTCGCCGTCACAGAGCATGCGCCGACGGCCATCCTGCTCCTTGTGGCAATCGGCTTCCTCGACGGGACGACCGACGTCGTGTTCGACACGATCGTTCAGCGGGAAGCTGACCCGCGTTACCTTGGCCGGGTCTTCGCAGTCTCGTCCGCGTGCATGCGGACGACCATGATGGCCGCGGTGGCCGCCGCTCCGATCTTGAACCGGATCTCGACGCCGCAAGACGTCATCCTCGTCGCCGCGACCGGCGTCCTTCTCGCTTCCGCAGTAGCACTCGTCGGTACTCGCAGCTGCGTCTCCGCGTCGCCCAGGCCGGCGGAGATAGGATCGTCGCCGTAACCGTGTAAGCGAGGAAAGGCCGGGAAAAATGGACTGTGACGTCGCCGTCCTCGGCGGAGGGCCGGGCGGATACACGGCCGCGATCCGCGCCGCACAGCTGGGCGCGAAAACCGTCTGCATCGAGAAGGAAGCTGAGCTCGGGGGTACTTGCCTGCGGGTCGGTTGCATCCCGACCAAGGCGTGGGTGCAGACCGCGTTCGCGATCAAGGAGGCGGAGGAAACCTTCGCCAAGCTCGGTGTGAACGTCGGCGCGCCGGAGCTCGACTTTGCGAAAGCGAACGAGTGGAAGGACGCCATCGTCAAGCAGCTGACGGGCGGTGTCGCCGGGCTCTTCAAGGCGAACGGCGTCGAGTGGGTG
>JBBQXP010000157.1:0-4531 GCA_038209555.1 Gaiellales bacterium
GGCTCGACGACGATCGTCCGCTCTCAGCTGACATCGAGACCGTCGCGTCCGCGATTCGCGACGGATCGCTCGTCGCCGCAGTCGAGGCGGAGGTCGGCGAGCTCCAATGAGCGCGACGCGGACGCTCGCCGCGGCCGTCGACCAACCCTCCGCGCGCGCGCGCGCGCGCGTCGACATAGATGGTACGTCGAACTAGGTCGACGAACGGCAGCGGGCAAGCAGTAGTTCGCTCTGCTCGTGTCGAGGTGCGTGACTGTCGCCCTTTGGCCGAACCGCGACACGCTCCCTGTCTGGCGCTGATCCCACTGAGCTACGGGTTCGACAACAGGCGCCCGAGTAAAGAGCGCTCGCTAGCGACGCGCGCGGCCGGCGCTCAGGGCGGCGACCCTGCGTTTGTCTCGTTCTTTCTTCTTCTGCTGGCGCTCGTTGCGCCGTCGTTTCGTCGAACGCGACCCTCTTCCCACCGCTTGAGCATAGCGCCGGCCGGACGTGGCATCGACGCGAACACGCTCCTGTGTGTCGCCTTTCGGCTCTTCTACGACAACCAGAACCGGCTCCGCCCCAGCGGAGAACTACTCACCGCGGTGGTCGGAGACGATCTTGACCTGGAAGGCCGGCGCGAAGCCGGTGCTCATCACCAGCGACACCCAGATCAACAAGATCGAGAAGACGGGAAAGCTGACGGAGCGCGACGCGCACGTCGTCCTCAACTGCCCGATCATCAAGGTCGGAAAAGGGCTAACGGGCACCTGTTGGGGCGCGTAAACTCGGTCCGCCCGCCGGAATGGGCTCTTTCGCGCGGAAACCGAACCTAGGCACCCCACAGGAGCCGGCGTCAGCGACCTGTCGTCGGAGCCATCATCGGCAGTGGCGACCACGCGCACCGGCGTGTCGTCTTTCGGCTCAAGCTCGCTCGCTAGAAAGGACGCCGCCTGATGGAACGAATCGCCTGATGGAACGAATCGAGACCGGTGTTCCCGAGCTCGACCTCTCGAAAACCTCTGACCCAGCCCGAAAAACGCATCGACCGAATGTGTGATGAGTGGCTTCGCCCACGACCTTCGACAGGTACGGCCGCCGCACGTAGCCGCCGAGCCGTTCGCATTGGTAGAGGGCCCGCTTCGGCGGGCTGTCGACGTTCTAGTCTTACCGGTGATGGTGCCTCGCCTCTCACTGAGCCCTTTGGGGGTCATCATCCTAGAAGTGCGCAAGGACGAAGCCGGAGCTCGGCGGGTATCGAATTTGGAGCGGGCCTGGAACTCGCGATCGGACCGCGCCACAACGAAGAAACAACGCGCGGAGTCGCGCGGGCGGTGCTGGGCGAACCGGCAGGCGAATACGACGATCTCGCAGCCGGACTCATCGAGGAGCTGTCGGACGCACTCGGCGCCGCTCTCGGCTACGAAATGGAGCACCCTCGGACTTTCGCCGAGATGCGGCTCCGCGAGATCAGGTCTTCGTATGCGGCTTCAGCCTAAGAACTCGTTTCAGAATGAGCAGCCCAGGACGAGAAGCGCCTAGGAGCCCTGCTTCTCCTTGTGGATTTCGAACTCCGTTGACTGCGGCGGCGAAGGGAATCCGGCGTCACCGAGGGCTTCGAGTCCTGGCATCAGCGTGTCGTCACGGAAGCGCTCATAGCTCTCGCGGGAGTCCCAGATCGCGATCACGATCCACGCATCAGCGGCCGCGCCGGCTGCGTGGTAGGTCTGGCCCTCGGGAAGACTCCCATCCGGCGGATGAACACGAGCAATCCCCGCTTCGTACTGATCCTTGGTCCCACCGGCGAACCGGTGAATGGTGCCGAAAGCCATTTCGCCTCCCGTCGACGCTGAAAATAGGCGTGGATCCTAGCGTGTCAGCGCTGCATGCACGGCGGTCATTCTGAAACGAGTTCTAAGCCGTCGCTATTCGATGGGCCGCGCGTCCCCGTTAGGCGCGACTAGCATCCGTCGCGGGGGGTCGTCGTCGTCAAGCTGGCGTGAACGGCCTGCATTGCATGTGCGAGCGAGGCCGTGCTCGATGGCTCCGCGTACTCGACCGTCACTTGGCGCTGCGGCTGTCCCTCTGCAGAGAGCTCGAACGCACAGGCAGCGTCGGTATCGGACCCCGCGTCGGCTCAGCCTTCCAGCTTCGCTCGATCTTCCATTTGGGCATGGGGGGAATCTTCACCGCTGCGGACGCGCGATAGACAGCGGGATCGAAGGCGGCAAGGACCTCCGAGCACCGCGCTAGTAGAGTTGATGTGCTGCCGGCTGAGATAGCGGTGACACACGTTCGAGCGGGGGCCTGTCGGGGGCGCCCTCCGCTGTCTCGAGGCGATGTCGTCCACTCACGACCTACGCCACCGCAGAATCTCGCTTTGGCATCAGTCCGGCGTCCCAGCGCGCGAGCTCGCGGAGCGCGCAGGACACGCGCGGCCGTCGATGAGCCTGGACGTCTGCTCCCATGTGATGGCCGCGGACGAAGTTCCGGGGGACCGGTTTCAGACGCTCGTCACGACCTAGAATGGACCTGACCTTGCTCGCCTTTGCGAACTTGCTGACGCTCGAAGACGTCGAGGCGTTCATCGGGAACGCCTATCAGATGTCGGTTGGCGCACCACTCCGATCCGAGGACAGACCGAAGCTTCCCCTCGCTGTCGCGAGCCCGGGCCCGCTCATGGAACATGTCGTCCGGCTTTCCGGAACGGAAGGGCTGACCTTGCAGGAGTTGCAGCGGATCTTCCACCAGCTCGGGAAGAAGCGTTATGACGAGGGTCTCGTGATGCTGCGGGAGTTCGACAGCATCACGGAGGCGCGGGAGCGTCGACCGAACAAGGCCGGCCGTCCCGAGGAGCAAGTTGTTCTTCGTCTGAGATAGGCGACGGGCCGCTAGTGCGCCGTCGCGGTGTGATGATCGCAAGGATGGGCTTCCCCAATCGCCTTCCCCACGTCGTTCCCGGAGCGCGCGCCGCGCGCCGGGGCCGCGGGAAACCGTGAAACGCCACCCTGCACTCGTCCCGCTGTCGGAGCAGCACCACCACGAGCTCGCGCACGCGAGGCGCTTGCTCCGGGCGGCCGGCGCCGGGCCCGAGGAGCGGCTCGCCGTGGCGAGCGCCTATGTCGACGCGTTCTTCACGGAGACGGTCGAGCACTTCCGGCGCGAGGAGGAGATCCTGTTCCCACTGTACGTCCGCCACGCCGGCTCGACCCCCGTGCTCGAGCGAATCCTGCGCGAGCACATGCAGCTGCACGGGCTCGTACGCGCGCTCCGAGCAGAGGCGGCCGCAGGCGACATCCCGCCGGAAGCGCTGAGGACGCTCGGCGACCTCCTGCACGGCCACCTGCGCATGGAGGAGCGCGAGCTGTTCGAGGAGATCGAGCGCATCGTGCCGGCGGCGGAGCTCGAGGGAGTGAAGCTTTAAGCCGAAGCTCCGTCGCCATGGCCTGCCACCCGAAGCGTGGCCTCCTATCGTGTTTGTGCTCGACTTTTCTCTGCACAGATCCGGCAGGGACACAGCTCGCGCAGAAGCTCGAACGTGTAGATGCCGGTCGAGTGTCCGTCGCTCCACTGGAAGCGGATCGCATACCGGCCCACCGGGTCGATCGAGAGCGGGCGGACATCCTTGCTGATCGATTCCTCGCGAAGCCGCTTATTCCCCGACATCTCGTCGACGCAGACCGCACACCTACACCCCACGCGCAAGGCATAGCCGGTGTAGATAGATTCGTGCCCTTCCTTCCAGAGAATCCGGACCTCGCTTGTGGATGGCCGCGTTATCTCCGCGATCTCCGGCCGATCGCTCGAGACTTCGCCCAGAGTGAGGGTGCTGACCTGCGCCGCGAGGTTCTCGGCTACCCGGAAGAAGGCGCGGGCACTGGGCGACCCGGGCATGGACTGGACGATAGGGTTTCCCTCGTCCGAGGTCGTGCGGATATCGGTCGAGAGGGGGATCTCACCGAGGAAGGGGATCTCGTTCGCCATGGCGAATCGGCGGGCACCGCCGCTGCCGAAGATCTCTTCACGGCGGCCGCAGTGCCGGCACTCGAAGCCGCTCATGTTCTCGACCAACCCAAGGACCGGAGTGCGGAGCTTGGTGAACATGAAGATGGCCTTTTCGGCCACGTTGAAGGCGAGTTCTTGCGGCGTCGAGACGACCGCCGCGCCGGTGAGGGGGATCTTCTGGCAGAGGCTCAACTGGACATCCCCGGTACCGGGAGGCAGATCGACGAGCAGGTAGTCGAGCTCGCCCCACTCAACGCCACCGAGGAACTTGTCGATCACCTTGGCGAGCATGGGCCCCCGCCAGATGGTGGCCTCTCCTTTCGGCGCGAAGAAGCCCATCGACACGATCTTCACGCCGTAGCGGAGGACCGGAACGATCGTGCCGTTCTCCGCTGTGGGCGGAGTCGTGGCGCCCATGATGGTGGGAATACTCGGCCCGTAGACATCGGCGTCCATCAAGCCCACCCTGGCGCCCAGCTTCGCCAGCGCGACCGCGAGATTCGCGCTCACGGTGGACTTCCCGACGCCGCCCTTCCCGCTGGCGACG
>JBBQXP010000158.1:0-4440 GCA_038209555.1 Gaiellales bacterium
TTCGACGACGTCTTCCGAAGCGAGGGCGTCGAGATCATCCGCACCCCATTCCGGGCGCCGAACGCGAACGCCTTCGCCGAGCGCTGGGTCGGCACGATCCGCCGCGACTGCCTCGACTGGCTCCTGATCGCAAGCCGCAGAAAACTCGAGCGTGTCCTGCGCGTCTACGTCGAGCACTACAACACCCACAGGCCGCATCGCGCGCTCGGCCTGAGACCACCCGCACCCGGGCATCGCCTACACCTCGTCGGCCCGAATCCGCCTGACCAGATCCAGCGACGCGACCGCCTCGGCGGACTCATCCACGAATACGCCCGAGCCGCATGACGCACGGATTTACGTACCCCACGCGGGAATCGAACCCGCGCAAGATTCCTCGCGCAATCCCGGCTTGGCCGAAGGCCAACGGTTTCTGAGAGCTTCGTGCGAAGAGAAGCGATAGGGCGATCCGAGCGGAGCAGCTCCGCCGGTCGCTTATTTCACCCAGAGCTGGTCGAAGAGCGTGCCCCAGAGAGGGTGGTTCTGGTAGTTGCCGATGCGCTCGGAGAGGAGGACCCTGTTGCGCGGGCTGCCCCACGGCACCGTCACCGCTCGATCGACAAGTGCACGGTCGACCTCCGCCCAGAGCTCGTTGGCTCGCACGGGATCCGACACCTGAAGCGCCGCAGCCTTCTTCATCTTCGCGTCGAGCCCCGGATCGCAGTACTGGGACAGATTCACGTTTGCGGGGCTCTTGGGGACGAAGGAGGCGCAGGTGAAGATTGGTTGGAGGAAGTTGGAGGCGGCGAGGGTGTCCGCGTGCCAGCCCCCGCTCCCGGCCTGCGCCCGGTTGCGGGAGTCGGCGACGTACGCGAGGTACTCCCCGAACTTAGGGAAAACCCGATGCACCGAGCTCCGGTAGCCGAGCTGCCGGAGCTGGGAGACGAAGTAGCGCGCGACATTCAGCGCGACAGGGTCCTTGACGCCGACGACCTCAACGCGCATCCCCGCAGTTCCCGACGCTGCGACCAGCGCCCGTGCCTTGGCCAGATCGGGGGTCGTCCATGTTCCCGCCGGGTTCGGGTTGCGCGTGTAGGGGCAATACGGCCGGTAGCCGGGGAAGCTCGGCGGGAGAATCTGGCAGGTCGTCCGCGCGAGCCCGCCGGTGCGCTCGACCAGCGCTTTCCGGTCGGTCGCGTAGTTGAGGGCCCGCCGGGCGCGGAGATCGTCGAACGGCGGGACCCGTGTGTTCAGGAACCACCAGAAGGTCAGCGGCGAGGGGTCGCTGTGGAGCCTTTCGGCGTAGCGCGTGAGCACGCCCCTCTGTCGCTGGGGCGAAAACGACGGGTCCACGAGAGAGACCCAGTCGGCGGTCCCCTTCTCCACCGCCGCGAGCCTCGCTTCTCCGTCGTCGCTCAAGTGCAAGCGAATCTCGTCCGGATAGCCGTCCGGACGGGCGTCCGGTGACCACACGCGGAAGTACTTGTTGCGCACGAACCGCAGCTCGCGGTCGGGGTCGACGCTCGCGACCCGGTACGGGCCGGTGCCGGGGATAGGCCGGACGCGCGCGGCGCGGAACGGCGTTCGGGCGGGGATGACGGAGGCAAGCGAGAGCGCCAGCTTGTAGAGGAACTCGGGGTCGGGCTCGGTGAGGCGGATCGTGATCGTCCGCGCGCCGTTGTCGACCTCGATTCCCTCCGAGAGGTCGCAACCCTTGCCTGGCCGGGCGGGGCACTTCGCAGCGCCGACGATTCCTCGGTAGAAGAGGAGGTCGCGGTTGATGGTGAGCAGGCGCTCGAGGCTGGAGCGGAAGTCGGACGCTCGCACCGGGGTTCCGTCCGAATAGCTGATGCCGCGGCGAAGCTGGAAGCTGTACGTCCTGCCCTCATCGGTTGGCGTCGGAAGGCGAACCGCGAGGTTGGGGACGAGCCTCCCGCCGGCGACCCCGCCCACACGCCGATACGCGACGAGACCGTCGTAGACGAGAGACGGGACGGTGTCGTCAGGGAGGTACCCGCTCGTGGAGAAGGCCGGGTCGGCGCAGCGGCAGGCGGAAGGTCCGGACTCGACCCGCAAAACGCCGCCGCGGTGGCCCGCAAGCGGGGGCAGGGTGGTGGCCCAGAGCTTCCCGTCTGCGAGGGTGAGCGCGCTGGGGCTGCTTCCGAGCGCGAGGGTGTCGGTGATCTGGCCGGTGTGCGGGTCGATGCGGGTGATCGTTCCGTCGCCGCTGTTGGCGACCCAGACCGCCTCAGGCCCTGCGGCGATGGCGGACGGTTTGCTGCCGACGCGGATGGTGGCGGAGACGGAGTTGGTGGCCGGGTCGATGCGGGAGACGGTCCCGTCCTGGCTGTTGGCGACCCAGACCCCTCGCTCGCCGACGGCGATGCCGGTCGGGCCGTTGCCGACACTGACCGCCTGGACGATCGTGCGCGAGGCAGGATCAATGCGAACGACGGTGCCGGTGCCCTCGCTCGCGCCCCATACGGCGCCTGCTCCCACGGCGATCCCGGCCAGGCTCGGGCCGACCGGGATCGTGTCCGTGACGGAGCCGCGGGCGAGCTCGATCCGGGAGACCGTCCCGTCGATCGTGTTCGCGACCCAGACGGCGTCCTTCCCAACGGCGACGGCGCCGGGGCCGTTGCCGACCGTGATCGTCTGCACGACGGCGGACGTCTCCGGGTTGATCTGCACGAGCGCCCGCTCCTGGCTGTTCGTCACCCAGAGCGAGCCGGCTCCATAGGCCACACCGCCGGGGCTTCCACCAAGGGTAAGCGTCTGGACGGTTCGCGACTCGGGATCGAAACGCGAGGCCGTAGCGTCTGCGTCGCTCGTCACCCAGACGAAGCCCCCGCCGGCCGTGATCGCGCTCGGCGCGCTGCCGAGCTTCTGCTGCGACGCGAAGCCGGTCGCCTCGGCGTCGATCGACCCGATCGCATTCGGCTCCAGGCCCGCCAGGAAGTCGCGCCCGGTCGAACGGATGAGCACGAGAGCGACCACAGCCGCCACAAGCGCGACCCCCGCCACCGCAGCGACGGCCAGCCGGCCCCTTGTGACCCGCGGTCGCTTCTTCGATGCGAGCACAGGAAGCGGAGGGAGCCCGGCTTCGGGCACCACCTCGATCACGCGCACGGGCGTCTCGAGGCCCTTGAGGCGCACGGGGCGACGGGCGACGAAGCGGATGCCCTCCAGCCGGCGGGCGAGGCTGACGACCGTGTCCGTGGCGAGGATCTCGCCCGGCCGGGCAATGCTGCAGAGCCGCGCGGCCGTGTTCAGGGCCCCGCCGCGATAGCCGCCTTCGATGGGCACGGCCTCGCCCGCGTCGAGTCCGATGCCGATCGGAAGCGGGAACGCGGGACCGTCGTCCGTTCGCCGGCGAAATCTCGTCTGCAACTCGACCGCCGCCCGCAGGGCCTGGCGGGCCGAGCCGAACACGCAGAGGGCCTCGTCGCCGCGAAGCTCGATCACCTCACCCCCGCACGAGAGGACAGTCTCGCGGGCCAGCTCCGCGAACGCACCCGCCAGCCGGCCCGCCTCCTCGTCGCCGTGCTCCTGCGTGAAGCGGGTGTAGCCCCGCACGTCTGCGATCAGGAACGTGCGGACCGAAGCGTCGGCTGGAGCGCTCGGCGTCGGCGGATGCTCGCCGATGCCGCTTTGCAAAGGAGGATCGTGTTGGCGGGAGCTCCCGTCACCGTTCGCCACGGCAATAGCCTATGACGCGAAAGGGAACGGGAACGGGAGGACGCGATCGTTCCTCCCGAAGCTGACTCTAGAACGGCTCGGTTGAACCAAAGGGTGGAGGCGGCGTTAATTGAACCCGCGAAACGTTCCCGCCGCTTCGCCTCCGCTGGTTGACAGCAACGCCGGCTTTTGAGCAAATCTCGCGTTGCTGCGAGCTTCGCCGCGTCGGCCTTCCTCGGGCGTAGGCACCTGCTCGCCGAGATCGGCGAGGCCCGTCGCTTCCGCCGCGCCGAACAGATCACCCGCCTGGCCGGCCTCGACCCCGTCGTCGACGAGTCCGGTGAGACGCGCCGCCGCGGCCACCTCGCCAAGGCCGGCTCGCCACATCTGCGCTGGGCGCTCGTCGAAGCAGCCGTGCATGCGCACCGCAGCAGTTCCCCCGACCTCGCGCTCTACCGCGCCACCCGCGAACGGCGCGACACGACCATCATCTCGAACCGCGTCGCGATCATGTACCTCGGGCGGATCGTCGAGACAGGGCCGACGCAGCCGGTCTTCGAGAGCCCGCAGCATCCGTACACTGCCGGGCTGCGGGGCTCGCATCCGGTCTGATCAACACGTCGCAGCAGATCGGCGGTGCGTTCGGCATCGCGGCCCTGTCGACGATCGCCACCTCGCGGACGGCTGATGCGCTCGCGAGCGGTTCGACCCAGGCTGCTGCACTCGTCGACGGTTTCCAAGGTGCGTTCGCCGCGGGCGCCATCATCGCCGGCCTCGGGATCG
>JBBQXP010000159.1:0-4407 GCA_038209555.1 Gaiellales bacterium
CACGAGGAGTCCTGTGACCTCATGCTCGACGAGCTCGGTGAGCCCGCCGACCGCACTCGCCACGACGGCCCGGCCGTGTGCCATCGCTTCCGCACAGGTGAGCCCGAAACCCTCCCGTCGAGAAGGGCAGACGACGACTGCGGCGCGGTCGTAAAGGTCGGCGAGCTCGTCGCGTGAAACGAATCCGAGCGCATTCGGCACCTTGGTGCGAAGCGGACCGTCGCCTGCCACGACAAGTCGAAGGCCTGCAGCGGCGGCCAGGAGGTCCTCGATGCCCTTCTCCTCAGACAGCCTCCCGGCGAAGAGAACCTCCGGAGGAGTGGCCTCCGGCTCCGACGTCGTGGGAATCTCGACGCCGTTCGGGATCACGCGCGGGCTCGAGGCGCCCAGCTCGCGTGCCTCCCCGGCGAGCGACTCGGAGACCGCGATCACCTCCCGGGCTCGGCGAAGCGCTGCCCGCGCCAACGGCCGGGCGTGCCGGGCGAGGGCAACGTCGGTCCCGTGCAGCGTGACCACGAACGGCTTCCCCGAGCAGGCGGCGATAGCCCCGGACGGAAGCCAGTGCGCATGCACGAGCTCAGCATCCCGAGCCGCCCTGCGAACCGCCCGCGTCATCGCGGCGACGAGGAGAGGAGCTGCCCACGGCTTCCGTCGGAGATTGTTGGCGATTCCGCCTGCCTCGGCAAGCCCGAACGACCCGAAAACGGCCGGCGAGACGACGTCGATCGCGACACCCCGCTCGCGCAGGCGCTCGACCGCGTCGGCGACGAAGCGTCCACTCGGATCATCGTCGTGACGTGGATACGACGTCGTGAGGACGACGACCTTCAACGTCGCGCGAAGACCACCGGCGCGGCCACGATCAGCATCGCGAAGACGAAGAAGTAATACATCTGCATGGTCAGATAGAAGGCGTTCGAGGCCATCGTCCCGAACAGCGCCGCGGTCAGCCCCCAGGCAAGTGGCCGCACCCGCAGGGCGGCGCGGTCGCCTGCTTCTGACAGTGCGCGCCCAACGCGGCGCAGGGCTCCGAGCCGGTCGACGAGATAGCCCAGGTAGACGACGAAGAGCGCCGTGCCCACGATTCCGGTCTCGGCCAGCAAGGCAATGTAGTAGGAGTGCGGACCGAAGTTCGACCGCCCGGTGACGAACTCGTAGTAGACGGCGAAGGTGTTGAGCCCGAGGCCGAACAGCGGATGCGCGCTCATCGCCGGGCCGACGAGCTCGTAGATCTGGAAGTGCGACTGAGCCGAGCTGCCGCTGAGCTGCGTCCGGGCATTCAGAACGCCCTGGAAGAACGCCGTGCGCTGGGCTACGACGACGCCCAGCACGAGCACGAGCACACCTAGCGGCACGAGCACCCTGGGGGTAAGGAGCAGGTGACGGTAGGGGATGAGGAGTACGACGAGGCCGACGCCGATCCCCAGGAGACCGCTCCGGGAGAGCGTGCTCAGCTCGACGATCGAGAAGAAGATGAGTAGAGCCGCGACTGGAGTCCGGAGGCGGTCCCCTCGCTCGAGCCGCAGGTAGAGCGGTAGCAGTACGAGGAGCGGAACCACCAGCATCACACCGAGGTGGTTCGGGTCGAGCGTCAGGGCGTTGACACGGTAGATGTTCAGGGCATCAGAGACGCCGAAGAGGTTGATTCCGCCCCGCTGGTAGGCGCCGATCGTCCCGAGGACCCTCTCGTCCAGATTACCGCCGGACGTCTCGGCGACCGCAAGCTGGAGCAAGCCATAGGCCCCGTTCGCGACCAGCCCGGCAACGAACCAGCCAAGCGTCTGCCAGTAGAGCCTGGACGGGTGGCGGCCCAGGTGCGCGACGGCGGCGATCAGGAAGAAGAAGTGGACGACGAACTTCGCGAGCCCCTTGACGAACTGGTCCCGGTCGAGGGCGGTGTCCAGATTGAAGAACCCGACCAGGTATACGAGGAGAAACGCGAGGAGAAAGGTGCACAAGACGGCTCCGGTCCGCGGCACCGACCAGTCCCGACGCCCGATCCGCGAGACGGCGAACGCGATCACAAAGAGGGTCGCGGAGACATCCGAGATGCTCACATCGAACCCACCGACCGTCCAGCGGACCTTCGCGAACGTGATCGCGAAAACGGTCGCGAAGAGAAGCGCGTCGAGGAAGTGCTCTCGACGTTTCACGTCACGCTCCGGAGCACCTCAGCGAGCTCCTCCGCCCGCGCAGTTCTCGAAAGCCGTGTTCGCGCCTCCGCAGAGAGTGTCACGCCGTCCAGTTCCCCGGCCAGCCAGCGGCTCTGGAGGTCTTCGATCGCACGCGCCATGCCGTCCACGTCGTCCGGGGCGACGACGACCGCCGTGCCCGTCTCGCCGAGGAGGCGGGCCGCCTCGCCGTCGGGAGGTACGACGGCCAGAATCGGGCGTTCCGCGGCCAGGTACTCGAAGACCTTGGCCGAGAGAACGCCCCGGCCGCGCCCCCCAGCGTCCGGGACGATGAGGAGCAGCGCCTCCGAATCCCGCTGGAGCGCGAGGGCCTCTCCGTGAGGCAGGTACGGAACGAGCTCGAGCCGATCGGCGAGCCCGAGCCGCGCGGCCCACTCACGGTCCGCAGTCCGGAAGTCCCCGACGAAGCGGGCGGTGACGTCCGCACGGGAACGGGCGAGGGCCTCGAGAAAGGGGCGCGGCGAGCGGCGTCCAGCGAAACCACCCGTGTGCGTGATCCGAAAACGAGGAGCCCGCCGGTAGGCGAGCCCCTCGAAGTCGGCGAAGTCGCAGCCGTTCGGGATCACGGTGACCGAGCCGCGAGGGACGATCGCTCGCATCTCGGAGGCGATCGCGCTTGAAGCAGCGACGATCGCATCCGCCCGTCGCGCAACCTGCCGCGCGAGCGCCCGCTCTCCGCGTATGTCGCGACGCCGGTGTGCGTGCGAGGCGATCGAGTCACGGAGGTCGGCGACCCAGGGAACACCCATCCGCCTCATCGCAAGGCCGACGAGGTGCACCGAGCCGGGCGGCGAGGTGGTCAGGACCACATCGACCCGCTCCCGCTTTGCGATGCGCCGGGCCGCCGGGATCGCCGTCACGTTCCAGAGCACGCTCGCATCCGGCGGGAGCAGCGCCCGGAGCACGATCGGCACCTGGCGGCGGATGCGCGCGATGCCCCGCAGCCCGTGGAGCTCCTCCCCGGGCCGTCGCGCCGCCGGGCCGATGTTCCTGATCCTGTGGACGACGACAGCCTCGGGCTCGCGCAGGGTGTCGTCGCGCTGCAACCACTTCGTCCCCTCGGGCGCCAGCACGTGAACGTCGAAGCCAAGCCGCGAAAGCTCGCCCGCAAGCTTGAGCGGGCGCTGGACGCCCGCCCCGCCCGCCGGCGGCCAGTACATCGTGACGAGCAGGAGCTTCATTGCCGCCCATTCTGGCGACGCCGGCCTTTGCCCTGCATCGACCGAGGCCCGTGTGTCACCGGGCTAGAGGCCTGACTGGAACCGGCCAGGCCCGGATGACGCCCCAGACACGGCGCTGAATCAGCACGACGGTGCCCAGCCTGGTCTGAAGCGGCTCCGAGTGCGGCCCAATTTCGCATCGACCCTATTGCGGAGCCCGCAGGAGGAGGTAGCGCGCGTCCTCGTAGACCGGCTCGAGCTCGCGAGCTAGCTCTTCGGGATACGGGCGGGAGAGGTCGACGAGGACGTAGTCGGCCCCGTACCGGGCGAGAATCGACCGCCGAAAATCCTCCGCCTCGCGCGGAGAGAAGAAGCGGATGACGTCCTTCCGCCGCGCATAGGGCCGGTTCGCTGCGGTGTCGGCGACGTGGCCGGGCGGGGCCGCGGCGACGTAGAGGGACGTGTAGGCCGCCACCTCGTACGACGGCTCGAGCTCGGAGAAGACAACGGAGCCCTCCGGCACCCGTTCGAGCGCCTGCACCAACCCGAGCGTCAGAGCGTTTGGGTTCTCCGCCGCGGTCGTGTCCAGCGAGGCGAGGCCACCCACCGCCACCGGCAGCACGAAAGCTGCGGCGGCGAGCGCGACAAAACGGCGGTCAAGCGGGTAGCGCGCGGACAGGCGCTCCATCAGCCCGGCCCTCCGCACGAGGACAGCACCGGCGACAAAGGCGGCCAGACCGCCGATCACAGCGAGCCAGACAGGCCAGACGGGCGCGGACCGCTGGAGCCGGTACGTGAGCTCGGCCGAGTACGCGAGCTCGAGCCCAAGCCCGGCGGCAAGGACGAGCGCCACCCCGACCACGCGCAGCCGGGCGAGCACGTACGCGGCGCCGGCAAGCGCGAACGGCAGCGGCAGGAACCCGGCGAGACGGCGGGACTGGGAGAGCGACACCGTGTCGGAGATCCAGGTGAAGAGCACCGGGACCAGCAGGAGTGCCAGCACCGCCAGACTTCCTCCGAGGACGAACGACGCCCATCGGCGACGGGCGCCCGCC
>JBBQXP010000160.1:0-4367 GCA_038209555.1 Gaiellales bacterium
TTCTACTAACTTTCTAAGTCGCACAGCACGCAAGGACGGCCCGTCCTGTGGGGTGTCAAATTCGGTGGCGTTCCCGAAAAAAATGCGGATTTACAGGTGGGACCCGATTTTTGGCACCCCACACGCCGACGTGACGAAAAGCGGCCGCGCCCTTTGACTATCGACGCCTGGCCTGAGATAAAGGCTCCCTGGATCTCTCGGGTCGAAAGGAGCCGATATGGCCACAGTCGAGGTCAAGAGTTTGGACTCGCCGGATGAGACGAGGCCGTTTGCTGATAAGGGGCAGGCTGAGGTCATCAACATCGGAGGCGGAACGGTGCTGCGCGGGACGTTCGAGCCCGGGTGGCGCTGGTCTGAGCACGTGAAGCCGCTCGCCGGGACCGAGAGCTGCCAGTCTCCCCACTTCTTGTACGCCTTGTCGGGTCGGATGGGCGTAGCTATGGATGACGGGACCGAGGTTGAGATTGGTCCGGGCGACGTGGCTCGGATCGAACCCGGGCACGATGCCTGGGTCGTCGGTGACGAGCCGTGCATCGCAGTCGACTTCGGGCCCTCGCCGGCGTACGCGAAGCAGCAGTAGCGACAGCCGAACCGGAACCGGAGAGGCCGACTTCATCCCATCGCGGCCTCGGATCGCGTCTCGCGGCGAGGAGCTCTCGCGTCGGTTCGACTCCTGCGCCGCTCCAGTCGTCCGCGCGATCCTGAGGCCGGGCGGCCAAGCGCGCCCCGCCCCGTTTGCAGGTCTTCGTTTTGTTACGGGGGAACGATTCGCGCGAGCTCTTCGAATTTAATCCGTCCTCGTCCGGCCGGCCCCCAGGACTCGGCCGCTACGCTCTGGAACCCGTGAAGCAACCGCCGTACGCTGGAGGTATGCAGGCGGAGAGGTCCCTTCCGACGGGAACGGTCAGCCTCCTCTTCACGGACATCGAGGGATCCACGCGTCTGCTCCAGACTCTCGGCGAGCGCTATGGAGAGGCCCTTGCCGAGCACCGACGCCTGCTCCGCGCAGCGTTTCGCGATCATCACGGCTGTGAGGTAGATACTCAGGGTGACGCGTTCTTCTATGCCTTTCCGCGTGCCCAAGACGCGGTCGCCGGCGCGGTAGCGGCACAGCAGGCGCTCGCATCACACGCTTGGCCGGAGGGCTTGCCACTCCGCGCGCGGATGGGTATCCACACCGGCGAGCCGACCGCGACGGGAGAGGGGTACGTAGGGATCGACGTCCACCGGGCCGCACGCGTCATGTCCGCGGGCCACGGCGGACAAGTCCTGCTTACCCAGTCAACGAGGGATCTTCTTGCCGAAGAGCTCGACGCGGTGAGCCTGCGCGACCTCGGCGAGCACCGCCTCACGGACCTCACTCACCCGCAACGGCTCTACCAGCTCCGGATTCCGGGGCTCGAGAACAACTTCCCGGCCCTGAAGACGCTCGAAGCGCGGCCCACGAATCTGCCGATTCAACCGACGCCGCTGATCGGACGCGAGCAGCAGGTGACGGAGGCCGTAACCCTCGTGCGGCGAGAGGGCATTCGGCTGGTCACGCTCACAGGAGCCGGTGGCACAGGCAAGACGCGCCTCTCGCTCCAGGTGGCGGCGGAGCTGGTCGCGGATTTCGAGGACGGGGTCTTCTTCGTCGACCTGGCCGCGATCACCGATCCACACCTCCTCGTCCCGACGGTCGCCCAGACGCTTTCGGTGCGGGAAAAGCCCGGCCAGTCGCTCTCCGAGACGTTGAAGGACTACCTGCGTGACAAGCACCTCCTGCTTGTCCTCGACAACTTCGAGCAGCTCCTCGATGCCGGCCCGGCCGTGAGCGCGCTTCTCGCCGGGGCACCGAATCTGAAGGCGCTCGTCACGAGCCGCGCGCCGCTTCACCTCTCGGGCGAGCACGAATATTCCGTGCCACCGCTCGCCGTTCCCGACCTAGACGCGTCTGAGCCGCCGGCGACGCTCGCGGCGTACGAGGCGGTGCAGCTCTTCCTCGAGCGCGCGCAGGCGGTGAAGCCCGAGTTCGAGCTGACGAGCGAGAACGCCTCAGCGATCGCGGAGATCTGTGCCCGGCTCGACGGCCTTCCGCTTGCGATCGAGCTCGGCGCCGCGAGGTTGCGAATACTGAGTCCACAGGCTCTCCTCGTGCGACTCAGCCAGCGGCTCGCGCTGCTGACCGGGGGCGCGCGCGATGCCCCTGCCCGCCAACGGACCCTTCGCGACACGATCGAGTGGAGCTACGGCCTTCTCAGCGCGAGCGAGCAACGGCTCTTCGCCCGCCTCTCGGTTTTCCTGGGCGGCCGCACGATCGAGGCTGCAGAGGCCGTGTGCGACCCTGTCGCTGAGCTCAACGTGGCCGTCTTCGACGGCGTCGCTTCGCTCGTCGAGAAGAGCCTTCTCCGCCAGGACGAGGGGCCGCCGGGCGAGCCGCGCTTTTTCATGCTGGAGACGATCAGGGAGTACGCCCTCGACCGGCTGGAACGAAGCGGGGAAGGAGAGCTCCTTCGACAGCGGCACGCGCACTACTTCGTCGTGCTCGCGGAGGAAGCCGAACCGGAGATCCTCGGGGCAGATCAGATCAGGTGGCTCGAGCGGCTCGAGGCCGAGCGCGACAACTTCCGGGCCGCTCTTGGCTGGTCGCTCGAGCGGGGCGACACCGAGCGCGCGCTTCGCCTCATCGGCTCGCTTAGGCGAGCGTGGGTGGCGCGGGGCTACCTGAGCGAGACCCGGAAGTGGCTCGAGGCGGCATTCGAGCAGAGCGCGGCCGCCCCTCCGCAGGTAGAGGCGAAGGCGCTGTACGGGCTCGGCCGCGTTGCGCTTGTCGAAGGAGCCTACGAGCAGGCGATCCCGTCGCTCGAGCAGAGCGCGCGCCTCTTCCGCGAGCTGGGCGAAGCTGAAGGTCTCGTCTTCTCGCTCGCCGACCTCGGTTTCATCGCGACCGCGCAGGGGCGGCACGAGGACGCCCAACGGTTCGCCGACGAGAGCCTCGTGGAAGCAATGGCCGCCGGGAACGAGAGCACGATCGCCGCCGCGCTTCACAGCCTCGCCTGCACGAAGCTCGACGCGGGCGAGTATGGGGAGGCTCGCACCCTCTTCCAGCAGAGCCTCGCCTTGCGGCGCAAGCTCGGCGACAAGCGCAACATGGCCAACTCCCTCTGCTACCTCGGCTCGGTCGCGCTGCTCGAGGGGGACTACGACAGTGCGACGGCGCTCCTCGACGAGAGCCTCGCTCTCGGTCGGGAGCTCGGGAACCTGTTGATCGTCTCTGCGGCGCTCGCGAACGAGAGCCTCGTGGCGCTCGCGGCCGGAGACGCCGAACGTGCAGCGGCGCTCTGCATCGAGGGTCTTTTGCTCTCGCACGAGCTCGGCGACAAGCGAACGACCGTGGAGTGCCTGCATGCGCTCGCCGGCATCGCCGCGGTACAAGGGGAGCCACTCCGGGCTGCCCTCCTCTCCGGCGCAGCAGAGAGCCTGCATGCTGCGATCAAGGCGCCCCCGTCCCCGGCCGCGCGGAAAGTGGGCGAGCGCTTCCTAGCGATTGCGCGCGCCGCCGTCGACGATGAGTCCTTCGAAGCCACTTGCGCACAAGGGCGGCAGATCAATTCCGACGCGGCCGTCGCATACGCATTGGAGAACAGGCACGTGCTTCGGCCGGGCGAGTAAGGGCTACGCGCCCACCCGTCTGTGACAAGGGTGGTCGTTGCCCGAGTGGAGAACAGGGTTCCGAATGTGGGGGAAGCTGCTGGGGGAGGGCACCCATGGCGCGGAAACGGCATAGCCATGCGGTTTTAGCGCAGGCAGAACGGCTGGATCGCACTCCGGAGATCGCCGGTTCCGGATGCCGACACGAGTCGGGCGAGCTCGCTTAGTGGAATCACGAGGGCTTCTGGCCGGCCGCGTCGAGGTAGCCGAGATACGGAACCGCGCGGCGCATCCGCGGCATCAGCCACATCATCTTCTTCATATAGGCGGGCCTTGCAACGACGCGTACCATGACGGCGAGCATGCGCGCAACACCCTCGTCGGCGATGAATCCCTTCGGCGTCATCATTTCGGCCGCATCGCGGCGCGGTCCCGCCGCGGGCGCGGTGCTGGAGGCTCATCGTGCGGTGTAGCAGCGCATTCAGCTTCTGCAGGCCGCTCGGCACCTAGCAGAAGGTGCTCGACTGAGCGGCGTGGCTGCCCCAGGCGTGCCCGCACATGCCCGCGTGTCCCAAATTGAAGTCACGCAGAGATGCCCGCTTTGCAGCGCATTTGCGAGCCATGTTCGCATTGCGTTCGCACGCTTACGGAAGGAGTCATTCGAATCGCGAAAAACCCCTGCAAATCAAGCCCTCTGACGGACTCGAACCGTCGACCCCCTCCTTACCATGGAGGTT
>JBBQXP010000161.1:0-4281 GCA_038209555.1 Gaiellales bacterium
CACATCTCCTACCGGTTCGAGGGCGTCGAGGAAGGTGACCCGTTCGTCGTCGAGCAGCACCTCTACTGCAGCCTCGGCGACGGGGTCATCGAGCAGGCTGATCTCCTCTGCTCGGGCTTCCTTCCCCGACGCGCCGATGGCGTGTAGGGCGCGAACCTGACCGGAGCCCTAGGCCTTCGCCAGGAATTCCTCCAGCTTGTCGAAGAACGAGTTGTAGCCACCCTGGAGCCCGTCGAAGTGCTCCTGCTCGAGGACTCCGGCATGGTTGAGAGTCACCTCGGTCTTGTCGCCGAGATCGTTGAAGGTGACGGTCAGCACCTGCCGCTCTTCGTCGCTTGCCCCAGCTTCCTCGAAGGTGATGACGAGCCGCTCAGGCTCCTGCACCTCCCGGTAGAAGCCGCCGAAAGGCATCTCGGTGCCGTCTTCGGCGATCATCTGCGCCTTCCAGGCGCCGCCCGGCTTGACGTCCAGCGAGACCGTGTCCACCGGGACATCCAGCTCCGCGCCGAACCAGTAGGCGAACTGCTCCGGGTCCGTCCACGCCTTCCAGACCAGCTCGCGGGGGGCGTCGAGAACGCGCGTGATCGTGAGCTCGCGATGGGCCTTCGTGCTGCTCGATGCTTCAGTCATTCGGTCTGTCCTTTCTGGATCCGTCGGAGATGGTCGTCGAGGCGGTCGAGGCTGCCCTCCCAGAACTGGCGGTAGTGCTCCAGCCAGTCTGTCGCGTCTTCGAGGGGCCGGGCATCCAGTCTGCTCGGCCGCCACTGCGCGGCGCGTCCGCGAACGATCAGCCCGGCACGCTCGAGCACCTTCAGATGCCTCGAGATTGCCGGGAGGCTGATGGCGAACGGTTCGGCCAGCTCGGTGACCGTCGCCTCCCCGGTGGCGAGCCGCGCCAGGATGGCACGGCGGGTCGGGTCGGCGAGAGCCGCGAACGTGTTGCTGAGCTGATCGACCGCCATCTGGATGTTCCACCATACATCTATTTAACCGAATGGTGAAATGCAATGGGAAACTTGTCGCCGGTCAAGGGAACCGCGTGATGCCAACCTCCTGATTGATCGATCCTCGGTCACTCGATACGTTCGCCTACATCGTGGAGCATCTGGCCCTCGCCGTCGCCGACCAGGAGCGGTCGCGCCACTTCTAAGAGCATCAGGACACCCCCGTCGTACCACCGCGAAGGCTCCGCGTCGAAGCCGAAGTACGACTCGTAACAACGCCGATGGGTTCTCTCTCGCTCTTGGGCCGACCGATGAGCCGGTAACGCTGCCGACCTTCTTCCACTTCGGGATCGGTCTTCCAAGTCGCGACGCTGTTCTGGCGTTTCGAGACCGTCTTGCCGCCTATGGCGTCCCCATCGCCGAGGAGTGGGACGAGCCTGGCTACGTCAGCGTCAAGTGCCTCGACCCGGACGGTTACGTCGTGGAAGCCGCATGGGAGCCGGACGTTTCCGGCGGAGCCGGTTAGACGGCTGCGGCGGCCGGCGCGCGCTCGCGGGAGAGCACGCGCTCCAGGGCGGCCACGCATTTGGCGTCGAACGAGGTGCCGCTCTCCTCATGCAGAAGCGCGACCGCGCGCTCATGCGTCCATGCGTCGCGATAGACCCGACGGGAGATGAGCGCGTCGTAGACGTCGCACACGGCGAGGATGCGAGTGTCGAAAGAAATCAGCGATCCCTCGTAACCGTGCGGATACCCGGATCCGTCCAGGCGCTCGTGGTGGTCACGGACGAGCTGCCTGACGTTCGCCGGAAAGCCAAGCTCAGCGAGCATCTTCTCGCCCCACTCGGGATGGCGCTGGATGATCGTGAACTCCTCGTCGGTCAACGGGCCGGGCTTCTGGAGGATCGCATCGGGCACCAGAAGCTTGCCGATGTCATGGACGAGCGCACCCGTCGCCAGCGCCCGCAACCGTCCCCCCGTCAGACCCAGCTCCTCGCCCACCTGGACTGCGCGGATCGCGACTCGCCGAGTGTGCTCCTTTGTGTACTCGTCCTTTCGGGCGAGGCTAAGAGTAAGGGCGCGGACTTGCGCACCCAGGAAGGCCTCTTCGGCAGCGACGAGGTCGGCGCAGCAGACGTCGCCGGTCAGAGGCCGCGACTGCGCGGCGCGACGTAGGTCGAGAGCGACCGGCACTCCGACGGCCACGATTCCGAGCAGCTCGAACCCATGCCCGAGCCACCAGCCGAGCTCCATGAAGTTGAGGAGCATTGCGGGCGGCAGGGCGGAAGCGAGCCAGACGATGCCGATGGCAACGACGAGGTCGGCAAGTCGGCGCGTCAGCAGGAAGGTTCGCACTGCCCGCACGGCCAAGAGCGCGAACAACGCAAGACCGACAACGAGCAGGGTGATCGCCGCCGGACTCCCAGCCGTGGGCACGTTTGGGACTGCGCTTGGGACGAGCATCCCGATGACCCCGAGCGAGAGGACTGCGCAGAGCAGCCCGATTTGGAGGTAGACGAGCGGCCGGACGGTTCTGGACCGGCGAAGAGCTGGTAGAGCCGACAGCGCAAGCACGGCAGCCCCGACAGGGAGGGTCGCGCCGCCGGTGAAGGCCACGACCCCGTTCATCCCGATCAGGATTCCGGGGGTGGCGATCCCGTGCAGGGCGAGCAGCGAGGCCATGACGGAGAAGGCTGTACCCACGAGCACCGTCCTGCTGTCTCGCCGCCTGGCACCGGCAATGGTGAGGGCCAGCGCTGCGAAAGCGGCTGCAAGTGCGGTCAGCCCGACGCCGCTGAAATGGACCTGGCCACTGAAGTGAGCGTGTCGGTGAGCGACGGAGTAGATCAGCGCGAAGGGGGCCGCGGCAACGATGACGCCGAGTGTCAGGGCCGGAGGAATTTGCTCGGTGGCGCTCCGCCGCATACCCACAAGAGATCGGGCAGCCGGAGCCATTTCCTATCCCTCGAAAGGGGGGAGGTCGAGCGGATCGTTACTTGCCACCCCGCTACAGCCCGCGCGGGGTTACGCTCCGCCGCGTGGAAGCGCGAACCCTGCTCGCCAACAAGACGCTCCTCTGGGCGGGGGCGGTGGTTACGGCGAGCGCCGCGGTCTTCTTCCCCAAAATCCAGGGGATCAGAGACACAGGCGATTCGTGGTGGAGACTGGCGACGTTCTTCGTGCCCCAGGACCGGGAGGGCCTCGTCCTCGTCCCGCTGGTCATCCTGCTGACGTTCGCGCTCTTCGCGTTTGTCGGCCGCCGGGCCTGGGAGGACGCCAGCGCGCGGAACCGCCCAGCGAAGGTCGGCTTCATCTGCGCGCTGCTTGGCCTCGTCGGAGTACTGGCGTTTTTCGTCAGCGCACCGATCATGTTCGGCGGCCTCGGCGCGACGCTTGGCGCGGAGGGGCGACGTAGGAGCGACACAGAGGGCCGGGCCGCGCTTGCATCCGCCGCGATCGCCGTGGGCGCGGCCGCGTTCGCCATCGGAGCAGGCATCTGGGTCTTCGGGGAAGAGCTTTCGATCTAGCGCGCGGACGTCTCGTCACGCTGGGACGCTTCGAGCTTCCTCAGTAGGGTCTCTGGGCAGAACGCGCCGCTGGAATTTCGCACTACAGAACGGAGCTGGCGGCAACGGCGCGCCGGAGGATGTCCCGGAGGGCCCGCTGGTCGGCGGGGGAGAGGGCCGCGATCTCGGCCGGCGGCTCGGTCATGGCCTCGATCACGCGCTCGCGCACCTCCACGCCTGTGGGCGTCAGCGCGAGCATCTTCACTCGCCGGTCGCCCGAGCCGACTCGTCGCTCGATCAGGCTCCTGGCCTCGAGCCGGTCGGCGATGCCCGTCACGTTCGAGGCATCGCAGACGAGGCGATCGGCGATCTCGTTCATCGGTGAGGGCCGCTCCGGATCGAGGAGCCGCAGGGCGTGGGCCTGGGGGAAGGTGAGGCCGTACTCTTCGAGAGCTGCCATCAAGCGCCATCGGTTCGCCAGGGAGATCTGGAAGACCGTGCCCCACGCCTCGCGGGCGACGGCCAACGATCTGGGAGGAGCGGTCTGCATATAGCACGCATAATAGGTGACAGCATCGATAGTATGCAACATCAATTCTTGACAACCTCAACGATAAGCATCTAGGGTGGCCGTCGTGGCTGAGAACGCGATCGAAGCAAAAGGCCTGGTCCAGCAGTACAAGAAGGGCCCTCGAGCCGTCGACGGCGTCGACCTCTTCGTCTCCAGCGGAGAGATCTTCGGCTTCCTCGGGCCGAACGGAGCCGGCAAGTCGACGACCGTTCACATGCTCACCACGCTGCTGCCGCCCACGGACGGCACGGCGCGCGTG
>JBBQXP010000162.1:0-4203 GCA_038209555.1 Gaiellales bacterium
CACGCCCACCGCGGTCACGCAGCGACGTCCTTCAGCTTCTGGGACTCGGCCATCGCCTGCAGCTTCTTCAGGCTCTGGTTTTCGATCTGTCGCACGCGCTCACGCGTGACGTTGAACGTACGGCCGACCTCGTCGAGCGTCCTCGGGTGCTCGCCGTCCAGGCCGTAGCGAAGCTCGAGGACGCGGCGCTCGCGGTGCGAGAGGCCCGTCAGGACACGCTTTAGGATTTCCTTCCTGAGGGTCTCCTCAGCTGCTCCGTCGGGTGCGATCGCGTTTTCATCGGCGAGGAAATGGCCGAACTCGGACTCTTCCTCGTCGCCCACGGGCTTCTCGAGCGAAATTGGCGTCTGAGCGCTCTTTCGGATCTGCTCGACCTCGCCGGCCTCGAGATCGAGCTCCTCGGCGACCTCCGCTGCGGTTGGATCGCGCCCCAGCTCCGAGAGGAGCTTCCGCTCCGCACGGCCGATCTTGTTCAGCTTCTCGACCACGTGCACGGGCATTCGGATCGTGCGCGCCTTGTCGGCAAGAGCCCGCGCAACTGCCTGCCTGATCCACCATGTCGCGTAGGTGGAGAATTTGAAGCCCTTGCGGTGGTCGAATTTCTCGGCCGCGCGGACGAGGCCGATCGTCCCCTCCTGAATCAGATCGAGGAACGGCAAGCCCTGGTTTCGATAGTTCTTTGCGATCGAGACGACCAGGCGGAGGTTCGATTCCACCATCTTCTGCTTCGCCCGATGGTCGCCCCGCTCGATGCGCTTGGCGAGCTCGACCTCCTGCGGCGCCGTCAGAAGCGGTACGCGTCCGATGTCCTTCAGGAAAACCTGCAGCGCGTCCGTCGATACTTCTCGCGCCTCCTGAACCCTTTCGGGAGCCTGCTCGGCCGGGGCCTCTTCGAGGACCTCGATCTGCAGCTCGTCGAGAGTCGAGTAGAAATCCTCGATCTCGGCGACGTCGAGGTCGAGCTCGTCCAGCGCCAGCGCCACCTCATCGTGGGTCAGAAAGCCAGCCTCCTGACCGTGCTTGACGAGCGCCCTCGCTTCCTCGTGCTCGACGATCACCGTCGCTACTCCCCCATTCCCCCTACCTGCTCCCACTGAGACCCCCTCCTGACCGTAGGCGCCCCCCCGGGCTACGTCAACGGCCGATCTGTCACGACTTCGGCCGCGGGTGGCGGCACTTTTGCACGGTTCCCGGACGGTCGCATAGGCCGTGCGGCCTATCTTGGTAGCTTGCAAGTCCTAAATTTGAGACAGACGCGAGAGAAGATCTTCGGCCTGGAGCGCATAAAACGGGTTATTTCCTTGCGTTGCGAGCTGGAGCTGTTTCGTTGCCTCTTCCACAGCTTGTATCCAAAGCAACAAGACCCCCAGGTGGAACCGTACCAGCGATGACCGCGGGCTGCGGCGAGCGAGGGGCCCGAGGCGCGAGAACGCATCCGCCGGGTCGTCCTTGTCGAAGCGAACGACGGCGACCGCTGTCCGGGCTTCGAGGCTTTCGGGCGCCAGTTCGAGAGCGCGATCGTAGGCCCGGCGGGCGGCGACCGGCCTCTCGATCCTCTGCAGGAAGGTGCCCAGGACGAGCCAGTCGGCGGCCCCGCCGCGCTCAGCTCTCCGCCTGAGGGCCGCCTCCTGCGCAACCGTCCCGAGCTTCTGGATGGACTCCGGTGGCTGCGCCGCCGTGATGAAGACGGGTCGTCCCGGCGCCATGTTCGGATGGAGGAGCGATTCCGCCTCGAGCGCCGCGGGGGTGTCCGGGTCCCGCGCTTCGGCCTCTCGCCACTCGCGCTCGGCTTCCTTCGGGTCGCCGGCCGCGCCGAGCGCGAGCCCGAGATGGAGCCGTGCGACCCCGCTCCCGGGATGCGAATCGACGAGGGCCCGTAGGCGGCCGAGGCTCCCCTCCGGCCAGGCGGCGAGGGCTGCTCCAACGGCCGCCTCGATGGACGCCGGGTCCGCGCGGAGGACGGCTCGGAACTTCCGTAGGGCAGTCTCCCGCTCGCCGCGCTCGTAGTCCTGCTCGGCCGAGATGAGCTCGCGCGCGTGGGACTCGCCCGGGAGAATGCCCAGGTGGAGGGGCGGCGCAGGGGGCGAGGAATCGGCCCCCCTGCCGTCACTCTGGAGGAGCGCGCCGGCGATCACCGCAGTCACGACGAGGACGGCCGCAGCCGTCATTAGAACCAGGACTCGGGTCCGAGGAGACACCGTTCGAGCGTACCCCGCACCCCGACTTGCGCTGGCTTCGTCTCGCTATACTCAGTGAAGCAATGGCTTCCTACCGCGAGCTTCTACAGCAGGTGAAGGCGGAGATCGACGAGATCGACGCGCCTTCTGCGCGCGCTCTCCTAGAGTCGGAAAACCCGGTGGTCGTCGACGTCAGGGAGCGCGACGAGTGGGAGGAAGGACACATTCCCGGCGCGGTCCACGTCCCCCGCGGGTCCCTGGAGTCGCGCGTCGAGGCCGCAGCACCCGATCATGCGCGGCCGCTGGTCGTCTACTGCTCCGGCGGCAGCCGCTCGGCTTTCGCCGCAAAGTCGCTCGAAGAGCTCGGCTACGAGAACGTCCTGTCGCTCAGGGGCGGGTTCACCGACTGGAAGCGAAACGGATTCCCGTTCGACCTGCCGCGCGCGCTCGGCGATGAGCAGCGCCGGCGCTACAGCCGCCATCTCCTGATCCCCGAGGTCGGCGAGGAGGGCCAGCGGAGGCTTTTGGACTCACGCATGCTCCTGATCGGAGCGGGCGGGCTCGGGTCACCGGCGGCGCTGTATCTGGCCGCGGCCGGGGTCGGCACGCTGGGGATCGTGGACGATGACGTCGTCGACGAGACGAACCTGCAGCGCCAGATCGTCCATTCGCAGGAGCGCCTGGGTGACTCGAAGGCAGAGTCGGCCAAGCGCACCATCGAGGCGTTGAACCCCGACGTGACGGTCGAGGTCTTCAAGGAGCGGCTCACCTCGGAGAACGTCGACCGGATCCTCGGCGAGGGCTGGGACGTGATCGTCGACGGGGCCGACAACTTTCCGACCCGCTACCTCCTGAACGACGCCTCGGTCTGGCACAAGATCCCGGTAGTCCACGGGTCGATTTACCGCTTCGAGGGTCAGACGACCGTGTTCAAGCCCTTCGAGGGCCCCTGCTACCGCTGTCTCTTCCCGCAGCCGCCTCCGCCCGAGCTCGCGCCGAGCTGCGCCGAGGGCGGCGTGCTTGGAGTGCTCCCCGGCATCGTCGGCTCGCTCCAGGCGAGCGAGGCGCTCAAGCTCGCGCTCGGGATCGGAGAGCCGCTCGTCGGCAGGCTCCTTCTCTTCGACGCGCTCGAGACGACGTTCACCGAGGTCTCCTTGCGCCGCGACCCCGCGTGCCCGGTCTGTAGTGAGCATCCGACGATTACCGACTACATCGACTACGTTGAGTTCTGCCAGGGCGGCAGGACGCAGGTGACGGCGTGACCCGCGTCCGAATCCCACCCACCCTGCGCGCCGAGGTCGGAGGTGCGCGCGAGGTGGAGGCCACCGGCCAGACCCTGCGCGACGTGCTCGGGGACCTGGCCGGCCGTTTCCCTGGACTCGGAAGCCAGGTGCTCGACGACGGGAGTGAGATCGCGCCGTTCGTGAACGTCTACGTCGACAACGAGGACGCCCGCACCCTCCAGGGCCTCGACACGCCGGTCGGCGAGGGATCCACCGTCATCCTCCTGCCGGCGATGGCAGGCGGCGAGCGTGTCCTCGTTCCCTCGATGCTCGACCTGATCGGGTCGACGCCGCTCATCGAGCTGCCGCGCCTCGCGCCGCACGAGGGCGTCACGCTCTACGCGAAACTCGAGGGGCAGAATCCCACCGGCTCGACGAAGGACCGTGTCGCGAAGGCGATGATCGAGGCCGCCGAGGCCTCCGGTGAGCTCGAGCCGGGTCGCGAGCTTCTCGAGCCGACAAGCGGAAACACCGGCATCTCGCTGGCCATGGTGGCCAAGCTCAAGGGCTACCCCCTGACCTGCGTCATCCCTGCGAACGCGACGGAGGAGCGCGTACGGCTGCTCCAGCTCTACGGAGCGAACGTCGTCTTCTCGTCGGCGGACGAGGGGTCGAACGGAGCTGTCCGCCTGGCGCTCAGGATGGCCGAGCGGGAACCGCATTACTTCATGCCGTTCCAGTACGCGAACGACGCCAACCCCCGCGCACACTACGATGGCACCGGCGCGGAGATCGTCGAAGCG
>JBBQXP010000163.1:0-4097 GCA_038209555.1 Gaiellales bacterium
CTGCGAGTGCAGCGACCTCGCTTGCACGGACGACGTGGAGCTGACGCGCACCGAATACGCGACAGTTCGCCGAGGCAGCCTTCGCTTCGCCGTCGTCACGGGCCATGAGGACGGCGGGGAGCGCGTGCTTGACGAGTTCGACCTTTGGTTCAAGCAGCGCGTCCTCGATATCTCGGGGCTTGATTTGAACAATCCTCCCGAGATGGAGCTGCCCGACCTGCTGTCGGTATACCAAGCGAAGCTCGCGGTCGCGACGTAACCGAAAACGCGCCGACTCGCTACCTATCGACTCGTTCGTAGGCGTTAGCAGTCGGCACCAGCCATCCGCGCTTAGTACTCGAATCACAATGAGTTCTGAAGCCTCCTGAAGCAGACGAGGCAGCAGCCGATGGCGAGGAAGGCTTCGTGGATCTCGTGCCGGCGGTCGTAGCGGACGAGCAGCCGCTTGAAGTGGTGCAGCCAGGCGAAGGTGCGCTCGACAACCCAGCGGGCGCGACCCAAGCCGGAGCCGTGCTCGGTCTGGCGGCGAGCGATCTCCGGTGCGATGCGACGACGGCGGAGCTCGCGCCGGTACTTGTCGTGGTCGTAGCCTCGGTCGGCCGTGAGACGGTCGGGCCGCTTTCGCGGCCGACCGACCGTGCCGCGCACGGGCGGGATCCGCTCGACGAGCGGGATCAGCTGGGTGACGTCGTTGCGGTTGCCGCCTGTGACCGTCCACGCGAGCGGGATCCCCGTGGCGTCGACGAGGAGGTGGTGCTTCGACCCGTTTCTGGCTCTATCAACCGGGCTCGGGCCCGTCTCGGAGCCCCTTTTTTCGCTTGCACGTGGCTGGAGTCGGCGACCGCGCGCGACCATTCGAGCTCGCCGGCGGCCCGCAACTCGGCGAGCAGGACAGCGTGCAGCCGCTCCCACACACCGGCTCGCTGCCACTCGTCCAATCGGCGGTAACAGGTCGAGCCGCCGCCGAAGCCGAGCTCGAGCGGCAGATGCCGCCACGCGATCCCCGTGTGCAGCACGAACAAGATCCCCTGCAACGCCTGCCGGTCAGGCAGCCGCTTCCGGCCCGGATAGCGGAAGCGACGCTCCACCTTCGGCAACAGCGGCTCGATCCGTTCCCACAACTCGTCCGACACGATCCACGGCGCAAGAGCCATCGGCACCCCTCCCAGCTTGACGACGGATGCCGACGGTGTTCGTCGTCAGGGAGCGGGTCCCTTCATTTCGGTTCGAGTTCTTAGAGGCTCCCGCGGAAGAGAAGCAGCAGAAGGAGTAGGAGCAGCAGCAGGAAGAGAAACTTGCTGATGAAGATGCCGCCACCTAGTGCGAGCACCAGGATGATGATGAGCAGTACGAGAAGCATTCGAGCTCCCAACGGTCGCTGAGCGGGCCAAACCTACACTTCCTCGAAGCTAAGGCTCTCAAACGCAGGAGTTCATTCAGGCCGTACGTCGCTCGGCTACCGACTCGCCGAGGCTCGTGGGCTCTCGGCCTCGCCCGGCTGCACGAGGCCGGTCTCGTATGCGAGGACCACGGCCTGGATCCGGTCGCGAAGACGGAGCTTGGACAGGATGTGGGCGACGTGCGTCTTCGCGGTGTGCTCGCTGACCACGAGCTTCGCCGCGATCTCCTGGTTCGAGAGCCCTCGCGCGAGCAGCTGGAGCACCTCGCGCTCGCGCGGAGTTAGCTCTGCGAGCGCGGCCGGTGGCTCTCGCGGTGACGACCGCCTGGTGAATTCCTCGATCAGACGGCGCGACACGGAGGGTGAGAACAGAGCGCCCCCTTCCGCGGCGATGCGGATCGCGGCCACGAGCTGGTCCTCGGGCGCGTCCTTGAGCAGGAATCCGCAGGCTCCGGCGCGCAGCGCCTCGTAGACGTACTCGTCGAGGTCGAACGTGGTCAGCACGACCACGCGCGGACATGGCCCAGGGCCGGCGAGAATGCGCCGTGTTGCCTCGAGACCGTCAAGCTTAGGCATCCGGATGTCCATCAGCACGACATCCGGCTGAAGCTCCGCGACAGCCTCGATCGCCTCGAGGCCGTCCGCAGCCTCACCTATCACCTCGAGGCCCGGCTCTGCCTTCAGGATCATGCGAAAGCCAACGCGCACGAGGCGCTCGTCGTCGGCCAGAAGCACGCGGATGCTCACAATCGCTCCGAGGCCAGCGGCAGCCGCGCTCGCACTGCGAAGCCACCCTCGCGGCCGCGGCCGGCTTCGAGCTCGCCGCCGAAGAGCGTTACCCGCTCGCGCATACCGACGAGCCCGTGGCCCGTCCCATTTTCGTCGCCTAGCCCCCGCCCGGTATCGGTTACTTCGACCTCCAGGTCGTGCACTCCGTACCGGACCACGACGTGTGCCATCGCGGGGCCGGCATGCCGGAGCGCATTCGTCAGCGCCTCCTGGACGATTCGGTACGCGGTGAGGTCGACGCCGGGCGGCAGGTCGATCGGATCCCCCTCCACGACAAGACCCACGGGTAGCCCCGCGTCTTTGATCTGCGCGATCAGAGTCTCCAGGTGCCGGAGGCTCGGTTGTGGCGCGAGCGCGAGCTCCTCGTCGCCCTTTCGCAGCATCCCGAGCAGGCGCCGCATTTCGGCAAACGCCTCGCGGCCCGTCGCGTCGATCGAGTCGAAGGCCTCCCGCGCCTCGTCCGGCGCCATCGCGAGCGACCGTCGACCGCCACGCGCTTGAACGACGATGACGCTGATCGCGTGCGCGACGACATCGTGGAGCTCACGCGCGATTCTGGCTCTCTCCTCCGCGACCGCGACCCGCGCCCTTTCCTCGCGCTCGCGCTCCGCCGTCATCGCCCGCGCCTCCAGGCTCCGCTCGCTGAGCCGTCGATGTTGGATCGCTCGACCGGCCACCCACGGCCCGCCGACCACGAAGAGGAAGAAGCCGTAACTGGCCAGGTCCGCTTGCTCTGGGTCGGTGGCGACACCGCCGAGCACGACTGCGAGTGTCGCAACGACACCCGCGACGGCTTGCCAGCCACCGGTATGCGCACCGACCGAGTAGAGCGCGATGAGCAGCGCGGCCACGACGGCGACCGCGGCCTCCCCGGAGAGCGGAAACAGGAGGCCGAGGGGAAGAAGGCGCCGCAAACGACGGCGAGGACAACCAACGGCGCCCGCACGCGCCACGCCAGCGAAAGCGTGATCGGGAGGGCGAGCGCCGCGTACGCCACGTGGTCGGCCTCGATCTGCCGTGACCAGATCTCGATCTGCGCGAGGGCGGTGAGACCGAGCGCCAGCAGCAGATCGGCGCGGCTCCGCGCGAAGCGACTCAGAGCCATGAGCGGAAGGTAACGAACCTTCTCTCGGTCCACATCAACTTCGCGAGCGATTCCGCGCCGCGGAAGGTCACTCTCGAGAGCGAGAAAAGATCGCACGAGCCGGCGATGCGCGCGGCGTCGCTCGCTCCTAGCCTGGTCCGGCTGTCGAAGTCCCAAGAAAAAGGGGGAGCAATGAAGCGCCTCGTACTACTCATCGCAGCTCTCGCATTGGCGGGGCCATGCCTGCGCTGGCGAGTAGCCCGGCCCAGCATTTTTCGGACGACATCACCGGCGACGTGCTGCCGTGCCCGGACAGGGTCTATACGGTCACCTCCGGGACGATCGAGACCGTCCTGCACGAGGGGGAGGCTGCGTCCGGCAATACGAACTTCACATTCACCGCGACGCCGAGGCACGTAGTGCTCGAGGACGCCGCCGGCAACGTCTACTCACTGCGGGGAGCCATCTGGTTCGGAGGTACGTTCAACTCGAACACGGGGGCCGAGGTGATAACGGCCACTCACATGCTGCAAATCGTGAGCACCAGTGGCGGGCTCGCGGACAGCATCAGGCTCGTCGAGCGCTTCCGAAACGGCGAGTTGATCACATTCGAGTTTGGGAGCTGTCTCGTCCCCTGATCCTCGCCCGACCAGCGCCGGATCCGGGATTTCACTCGTTCTACGTCTTCACGGAGGCGACGTAGCCGCGCACGTCCGCCGCCGGCTCCGAGTACGCCTCCCCGAGGACCGTCTCCATGCGGGTCATGAACTCTTCGGCCCAGTCCGGGAGGTCGTAGTCGATTGCGCGGAGGAACTCGAGCGTCGC
>JBBQXP010000164.1:0-3870 GCA_038209555.1 Gaiellales bacterium
GCCGTACTGAAGATCGGCTGACTTGCCGCTTCGATCAAACTGGCGGCGGATCACGAGAACACGATGAAGGCAATCGTCCAAGGCGAGTACGGCTCACCTGATGTCCTGGAACTCAAGGACATCAACACGCCGGTGGTCAAAGACGATGAGGTGCTGGTACGCGTTCGCGCAGCTTCCGCCAATCCCGCCGACTGGCACTTCATGAGAGGCCTGCCGTACATCATGCGACCGCAGGCCGGACTGGGCAAACCAAAGAACGGTGTTCTGGGACGCGACATCTCGGGACACGTCGAAGCCGTCGGCAAGGACGTGACGCGGTTTCGCCCAGGCGATGAGGTGTTCGCCAATGTCGAGATGGGTGGCTTCGCCGAGTACACCTGTGTCTCGGAGGGCTTATTGCTGCTGAAACCGGCCAACCTGACGTTCGAACAAGCAGCGGCGGTACCTCTGGCCGCGTTGACGGCCCTGCAAGGTCTTCGTGACGCCGGAAAGCTCCAGCGAGAGCAGAAGGTCTTGATCATCGGGGCGTCGGGGGGCGTGGGGACGTTCGCCGTGCAGATCGCGAAGTCGTTCGGCGCCGACGTGACCGCCGTCTGCAGCACGAGGAACCTGGAGATGGTCCGCTCGCTCGGCGCGGACCACTTCATCGACTACACCCGGGAGGACTTCACCCAGAGTGGGCAGAAGTACGATCTCATCCTCCAGTTGGCAGGGACGCGTTCGCCATCAGACTGCAGGCGCGCGCTCAGCTCCAAGGGCACTCTCGTACTAACCAGCGGAGAATCGGGCGGTCGTTGGATCGGGCCCGTGGATCGCATCATCAAAGCGTTCCTGTTGTCACCGTTCGTCAGCCAGAAGCTCGGCGCGTTTCTTATGAAGCCAAACAGGAATGACCTGCAGTTCCTGAAGGAGCTCATCGAGGCCGGCAAGGTCATGCCCGTCGTCGATAGGACGTATCCGCTGAGGGATGTCCCCGAGGCCATCCGGTATCTGGAAGAGGGACACGCTCGAGGGAAGGTCGTCATCACGGTGTGAGGAGCCGGGCAGTGCCAGCCTGCTCCCGTCGGTCGGTAGCGGCTCCGTGCACAGTGGCGGCTAGGCTCGCCGCCGTGAAGCGGCCGCGGGCAAGTACGGTCGCGAGCCTGTCCATGCTTGTCCTTATCACCGGCGCCCTAGTACTCCGCAGGAGGCGGCGGCGGGATGCGGCGATTCCAGCTGAGCACGACGCTCCGCCGGATGATGTCGTCGGGCGCCTCGTCCAAGGCTTGACCTTCTCGAGCGCAGCGGCGTTGGCCGGAGTTTTAGCTCCGTCGACGCAGCCTCCAGAGAGCTGCCACGAGTGCGAGCGCGCCACCAACGCTCCCCAGCGCGAGTAGCCACGCGCGGCTCTCTGAGCCAGAGTCAGACGTCGGTGTGACGGGCGCCGCTTCACTGAGGGGCGGACGAGGTTCTGTCACACGGAGGATCGTGTAGTGAGGTCTGCCCGACCAGCGCTCGTCCGGAAACGCGCTCGTGAAGAAGTCGCCCTTCGGGGGTCCGCACTTCTTACACCAGAAGCCGACCGTGTAATCGCCGCTCGGGACCTCGGGCACCGTAATCCACATCCGCACGACCCCGGCCTCGGTCTGGCGGGGCGGGCCGAGCGGAAGCCACCGTGCGTCACCTGGCCGCCCCCGTGAGCGGAGGTTCGTCTGACGTTTCGCTAGCGACAGAGGGACGAAATAGACCTCGATTCCCTTCAGGGGCGGGTAGGCAGTCGCTCGGCCACTGCTTCGCAAGCCGGAGTAGAGAAGCACTCGTTCCCCTGGTGCGGCCTGCGCCTGCTTGAAAACAAGCCCCAGATCGGCTGCGGCCACCTCGGAGCTAGAAACAGATAGAGCAAGCACAAGCACGAGGCCGCTGAGCCATCGCAAGGCGGCGTTCTGCATCCAGCTCGTCTTCACATGCGACTCGGCACCGATTGGTACTACGCGAGCGTTTGACCGACAAGTCCGCGGTTGGCATTGACCTATCCTTCGACGTGAACGAAGGGCCGGAACCCGACGGATAAGGAGCTGCGCCCTCGCAGCTCACGTCGCGATCGTCATCGACGCGTTCCTCGGTGTCGTCCCGACCGCCTGGCCGTACGCCGTCTCGCTTGCGCGCCTCTTCTTGCGCCCAGCGTTGGCCTTCCGAGCTAGCGGGCCGGCGGCGATCTCTACCGGCAGGCCGGAATGAGAAAGAGCACCGCTGCCCCTACCAAAGTGGGCGGCTCCCCGGCTGGTCGCATGCTCGCCCGGCGCCGACGATCCGCTCCAACGCCGACACACACAAGTAGGGAGCGAGCATGACCCCGCTGAACGTTGCGGCCCGGGCGGGCCGCTGGAGCGCAGACCACTGGAAGACAGCTGTCTTCGGCTGGCTGGCGGCTGCGATCGTCGCGGTCGCCCTCGGGCAGGTCGTCGGAAGCCGCGAGCTCGCGGACGCCGACACCGCCTCCGGCGAGACGGCGCGGGCGGAGAAGATCTTCGAGCACGCCGGCTTCGCAAACGTGGCCAGCGAGACCGTTCTCGTCCAGAGTGCGACGCGCGAGGCGACTGGCCCAGCCTTCAAAGCCACTGTCTCCGAAGTAATGGCACGCCTCGGTGCCTTGCCCGGCGTGAAGAACGTCTCCGGTCCATACGGATCGGAGGGTGGGCGTGTCTCGAAGGACGGCCACTCTGCGCTCATCGAGTTCGACGTTCGCGGCGACGGCGAGACGGCCAGCGAGCGGATCGAGCCGATGCTGGCGGCGGTGCGGGAGGCGCAGCAGACGCATCCGCAGTTCTTCATCGGCGAGCTCGGCGGGGCGAGCGCAGACCACGAGGTCGGCAGCACGCAGGAGAAGGACTTCAAGCGCGCCGAGTACTCATCTATCCCGGTCACGCTCGTCATCATGCTCCTGGCCTTCGGCGCCCTCGTGGCCGCCGGCCTGCCCGTGCTTCTCGCGATCTCAGCGGTGCTCGCGACGCTCGGTCTGAGCAGCGTGGTCAGCCACGTCATCCCGGTCGCCGAAGCGACGCAGTCGGTGATCTTGCTAATGGCCATGGCCGTTGGGGTCGACTACTCGCTCTTCTACCTGCGTCGCGAGCGCGAGGAGCGGGCGGCTGGCGCCTCGAGTAGCGATGCGCTCATGAAGACCGCGGCTACCTCCGGCCAGGCCGTCCTCATCTCCGGCCTGACTGTCCTGATCGCCATGGCGGGGATGCTCTTGACCGGGAACAAGGTCTTCACCTCGATCGGCGTGGGAACGATGATCGTCGTCGCCGTCTCCGTGGTCGGCTCCCTGACGGTTCTTCCAGCACTCCTGGCCAGGCTCGGCGACCGCATCAACCGGGGCCGGATCCCCTTCGTGCACCGACTGAACAGGCGCGGCGAGCCGCGCCTGTGGGCCTCGCTGATGCGGCCGGTTCTCCGCCGCCCCGCGTTGGCGGCATCGCTCGCGGCCGGCGGGCTCATCGCCCTGGCCATCCCGACGCTCTCGCTGCACACGCAGCTTCCGAGCTTCACCGACCTGCCGTCCAACGTCGGCGTCGTCAAGACGTACGAGCGCATGCAGGCCGCCTTCCCCGAGACGCAGTCACCGTCGGTTGTCGCTGTCCGCGCCGAGGACGTGAACGCGCCCGAGGTCCGACAGGCGATCGCCGCGCTGCGAAGCCGGGCGCTCGCGAGCGGCCAGATGGGCGGGCCGATCGCCGTGCACGTCAACCTAGCGCACACCGTGGCGGCGATAGAGGTCCCGCTGCGCGGGAACGGCGACGACGAAACCTCGCGGGCGGCTCTTCGGACACTCCGGGAGAAGATCGTCCCCGAGACGGTCGGGAAGATTGCGGGCGTCGAGGCGGCGGTGAC
>JBBQXP010000165.1:0-3844 GCA_038209555.1 Gaiellales bacterium
CCGACGGGCCCCAGCTCTTCCTGGACGGCATCCACGAAAGCGGCGAGGTCGTGCTGCGTCAGTGCCTCGATCTCGGCGACGCGTTCCGGCGTCGGAGCCTTGGCACGCTCCCGGATCTCGGCCAGAGCGTCGCCCGGGACCCCGCCGGCCGCGGCCCAGCCCTCGAGCGCGGCAAGCTCCACCTCGAGCCACCGCGCGAGTTTCCCCTCGTCCGACCAGATCGCCTTCATGGCCGGACGGGAGTAACGCTCGATCACCCGTCCGATTGTAGAGGGGGCGCAGGCGAGCCCGACGGGGCTTTCGGAGAGGGCTCCGTTTCACCTCCCCACGCCGCCATCGTCACGCGGTCTTGACGGTCGGGCAATCCACCGAGAGACCGCGGCGCGTATGGTGACTCGAGCCATGGCCAAGCGCATGCTTCTCCTGATCGAGGACGAGGAGTCGATCGCGGAGCCGCTCGAGCAGGCGCTCACGCGGGAGGGCTTCGACGTCGTTTGGGCGGCAACCGCAGCCGCGGGGATGGAGGCCTTCCGGGCACGCATGCCGGACGTCGTCCTCCTCGACGTGATGCTTCCGGACGGGGACGGCCGTGAGGTTCTGCGTGATATCCGCGCCGCGTCGGGCGTCCCGGTCCTCATGCTCACGGCGCGCGGCGAAGAGATCGACCGCGTCCTGGGGCTCGAGCTCGGCGCCGACGACTACGTCACCAAGCCCTTCAGCGTGGCTGAGCTCGTTGCGCGGCTCCGCGCCATCCTGCGCCGCTCCGCGGCTGCACCGGCCGCCGCGGAGGGCGTTCTCGTGGTAGGAGACGTCGCCCTGAATCGCGAGACCCGCGTCGTGACCCGCGCCGGCGAGCAGATCGAGCTGACCGTCAAGGAGTTCGACCTCCTCTGCGTGCTCCTCGAGCAGGCGGGCAAGGTGATCCGTCGCAACGAGCTCATGAACGAGGTCTGGGACGTCAACTGGTTCGGCTCGACGAAGACGCTCGACGTGCACGTCAGCTCGCTTCGGAAGAAGCTCGGCGACGACCCGGGGGACCCGCGCTACGTTCACACAGTGCGCGGCGTGGGCTTCCGGTTCGCCTCCCACGACGAGCTCGCAGGGTGAGCTTCCGGACGCAGCTCGTCCTCGCGGCGGCATATCTCCTGACCGCGATGGTGCTGGCGCTCGAGATCCCCCTGGCGCTGAACGTCGACCGGCGCGCGACCTCTGAGTTCGAGTCGGGCGTGCTCGGGAACGCTGCCATCCTGGGCACACGGATCGCTGACCTCGTAGCCACGGCGACGACCAGCGACGTCACGCCGTTGCCCTCACCGCGACTCGAGCTCATCCTGGACGAGACTCCCAGAGCTCAGGGCGAGCGGCTCCTGGTCGTCGACGGGCGAGGCCGGCTGCTCGCGGACACCGACGGCCGGGTGGGAGTCGGCAGCGTGTACGCGACGGAGCAGCGGCCGGAGCTCGTGGCCACCCTTGCCGGAAGCATCGACACGCGGCGCCGCTTCAGCGACACGTTGGACGAGGAGCTGCTGCTCGTGACCGTACCCGTGGTCAACGCCGGCCAGGTCGTCGGGGCAGTGAGAGTCGCAGTCTCCACGGCCGACCTCGACGCCAGCGTGCGGCGGAGCTGGCTCCGGCTCGCGCTGATCGGCCTCACGGTCATCGCCGCCGGCCTGGCGCTCGCTTGGATCCTTGCCAGATCCGTGGCGCGGCCAGTCAGCCGGCTGGTCGCCGCCGCCGACCGGCTCGGCCGCGGCGAACTCGGTGCGCGGGCGCCCGCCAGCGGCCCGCGCGAGCTGGCCGTCCTGGCACGCTCCTTCAACCGGATGGCGGACACGCTCGGGGCGAACGTTGCCGCACAACGGGATTTCGTCGCGAACGCCTCGCACCAGCTGCGGACCCCGCTGACCGGCCTCAAGCTCCGCCTTGAGTCGATCAGGAGAAGCGGCGGCCCCGCTGCGGAGGAGGCGGCCAAGGCCGACCTCGAGGTCGACCGGCTCGGTGCGCTCGTCGACGACCTGCTCGAGCTCGCGCGCACATCCTCCTCCGAGCCGACCGGGAGACGCGTGGATCTCGGCGACCAGGCCGCGCAGGCGGTGGAGCGCTGGCGCCGACCCGCTGAGGAGGCCGGCCAGAGGCTTCGTCTGGAGGTCTCCGCCCCGACTGAGGTCTGGGGCGATCCGGGCGACCTCGCGCACATCCTCGACAATTTGATCGAGAACGCGGTGCGCTATACCCCGAGCGGTAGCGAGATCGTGGTCGAGGCGAACGGTGCACGGGACGAGGCCTCCCTGACGGTCTCGGACAGCGGCCCCGGGATCCCCCCGGAGGACCGTGATCGCGTCTTCGACCGCTTCTACCGCGGGTCGAACGGCCGCCGCGCGGGGCCGGGCACGGGGCTTGGACTTGCGATCGTCGCGGAGCTCGCTGCCCGCTGGCACGGGAACGTGCGACTGCTCGACGGCCCAGGCACGCGGATCGAGGCGCGCTTCCCGCGGCCTACCGTTCCTTAACCATCGTCTTGCCTTGAACGAACCGCACGGGTGCTACCTTCGGAACGTGGACCGGTTTCGCAAAGTTCTCCTGGCCTTTGCCGGGCTCTGTCTCCCGCTCGCGCTCGCGCTCGCCGTCTACCTGACGTCCGCGCGCTCGCTGGCAGCCCCGCCGGCGATCGGCTCGGTTCCGAGCCAGGCGATCGCAGCCCCGAGCGCGAAGGCGCCGGGCAAGGCTGCCAAGGCGAAGGCGAAGGCTGCCAAGGCCAGGGCGGCGAAGGCGAAGAAGAAGAACACCGCAAAGAAGAACTCGCCTGCGACCAGTACGGGAACCACGGGCTCGGCAGGCTCCGGCGACGACGGTGATTCCGGCGGCTCCTCCGGCAGCGGATCGTCGGGTTCCGGCTCGGGCTCCTCGGGGCCGGGCTCTGACTCGGACGACTCCGACTCCGACAACTCGGGCTCCGGCGGCGGCGACGACTAGTTTAGCGAGCTTGGCCGTTTCTTAACGCAAGTCTGGACGGCTCCTTCCGAATCCGAGCCAGCGCTTTTCCCGGCTCTCCCTATGGTCGAGATATGCAGACAATCGGTTTCAGAAGGAGGTAGGAATGCGTTTTCTCAACAAGGTGATTCTGGGGCTCGCCGTCGTCCTCGCGATCGGCGTCGGCGTTGGCGTCGCTGCCGCGACCACGTCGACGAGCTCCGGGGGGACCGTGACCACGGACGGCACCACCACGACGATCGGTGGGACGACTTCGACGGTCGAGGATCCCGCGACGACAGCCCAGACCGGCACCGGCGACGTGAGTGGCCCGTGCGACGAGGCCGAGCACGCCAACGACCCGCGCTGCACGGGCGGGCAGGTCCAGGAGAATGACGATAACGACGAGGATCGCTCGGGCCCTTCCGAGAACTCCGGCCCCGGCAACAATGGCGACTCGGACGACGACGACTCGGGACAGTCAGGTCCCAGCGGATCCGATGATTCGGGCGACAACGACGACTCGAACTCCGGCCAGTCCGACGACGACAACTCGGGCGACGACGATTCCGGTGGCGGCGACGACTCCGGCTCGGACGACTCCGGCTCGGATGACTCCGGCGGGGGCGATGACTCCGGTGGGGGCGACGACTAGAAGTCGCGACCGCACCGCTGAAGGTGCACGCAGGCCCTACTAAGAAACGGGCGGGAGGCAAGAGCCTCCCGCCCGTTTCTTAGAGCTCGAGCTGCGGCCGCCGGGGCGGGTCGGGGTAGCCGCCACCCTGGCCGAGGATCTTCGCCGCGAGGATCGCAGCATTTTTCGCGCCGTTCAGCGAGACGCAGGCCACCGGCACGCCGGGTGGCATCTGCACGA
>JBBQXP010000166.1:0-3768 GCA_038209555.1 Gaiellales bacterium
CCGACGGGCCCCAGCTCTTCCTGGACGGCATCCACGAAAGCGGCGAGGTCGTGCTGCGTCAGTGCCTCGATCTCGGCGACGCGTTCCGGCGTCGGAGCCTTGGCACGCTCCCGGATCTCGGCCAGAGCGTCGCCCGGGACCACGCCGGCCGCGGCCCAGCCCTCGAGCGCGGCAAGCTCCACCTCGAGCCACCGCGCGAGTTTCCCCTCGTCCGACCAGATCGCCTTCATGGCCGGACGGGAGTAACGCTCGATCACCCGTCCGATTGTAGTGGGGGTGCAGGCGGGCGACTTCCCGCCGGCGCCAATGGTCTGAATCCAACACCGTGGACGGCGCGTATCGTGAGGCGGCGATGGCCAGGCATACGCTTCTCCTGATCGAGGACGAGGAGTCCATCGCGGAGCCGCTTCGGCACGCGCTCGAGCGGGAGGGCTTCGAGGTCCACTGGGCTCCGACTGCGGCTGCGGGGCTCGAGGCTTTTCAGGCGCACGCGCCGGAGGTCGTCCTTCTGGACCAGATGCTTCCGGACGGTGACGGCCGCGACGTCCTTCGTGAGCTGCGTTCCTCGTCGACGGTGCCCGTGATCATGCTCACGGCACGAGGGGAGGAGATCGACCGCGTCCTCGGGCTCGAGCTCGGAGCCGACGACTACGTCACGAAGCCCTTCAGCGTCGCCGAGCTCGTGGCGCGGCTCCGGGCGGTTCTTCGCCGCGCGACCGTGCCCGTCCCCGAGCGTGACGCGAGGCTGGAGGTCGGCGACGTGTCGCTCAGCCGCGAGACCAGGATGGTGAGCCGCTCCGGGGAGGGAATCCAGCTGACCGTCAAGGAGTTCGACCTGCTGGCCGTGCTTCTCGAGAATGCGGGCAGGGTCGTCCGACGGGGCGATCTGATGCGGGAGGTCTGGGACACGAGCTGGCTCGGTTCGACCAAGACCCTCGACGTGCACGTCAGCTCCCTTCGCAAGAAGCTCGGCGACGATCCGGGCCACCCGCGCTACATCCACACGGTGCGTGGGGTCGGGTTCCGGTTCGCCGCGGCGCACGAGCTGGTCGGGTGAGCTTCCGGACCAGGCTCGTCCTCGCCGCGGCCTACCTCCTGACCGCGGTCGTCCTCGCGCTCGAGATCCCACTCGCGTTGAACGTCGACCGCCGGGCCACGTCCGAGTTCCAGTCGGGAGTACTCGGGAATGCCGCCATCCTTGCCGCCCGGGTCGCGGATCTCGTTGCCGCCTCGAACGGCCGGACCGCTGTCCCGCGCCCTTCTGCGGCGCTGGAACGGATCGTCGCCGGGACGCCGCGGGCCGAAAGTGAGCGGATCCTGGTTGTCGACGGAGGCGGCCGGCTCCTCGCCGACACAGCCGGCCGGGCGGACGTCGGCACGGTCTATGCAACCGGTGAGCGGCCGGAGCTACTGGCCGCCCTCGGCGGACGCATCGACACGAGGCGCCGCTTCAGCGAGACCCTCGGAGAGGAACTCTTGCTCGTGACCGTCCCTGTTGTCGACCAGGCAGAGGTGGTGGGAGGCGTGCGCGTTGCCGCCTCGACGGCGGCGGTCGATGCGAGCGTTCGCCGGAGCTGGCTCCGGCTCGCTCTGATCGGCCTGGCGGTCATCGCCGCCGGCCTCGCGCTTGCCTGGTTCCTGGCGGGAACCGTTGCTCGGCCGGTCAGGCGCCTGGTCGCGGCGGCGGACCGGCTCGGACACGGTGACCTCGACGCGAGGGCCTCCGAGGGTGGACCGCGCGAGCTCGACACGCTCGCACGCGCCTTCAACCGGATGGCCGAGACCCTGACGGCGAACGTCGCCGCCCAGCGAGACTTCGTTGCGAACGCCTCGCATCAGCTCCGGACGCCGCTGACCGGCCTCAAGCTGCGACTGGAGGCGATCCGAAGCGAGGGTGGCGAGGCCGCGGAGCAGGCGGCAAAAGCCGACCTCGAGGTCGACCGGCTGGGAGCGCTCGTGGACGACCTGCTCGAGCTGGCCCGCGCGTCCTCGGCCGAGCCGACCGGCCGGAGCGTCGACCTGGGCGAGCAGGCGGCCCGTGCCGTGGAGCGCTGGCGGACGCCCGCCGAGCAGGCCGGCCAGACGCTGCGCCTGGAAGCGGCCGCCGCGGCAGGCATCTGGGCGGATCCGGCGGACGTGGCACACATCCTCGACAATTTGATCGAGAACGCGGTGCGGTACAGCCCTGCCGGCAGCGACATCGTCGTGAAAGCGTCGAGTGGCCAGGGCGGCCCCTGCCTGAGCGTGTCGGACAACGGCCCCGGAATCCTTCCGGCAGACCGCGAAAGCGTCTTCGACCGCTTCTACCGCGGTGCGAACGGTCGGCGTAGCGGCCCCGGGACGGGGCTCGGACTCGCCATCGTGGCCGAGTTGGTCGAGCGCTGGAACGGGAGTGTTCGGCTCGTCGAAGGCCCAGAAACCCGGATCGAGGCAAGCTTCCCGCCGCCTACCCTTCCTTAACGATCGCCTTGCCGGGCGGGAACCTGCCAGGTGCTACCTTCGCGGGGTGAAGCGGATTCGCCCACTGCTCCTGGCATTCGCGGGCCTGTGCCTGCCGCTCGGGCTCGCCCTGGCCGTCTACCTGACGTCGGCACGATCACTGGCTGCGCCACCCCCGATCGGGGCCGTCCCCACGCAGATCGCCAAGGCGAGCCCGAAGACCCCGACGACGACTTCGAAGGCGAATGAGCGCGAGGACAGGCCCGGGAACTGCGATGAGGCTGAGCACGCGAGCGATCCCGAGTGCAGTGGTGGCACGACGACCTCCGGTGGCGGCTCGTCGGGCTCTGATGACGGGTCCGGCTCAGGCTCCTCCGGCTCAGGCTCGTCCGGCTCGGGCTCAACCGGCTCGGGCTCAGGATCCTCTGGCTCATCCGGTTCGGGATCCGGGGGCTCCGGATCCGACTCGAGCGGCAGTGGCTCGGGTGACGACTAGGCCGAGCAGCCGGGCCTACCGTCTCTTAACCCAAGCCTGGGCGGATCCTTCCGAAGTCGAGCCCGGGCTTTCCCGGGCGCTTCCTAGTCTCGAGGCATGCAGTCAACAGCTTCGAGAAGGAGGTAGGAAATGCGTCTTCTGAACAAGGTGATCCTTGCTCTTGCAGTCGTCTTCGCGATCGGCGTCGGCGTTGCCGTAGCCGCCGCGACCACGTCTACCAGCTCTGCCGGCACGACCGGGACGACGGACGCGGCCACGACGACCGGTGGTACGACCTCGACCCTGGAGGATTCCACGGCGCCCGCTCAGACCGGCACTGGCGACCTAAGTGGCCCTTGCGACGAGGCCGAGCACGCCAACGATCCACGGTGCTCAGGTGCGCAGACGACTGAAGACAACGACGATGCCGCGGGCATTGATGTGAGCGGGCCCTGCGACGAGGCCGAGCACGCCGATGACCCCCGATGCACCGGCGCACAGACGCCGGGAGGCGACGACGAGGACAACTCGGGCGCGTCGGAGAACTCCGGCCCCCGTAATGCGGATGAGGATTCGGACGACGACTCGGGTTCGGGCGAGTCGGGACACTCCGGCTCGGGCGAGGATGACTCGGGCCACTCAGGCTCCGGGTCCGACGGCTAGGGCATCTCGACGTGCAGGGTGGAGGTCCCGCTCACGGGGCCTCCGCTCTCCTTAGAGCTCGAGCTGCGGCCGCCGGGGCGGGTCGGGGTAGCCGCCACCCTGGCCGAGGATCTTCGCCGCGAGGATCGCAGCATTTTTCGCGCCGTTCAGCGAGACGCAGGCCACCGGCACGCCGGGTGGCATCTGCACGA
>JBBQXP010000167.1:0-3755 GCA_038209555.1 Gaiellales bacterium
TGCTCCTTGGTTAGGTCGACCTCCTCGAGCCCAGCGACGATCTCGTCGTAGCTGAGGAAACCCTTCTCCTGCCCCTCCGTGACGAGCTTGTGCAGCTCTTCGACGTCGGGGAGCGTGATGTCGACCGTGAGCATCCAACCGCCTTTCTTTGCGCTCCGGAGGGACGAACAGAGCCGGCGAGATTGCACTATCCCCGGGTTCACCGGCCAATCAGTGGGCGGGATCATATGACGGGTTGTGGAAAAGCGCTAGGGGAAATTCTTGGTGTGTGGGGATCGTCACGAACTGCGTGCCACCCGTACGACTTCCTCCGCTAGGCTCGACGCAGGGGGTAACCATGGGGGTTCCCCAGGGTCACCATCCCAGGGATCAAGCGCTCCCCAGCCGCTCCTGCCCTCTCGACTTACTCGGCGAAGATCTCCCCTACCGGCTCGCCTCGGCTGTTCTCGATCGGGAGCCGCGCGAGCTCCTCGATACCGAGGTAGGCAGCGAGAGCCGGCCCCGTGGCACGGTTCGCGCCGTCTTCGACCTTGAGCGCAACCCCGGTGCCGTCGGGGAGCCCTAGGCACATCACGCCCTCCGCGCCGCGCTTTGCGATTGCTCCGGGAATCGCACGCATGATCCGCGTGTCGCCTGCCTCGGGCCCACCGATCAGGTCCGGCCGCGACCTCATGGCCGCCACCACGGGGTTCGAGCCTGGCAACTCCTCGCGCACGAGCTTCGAGAACATCCGCGCCATCCGCTCGAGCGGCAGGCCGAAGCACACGACGCCGCAGCCGTCGACAGCCGTCTCGACCTCGCCGCGCGCGAGCCCTGCGCTCTTTGCGACGACGCCCAAAATCTCCTGCTGGAGCGGGTGGTCGACCAGGTGGTACCCGTCCAGCGGCCACCCCCTGGTTCGGCAGACGAGCAGCATGCCGGCGTGCTTCCCGGAGCAGTTGTGACGGAGCCGGCTTCCCTCCACCGGCCCGCACGCGAGGTCGTCCTCGCTTGCCCCCGCGCGCTCGAGGAGCGATCGCACAGCGGCCAGCTGGTCGTCCCCGGCTTCGTGCGACGCGCACGCGATCGCCAGCTCCTCCTGCGTCAGCTCCGGGTGCTCGAGAGCGAGCGGAAGTGCCTGGAGCGGCTTTGCGGCAGAGCGCATGTGTGTCGCGAGGCCGGGCTCTCCCGCCGACGCGACCAGCTCCCCGTCGCGCACGGAGACGGCGTGCACCGTGTGACGCGACTCGACGAGGTTGCCCCGTCTGACGGCTACGCTGATCGGGCGCACAGACGGTATCTATGCCTGAGTTTCCCGAGATCGAGGCCCTCTGCCGGTCGCTGGACGGCCCTGTCAGCGCTTACCCGATCGACAAGGCGGGCCCGGCGCACATCGCGACGCTGAAGACCTTCGACCCTCCGCTCGCCACCCTCGAAGGCCGTCGCTTCGAAGGAGTGCGGCGGCGCGGGAAGCACCTCCTCTTCCCCACCGACGACGGCGAGCTCGTCCTCCACGTCCACCTGATGAGCGCCGGGCGCATGCGCTATCTCGAGCCCGGCGCCAAGGGGCCGAAGACGCCGGCCTTCCGGCTTTCGTTCCAGGGTGGTGGCTCGATCGTGCTGACCGAGGCGGGGGCGAAGAAGCGTGCGAAAGTGGGCCTCTACCGCCCGGACGAGCTGGACGCCGAGCTCGCCCACCTTGGCCCGGAGGCGCTCGGCCTGGGACCGGAGCGCCTCGGCGAGATCCTGCGGGCGGACTCCCGCCGACTGCACTCGTTTCTCCGCGATCAGCGCTCGCTCACGGGCATCGGACGCGCGTGGGCAAATGAGATCCTGCTCCGCGCCAGGCTTTCTCCGTACGCGCTCTCCACCGACCTGGACGAGGCTGAGATCGAGCGGCTGGCCGCGGCGATCGACGAGACCCTCTCCGAAGGGCTTGCGCTCCGCGAAAGCGGGGTCGCAGACAAGAAGGCCTACCGGATCCACAACCGGCTGGGCGAGCCGTGCCCCGTCTGCTCGACGCCGATCGAGCGCATCGACTTCGACGAGCACACGATCTACTACTGCCCGCAGTGTCAGACGGGCGGGCGCGTCCTCAAAGATCGCCGGCTCTCGCGGCTACTGAGGTAGCCGGATCCTCGCCAGCTCGCCGTCGACCTCCACCGACCCGCCGAGCGCCTCGATCACCATCACGGCGGCCGGAGCTCCGAGCTCTTTCAATGACTCCCCGGAGACGACGGGCCCGGAGAACTTCGTGATCGGGCCGAGCTCGATCACGGGACCCTGGACGGTGACCTCGATCGTTTCGAGGCCGCCGTGCCGGCGCGCCGCCCGGAACAGCTGGCCGACCGCACGGTGGACGGCCACTTCGTCCACCTGCACGGGTGCTCCCTCGCCGCCGACCGCTTCGGGCTCGACCGCTTCGTCAGCCGCCGCCCGGCGGGCGAGCTCGAGCGAGTCGACCTCGGAGAGGGTCGGCTGGTAGCGGCCCTCCGCGATACGCGTGACCAGGACAAGCTGGTCGAGGAGATCGGCGACCTGCGCCGAGGCCTCTTCGATCATCTCGACGTAATGTGGCGCCGGATCCGGGAGCTCGATCCGGGTGAGAGTCCGGGCGAAGCCGTGCACCGTGGCCAGGGGCGTGCGGATGTCGTGGCACGCGATCGAGACCAGGCGCGCAAAGCGTTCGTCGGGCAAGGGGCTGCTACGTTAGCCGCGTGAGCGAGCGGCTGACGGAGGCAATCGACCTTCAGGCGTCTACACCGGACGTCCGGATCGGGCTCTCCCGGGCGGGCGTGACCGGGGTCCAGAAGGCCGTGCGGATGCAACACGGAGGCCAGGACGCGCTCGTCTCGGCCGAGATCGACTGCTTCGTCGACCTCGACCCCGCCCAGAAGGGCGTGCATATGTCCCGCTTCCCCGAGCTCTTCGAAGAGGCGATCGACGAGATGGTGATCGGAGAAAAGCTTCTCGTCGAGCGCCTCGCGGAACACATCGCCCGCCACATCGTCGAGCGTCAGCAGGCCTACCGGGCCGAGGTCTCTATCCGGGCGCGGTACCCGATCGAGCGCTTGACGCCGGTCACCGGCATGCAGACACAGGAACTCGTGACCCTGATCGGCATCGCAGCTGCGTCGCCGACGGCGTCCCGACGCGTGGTCGGCGTCGAGGCGACGGGCATCAACGCCTGCCCCTGCGCCCAGGGCATGGTGCGGGAGACCGCCGCCGAGCGTCTAGGCGAGGCGGGCTTCGACCACGTCGAGATCGAGCGAATCCTCGAGCTCGTCCCGCTCGCGACGCACAACCAGCGTGGCAAAGGCCTCCTGTATCTGGGCACCGGCCTCCGGCTCGACGCGGAGGAGCTGGTGGGCCTCGTCGAGCGGTCGATGAGCTCGCCCATCTACGAGCTCCTGAAGCGCCCTGATGAGCTCTTCGTGGTCGAGCATGCACATCTGGCCCCCCGCTTCGTCGAGGACTCGGTCCGGCTCATGGTCAAGAGCGCGCTCGACGAGGTCGGCGGCCTCGAGGACGAGAACTTCGTGCTCGCACGGCAGATCAACTTCGAGACGATCCATAACCACGACGTGCTCGCCGAGCGCTACGGCACGGTCGGGGAGCTTCGCCGCGAGCTCGCGACGGGCGAGCCTTCGACGGTTCACACAGAGCTCAGAGACTGGCTTCGCGTCGCCGACTGAAACGTCGCGTCAGCTGCAAATCGAAGCGATTCTCGGTTCCGTGTAGGAGCCGGCCGATGTTGCCCTTGTGGAGCAGGGCGA
>JBBQXP010000168.1:0-3720 GCA_038209555.1 Gaiellales bacterium
CCGCTTCAGCAGGTCGTCTTTGCCCGCCAGGTAGCCGTACGCGTGGGTCTCGACACTGGGCTCCGTGCTCATGCCGGCTCCACCTCCACTCTGACATGCGGCCTCTTTGCCGCCCCGCCGCCGCCACCCTGTCGTGGGCTCGAGAAGCGGCGCAGCCGCAGTGAGTTCGAGACGACGAAGAGGCTCGAGAAGGCCATCGCGGCCGCGGCGATGATCGGGTTCAGAAGCCCGACCACGGCGAGCGGGATCGCGGCGACGTTGTAGGCGAAGGCCCAGAAGAGGTTGCCCTTGATCGTCCCGAGCACCTTCCGCGAGAGGCGGATCGCGTCCGCCGCCGCGCGTAGGTCGCCCGAGACGAGCGTGAGGTCGCTCGCCTCGATCGCAACATCCGTGCCGGTGCCGATCGCGAGCCCGAGGTCAGCCTGCGCGAGCGCGGGCGCGTCGTTGACACCATCCCCGACCATGGCGACCACCTCGCCCGCCTCCTGCAGCCGGCGCACCTCAGCGGCCTTTCCGTCCGGAAGGACGTTCGCGAGCACACGCTCGATGCCCACCTGCCCCGCGACGGCGTTCGCGGTCACCTCGTTGTCGCCCGTCAGAAGGACGGGAGTCAGGCCGAGGCCCCGGAGCTCGGCGACCGCCCCGGCGCTCGTCGGCTTCACCCGATCGGCGACCGCCAGGAGCCCGCGCACCTCGCCGTCCCAGGCGACCGCGACGACCGTCCGGCCCTCGCGCTCCGCCTCCGCCCGAGCGGTGGCGAGCTCGCCCGGGAGCTCGAGTCCCCAGTCGGCGAGAAAGCTCGGCCGGCCGACGACGAGCGCGTGCCCCTCGACGACCGCCTCGATCCCGAGCCCGGCCCGGTTCGTGAAGCTCTCGGTGGCGGGAAGGCCGCCGAGCTCCTCCCGTGCCCGCTCGGCGATCGCGCGCGCGATCGGATGCTCGCTCGCGTCCTCGGCGGCGCCGGCGAAGCGCAGGAGCTCGGCGCGCTCCACGCCCGCGGCCGGAACGACATCGGCGAGCCACATCCGGCCCTCGGTGACCGTGCCCGTCTTGTCGAGGACGATCGTGGTCACCCGGCGCGTCTGCTCGAGAATCTCGGGTCCCTTGATCAGGATGCCGAGCTGGGCGCCGCGGCCGGTGCCGACCATGAGCGCCGTCGGCGTCGCGAGCCCGAGCGCGCAGGGGCAGGCGATGATGAGGACGGCGACGGCCGCCGTGAAGGCCGCGGCCGCGTCGCCGGTGACGAGGAGCCAGCCGACGAGAGTCGCGAGCGAGATCCCCATGACGACGGGGACGAAGACGGCGGAGACGCGGTCGGCGAGCCGCTGGATCGGCGCCTTGCCGGCCTGCGCCTCGGCAACGAGCCGGGCGATCTGGGCGAGCGCCGTCTCGCCGCCCACCTTGGTGGCGCGGACGACGAGGCGGCCGGAGGTGTTGATGGTCGCGCCCGCGACCTCGACGCCTGGACCGACTTCGACGGGGACTGACTCCCCAGTCAGCATCGACTGGTCAACGGCGGCGAAGCCTTCCTCGACGACGCCGTCGGTCGCGACCTTCTCGCCGGGGCGAACGACGAAGCGGTCGCCGGCGGCGAGCTCGTCGACCGGGACGACGACCTCGTGTCCGTCCCGCAGGACGCGCGCCTCCTTGGCGCCCAGCTCGAGCAGGGCGCGAATGGCGGCGCCCGAGCGCCGCCGCGCGCCCGCCTCGAAGAAGCGCCCGAGCAGGATCAGCGTCGTGATGACGCCCGCGACCTCGAAGTAGGTGTCGCCGTTCTCGACGGCGGCGAGAGCGACGAGCGACCAGCCCCAGGCCGCGAGCGTCCCGATCGAGATCAGCGTGTCCATCGTCGCTGCCCCGTGTCGGGCGTTGACGAGCGCCGCGCGGTGGAAGCGCAGACCCGAGACGAAGACGACCGGGGTGGCAAGAGCAAGCGCGAGCCACTCCCAGCCCCCGAACTGGAGCGGTGGGATCATCGCGATCGCCGTCATGGGCACCGTCAGGACGGCGGCGAGCAGAAGCGCCCGGCGCAGCGACCGAGTCGGCTCGCTGCTCGCCTCCTCGTCGCGAGGGGCGGCGCGATAGCCGGCTCCCTCGACGGCACCCGTCAGCTCCTCGAGCGTGACGCGCGCCGGGTCGTAGCTCACCGTGGCGGCGTCGGTCGCGTAGTTGACCGTCGCCTCGACGCCTTCGAGCTTGTTGAGCTTCTTCTCAATCCGCACCGCGCACGAGGCGCAGGTCATGCCCTCGATGCGAAGCTCAGTCCGGGTCGGGGTCTCAAGCGTCGCCATCGTCGACCTCGTAGCCCGCCTCGTCGATGGCCGCCCGCAGCTCGCCGTCCGAGGGGCTGTCTCCCCGGACGGTGACGAGCTTCGTTTCCAGATCGGCTGACACGGACTCGACGCCGCTCACCCGCGAGACCTCAGCTTCGATCGCCGAGGTGCAGTGCGCGCAGGTCATGCCCGGGACCCGGTACGTCACTGTCGTCGGCATCGCTTCCCTCCCATGTGCTCGCTCCCCCCAATATACCCTAACCGGGTACCCGTTACTCGGGTTCCGGCGGCGGCGAAGCAGGCGCAGCTCTGGAATCGGCCCACTTCGCGTGATGCTCCCGGGCCCAGTCCTCACGCACAGAGCCGAAGGTGATGCCGCGGAGCGCATGGCGTGTCGCCGGGTGGAGAACGGCGAGATAGAGGTGACCGACGACGAGCACGACCGAGATGTAGGTGAGCGCGTCGTGGAGTGCGACCGTTCCGGGAAAGCGGAAACGCGTGTCTCGCTCGCCGTACCAGAGCAGAAAGCCGGTAAGCGCGAAGAGGACCGAGAAGGCGGCCGTCACCGCCGCGTTCAGCTTCTGTCCCGCGTTCAGTCGTCCCTGCGGCGCCGGCCGGCCGCGCAGCCAACGACGATCGTCCGAGTCGAAGAGATTGATCTCCCGGGCGGCCCGCCGGAGGCCGGAACGGTCCCCCAGAAGCACGATCAGCAGGAGCGCCGCCGCCCAGGCGATCGCCGTGTCGATGTGCACGGCCTTGACGAACGGCCGCCGCGCCACCGCCTCCGAGAGAGCGGGCAGGTAAAGAATGAGTCCGCTCCCGAGGAGGACGAAAAACGCGCTCGCGTGAATCCAGTGCACGGCGCGCTCCGTGCGCGAGAACCGCCTGAGGTAGCGTCGCTCGGGACTAGCCATATCCGTTCGAGCGCCCCACCCAGGCATTCCGGTCGTAGCCGCGAACCTCCCAGAAGCCGTCCACGAGCCGGGGCAGTGCGACGATCCGGTTCACCCACTTGACGCCCTTGTAGCCGTACATCTGAGGAATCACGAGGCGGGCCGGGGCGCCGTGCGGCCGAGTCAGCGGCTTCGAGTCCATCCGATACGCGAGCATCACCTCGGGCAGGTGGGCCTGCTCGAGCGTGAGCGTGTCGACGTACGGCTCCTCGGCCGAGACGAAGGCGAGCGCGTGGGCCTCCGGGAGCGGGCGGGCGTCCCGGAGCAGATCGGCGAAGCGAACCCCGGTCCAGCGAACGTCCTCGACGCTCCAGCCGGTGACGCAGTGGAAGTCGGAGACCTGGTCGGCACGCCGGAGGCCGAGCAGATCCTCGTAGGTCAGCTCGAGCGGCCGCTCGACCAGCCCATCGATCCGGAGGCGCCAGGAGGCCGGGTCGAACACTGGCATGGTGGGCGCCACGGTGTAGATGCGCCAGCCTTTCGAGGGAGAGAGT
>JBBQXP010000169.1:0-3719 GCA_038209555.1 Gaiellales bacterium
AGCGCACACCGTGGCGGCGATAGAGGTCCCGCTGCGCGGGAACGGCGACGACGAAACCTCGCGGGCGGCTCTTCGGACACTCCGGGAGAAGATCGTCCCCGAGACGGTCGGGAAGATTGCGGGCGTCGAGGCGGCGGTGACCGGCGAGACCGCGGGCTCGAGCGACTTCAACGCGCAAATGAAGTCGCTCGAGCCGCTCGTCATCGGCTTCGTCCTCCTCCTCGCCTTCCTGCTCCTGCTCGTCACCTTCCGCTCGATCGTCATTCCGCTGAAGGCGGTCGTCCTCAACCTGCTCTCCGCCGGCGCGGCATACGGGGCGCTCGTCCTTGTTTTCCAGCGAGGCCACGGCGAGTCGTTGCTCGGCTTCCGCTCGAACGGAGCGATCGCCTCCTGGCTTCCGCTCTTCCTCTTTGTCGTCCTCTTCGCCCTCTCGATGGACTATCACGTCTTCATCTTGAGCCGCGTCAAGGAGCTCGTCGACGCCGGGATGAAGACCGAGGACGCCGTTACGCAGGCGATCACGCGAACCGCCGGGACGGTCACGAGCGCCGCGATCGTCATGGTCGCCGTCTTCTCCATCTTCGCCACCCTCCACCAACTCGACATCAAGCAGATGGGCTTCGGGCTCGCCCTCGCGATCCTGATCGACGCGACGGTCATCCGCGCTGTGCTGCTCCCGGCGAGCATGAAGCTACTCGGCGACTGGAACTGGTACCTGCCTCGATGGCTCCATTGGCTGCCGAAGCGCAAGCTGGCGCCGTACCGCGTCCCGGCCTCGGAGGCGGCCTAGGACAGACCTCCGCCAGAATCGCCCCCGGCCCCGCCGCGGTCCGGCCGGGGGCGATCCACCTCTTGCATCAATCCATCGGGCGAGCAATCGACGGCCGGTTACCCTAGGGCGTTACCTGCCCACGGTTGTTCTCGGTCAGGGCCGCCCAGACGAGCGCGTTCGCGCGGCCATTCTCCGCGCGCGGGATCCAGCGAAAGCTGACGGCGTCGACCGAGGCGGCGAGCTCCTGGACCTCGGCAAGCAGCCGTCTCGCGCGGTAGCTGTCGACGGTCTGCTCGCCGCGGACGTAGGCAGCGATCACCTCAGCGTCCAGGCGGACCTCGAGCCGGCTGAGACCGAGGGCGACCACCCGTTTCAGCCCGGCAATCAGAGCACGGCACTCAGCCTCGGTCGCCGTTGCGACTCCGATCTGCTCGCCGACCTCCTCGAGCAGGCGACCGCCTTCGTCTTCAAGCACATAGCCGACCGCTGCCGGCCCGGGGTTCCCGCGCGAGCCCCCGTCACACCAGAGCACCGCCTGCCCTCTGGGCCTGTCCCGGGGAGGGTGCTCGCTGTGCGTCTGGGCCAGCCGCCGGCGCTCGGCGTCTGAGCGGGCGCGTCCGAGGCGGCGAGGCCTTCGGCGGCGGGTAGTGCGCTGGTCTGAACGAGGCACTACGACACCCTAGCCCGAAGATCAACCGCGGGTCCCAACGGCCGCGCAACGCGGGTGGTTGCGCCTACAGCGCGCGCCTATCGCTAGGGCAGTGCCCCCGGCCGGAATCGAACCAGCGCACCCGGTTTAGGAAACCAGTGCTCTATCCACTGAGCTACGGGGGCTCCGGCTCATCGTAGCCTGGCCTCGCGCCGGATTCTGGCTGGCCTCGGAGGGCGCCGCCGGCTCTACGAGCCGAGCAGGTTGCGCTCGGCGATGCAGTCCTTGGCCCAGGCCTCGATCCGCTCCACGAGCGGCTCGTCGAGCCTCAGGCCCTCGGCGCCTGCGATCCGGACCTGGTGGACCGAGGCCTCCATCGACTGGTCGATCTGATGGCGCTGCTCGCTCACGATCTCGAACGACTCGAGTTCCTCGAGCAACTGCTGGGCCAGACGGTCGATCTCGGCCTGCGTCACCTCTCGACCGGCGAAGACGCCGAAGTTGACGACGACCTCGGGCCGTCCTTGTACTTCGTCCTGGAAAACCATGGTTGAGTCACGCATGTTCTTCTCATACCTCGCGGGGCTCCCACTTGAACATCCGAACCGCCACGAGGAAGCCGACGATGCCCCAAACCCCGATGGCTGCAAGCGATCCCCAGTGCATGTCGAACCCGTCTCCGGCTACGAACGTCTCCCGGAAGAGGCGCAGAAGGTAGGTCAGCGGCAGCACGTCCCCGATCGCGCTCAGGAACGCGGGCATCCCCTTGGTCGAGAAGAAGACTCCCGAGATGAAGGTCATCGGCAGGTAGATGGCGTTCACCACCGCCGACGAGCCTTCGGCGCTTCGCACGAGCCCGGTGAGGGCGAGCCCGAGCGCGGCGAAAGCCGCGGCTCCGACGACGAGGACGAAGACGAACGCCAAGGGCGAGCTGGGCCAGCTTGCGTCGAGGACGTACTTGCCGACGAGGAGCTGTGCGATCACCTCGAGCGCGATCACGACGAGGGTCGAGGCGATCACGGCGCTCAGATAGACGGAGGCGGGAAGCGGGGTTCCACGCACCCGCTTCAGCACACCCGACTCCCGCCGGACGACCAAGGTGATCGCGAGCCCCGCGAAGGCGGTCGCGACCACGCCGTAGCCGATCAGCCCTGCGAGGAGGTACGTGGAGCCGTTGATGCCGTTCAGCTGCTCGTCGCCGTAGACCGAGCCGAGCAGGACGAGGAAGATGATCGGGAGCAGGAACGTGAAGAAGGCCGACTCGCGACTGCGCCAGAAGAGCACCTGCTGAGCCCTGAGCTCATGGAGGAAGAGCTTCGTCACGCCTCGTCCTCCGTGACCTCGAGGTAGACGTCCTCGAGCGTGCGCGGCCGCACCTGGATGCGCTCGAGCTCGCGCCCTTCGGCGAGCGCCTGCGCCGTCAGCTCGTGCAGGATGCGCGTGGGCTCCGTCGTCCGGAGCGTCACGTCCTCGCCGTTCAGGCGGTAGCTGATCTCGACGCCGGACTCGCCGGCCAGAAGCTCGGCCGGTGTCCCCGTGGCGACGATGCGGCCGTCGCGGAGGATCGCGACCCGGTCGGCGAGAGTCTGCGCCTCCTCCATGTAGTGCGTCGTTAGGAGAATGCTCTTGCCGAGCCTCCGGAGGCCGCGAATGGTCTCCCAGGCCTGGCGGCGCGCCGCCGGGTCGAAGCCCGTCGTGGGCTCGTCGAGGAAGACGAGCTCAGGGTCGCCGACGAGCGCGAGCCCGAGGTCGAGCCGGCGGAGCTGTCCGCCCGAGAGCGTGCGGACGCGGGCCTCCGCCTTCTCCCGGAGGCCCACGAGCTCGATCACCTCGCACCGGTCCCGTGGCTGCGGGTAGTAGCCCGCGAAAAGGTCGAGCATCTCGCGGACGGAGAGGGTCGGGTAGACCGCCGAGGACTGCAGCACGATGCCGATGCGAGCACGAAACTGAGGCCCCGCCCGGCCCGGGTCCTCGCCCAGGACGCGGACCTCCCCGCCGTCGCGCTTCCGGTAGCCCTCGAGGATCTCCACGGTGGTGGTCTTCCCGGCGCCGTTCGGTCCGAGCAGGGCGAACACCTCGCCCTCCTCGTGGCGGAAGTCGATGCCGCTGAGCGCCTGGAAGGAGCCGTACGACTTTCGGAGGTCTGAGACCTCGATCGCGCTCACGCGCGTCCCTCGCCGGCGGTGGCTCCCGCCGGGCGGAGCCCGGCTCCGCCCCCGCCTGACACCGCTGGCGGCACGGGGCTCTCCGGGCCCGTATTACTCATACTGTGCCCTCCGGCCCCGCACCCCCAGCGGC
>JBBQXP010000170.1:0-3680 GCA_038209555.1 Gaiellales bacterium
CTACAAGCACAACCAGGTCAGTGACGTTGGCTCCACGAGCGCGCATCGCGCTGAATGCAGCGTGACCGGGGGTGTCGAGAAACGTGATCTGTTGCAGTTCGTTTTTTCGTTCCGGGTGCGGGAACGAAATTGTGTAAGCACCAATGTGCTGGGTGATGCCACCGGCTTCACCAGAGACGACATTCGACTTGCGAATAACGTCCAGCAACGACGTTTTGCCGTGGTCGACGTGACCCATGATCGTCACGACCGGGGGCCGCGCGCTCAGATCCTCGTCACTGTCCTCGTAGACCTCGGGCTCGAACTCTTCCTCGTCCGCATGCTTGATCTCGACCTCGCGCTCCAGCTCGGTCGCGATCAGCTCGATCGCGTCGTCCGCCAGCGACTGGGTGATGGTGACCATCTCCCCGACGCCCATCATGATCTTGATGATCTGCGGCACCGGGACGCCGAACGCGGCCGACAGCTCCTTGACCGTCGCTCCGGAGGCGACCGTCACCTTGCCCGTCGGCGGCGGAGCGGGTGGCGCGCTCTCCCGAGGCGCTCGCGGTGCCTCGCGCTGGCCCGGGCGGTCGGGACGCGGGCGCGCGGCGCCCGAGTCGATGACGACGCGGCGCTTGCGGCGACCCGAGCCTCCGGCTCGCGGGCGCAGAGGTCGGTTGGGGCGATTTTTGCCGTCAGCCATGGCCCTTTAGCCTAGCCCTCCTCCAGAAACCTGTCCAAGGGCCGGACCACCGTCACGCGACGTCTGAGCGTCCGGGCGAACGCCTGGCGAGCAGTCGCCCGCTCCAGGCAGGCGATACGAGGGCATGTGTAGGCCCCGCGCCCGGTCGCTTGCCGGAGCGGATCGCGCGTCAGCATGCCCTGCGGCGCCACAAAGCGAAGAAGCTCGGTCTGCGGGCGCTTCTGGCCGCACCCAATGCAGGTCCTGACTGGTGCGGTCACGACGCAGCGCTCTCGCCCTCCCCGCTCGGCCCGGCGGGCACCTCGACGGTCTCCTCCGCTGCTGGCGCACCAGGGGTCGGGACGCCGTCCACCGCTTCCGGCTCCTCGGTCGGCTCGAGCTCGCTCGGAGCCTCGTCGGCCGGCGCGCCCTCCACTGCTACGGGTTCCTCGGCAGACGTGACCTCGGGCCCCTCCCCGCTGGGATCGCCTTCCACCGCCTCGGGCTCATCCGGGCCTGCGACCGGGACGGCTTCCTCGGGAGCCGGCATCTCACCGGCCTCCTCGCGCGCAGCGAGCTCCCGGTGGGCCGGGATGCCGCAATACCGCGAGCCGGGGAGCGACGCATTCGGGCACCGCTTCCCGTTCGAGAGCAGCGCGGCGCACCGCCCGGAGAACTCCTCGTCGACACCGCCGCCGTACGCAGCGTCGGCCTCGGCCTGGGCGAACTCGGCCTCGGACTGGATGTCGACTTTCCAGCCGGTCAGACGCGCTGCCAAGCGGGCGTTCAAGCCTTCTTTCCCGATTGCGAGCGAGAGCTGGTCGTTCGGGACGATGACGGTGGCCTCACGGGAGTCGTCGTCGACGAGCACCTCGCGCACACGGGCCGGCGAGAGCGCCTTCGCGAGAAAGCGAGCGGGCTCGTTGTTCCACGGAATGATGTCGATCTTCTCGCCTCGAAGCTCCGAGACGACCATGCGGACTCGGGAGCCGCGCGGGCCTACGCAGGCGCCGACCGGATCGACACCCTGGGCGTGCGACTCGACAGCGATTTTCGACCGGTAGCCGGGCTCGCGCGCAACGCCGCGGATCTCAACGAGACCATCCGCGATCTCCGGCACCTCGAGCTCGAAGAGCGTCTTGATGAGCTCGGGATCGCGGCGCGACAGGATCACCTGCGGGCCCTTCGTCCCCGACCTAACCTCGGTGATGACGGCCTTGATCCGACTGCCCTGTTCGTAGCGCTCGCCGTCCACCTGCTCGGAACGTGGGAGGAGCGCCTCGACCTTCCCGAGGTCGACGAGCACGTTGTTCCGGTCCCCAGCCTGCTGAACGATTCCCGTCACGACCTCGCTCACACGGTCGACGTACTCGTCGTACATCATCGCCCGCTCGGCCTCTCGGATCCGCTGCTGGATGACCTGCTTGGCCGTCTGTGCGGCAATCCGGCCGAAGTTCTCCGGGGTGACGTCGGCGCGCTTCACCTGCTCGGGAGGCACGTCCGACCAGTCGATGTCAAGGTCGTCGTCCGAGATCAGGGTGTGCGAGCGTTCGCCATTCTCGATCTCGAGCCGCTCGAGCTCCTCCAGGGTCCGCTCCCGAGCCTCCTCGATCAGGCGGGTCTCGATGTCCGCGGGGAGCTCGATCGAGAACACGCGGAAGTCGCCGTTCCCATCGATCTCGACCGCCGCGTGGCGGGAGGCGCCCGGCGTCTTCTTGTACGCCGCCAGCAGCCCGTCCTGGAGGGCTGAGATCAGTGCCCCCGTCTCGATGCCCTTGTCTCGCTCGATCTCTCTAACTGCTTCCAGAATCTCTCGGCTCATCGCTGCTCCAGCCCTTCGTCGATCAGATTTCCCCGTACGATCGCGTCGTAGGGAACCTCGAACTCCCGCTCCCCGGTCGCGATCCTGACCTGCCGTTCGTCCGCAGCCACGATCTCTCCCCGGAATCGCCTCCGACCCTCGAGCTCCACCGCAGTCCTGAGCGCGGCCTTGCGCCCGACCGCCGCCGCGAAGTGCCCCGGCTTCCGGAGCGGCCGCGCGAGCCCCGGAGACGAGACGTCGAGGCGGTAGCGGTCGAGGTATCCACGGAGTGCGCTCGTCACCTGCTCGCAGAGCGCGTGGTCGACGCCGTTCGGATGGTCGATATACACGCAAAGCCGCTCGGGGCCGCCGAGCTCGACGGCCACGACCTCGACGTCCGGGAGACGGCTTTCGACCGTCTCCTCGACCTCGCGATGGAGCTCTCGCTCTTTTTCGTGAACCTGGGTCATTTTTGCTGTCCTCTCGCAAAAAATGGGCGCCGCGCGCCCATTTCTCCAAGCGGGGAAATGTGGTCTTGGAAGGATAGCAGCGGGGCCGCAAACCGTCGGGCCGCGGTCCGACCCGGATTCCGCCCGGCTCGTACGCCTCAACCTCTGCGGTTTGGCCGGACGAGAAGGTTTCAGCGCCCGCGCCCCGGGGACAACGGGATTGAGCTGGGGAAACCCGAACCATACTGCGGAGGGTCGACAAATGGTAAAGGGAGCTCTTGGTGTCCTTGGAGCGTCTGCGCTGCTTGCAATCGGCTGCGCGCAGGCGTTCGCGCTCGACCCCGTCTCGAGCGTGCCCGTCCCGACTGTCAGCGTGCCTGCGGTCCCCATTCCGGTTCCCACCGTCAGTGTCCCGACCGTAACGAGCCCGGCGCCCACGGTCAGCGTCCCCACCGCGACCAGCCCGGCGGCCGCCGTCAGCGTTCCCACGGTTACGGGGGCAACCGCTTCATCGCCGTCGTCGCCGTCGACGGGGCCTATTCCGGCGCCTTCGGCGTCCCTTCCGGGAAGCTCCACCTCCTCGGGTTCATCGGGCTCGTCGTCAGGAACGGGCGGTAGCTCCTCGGGCTCGTCGTCAGGAACGGGCGGTGGCGGCTCCGGCTCCTCGGCGACCGGGTCGAGCGCCAAGGGCCAGCAGTCCGGAACGGTGCGCCGCTTCGAGTCGCGCCCACCCAAGTTTCGAAGCCGCGGCAAGCACCACAGAGGC
>JBBQXP010000171.1:0-3616 GCA_038209555.1 Gaiellales bacterium
CGCTCGACTTCGATGTCCTCGTCCTCGTCGAGGTGCAGCGACGTAACGGCCGAGAGCCCGGCCGCTTCGAAGACGTGGACGAACTCGGTCGAGTAGGCCGGCACGGCCCAGAACGACCCAAGCTCCCGCCACGTCGCCGCGGCTAGCCCGCATTCCTCTGCGAGCTCGCGCCTGGCCGCCTCGGCGGGGCTCTCGCCGGGCTCCATCGTGCCGGCCGGAAGTTCGAGGATCCTCTTGCCGGCGCCTCGCCGTGTTTGGCTGACGAGCACGATCTCTTCACCGTCGATCGGGACGATTGTCACGGACTCGGGGTGGCGGACGAACGGGATCTCCACGGCCGCGCCAGTCTAGGCCGCCGCCGGAAAAGCGCGAGAGGAAGCGAGCGTGGTCGCGATGGAGGTCCCGTGGACGGCGTTAGGGTTGCCCGGTGAAGTCCAGCGCACGCGTCGTCGTGATCGGAGGCGGGGTCGGCGGCGCCTCGATCCTCTACTGGCTCGCCAGGCTCGGCTGCGAGGACGCCGTCCTCTGCGAGCGCGCTGACCTGACCAGCGGCTCGACCTTCCACTCGGCGGGCCTTGTGGGCCAGCTTCGAGGCTCCCTCAGCCTCACTCGGATGATGATGAACTCGGTCGAGCTCTACCGTTCGCTTGCGGACGAAGTGGGCCTCGAGACGGGCTGGCACGAGGTCGGGTCGCTCCGGCTCGCCTCGTCCCGGGAGCGAATGGAGGAGCTCTCGCGCCAGGCCGGCTGGGCCAAGACGTTTGGCCTCCCGCTCGAGCTCGTCTCGGCGGAGGAGGCCCAGCGGCTGTTCCCGCCCATGTCCACGGAGGGAGTCCTCGGCGCGGCGTACCTCCCGACCGACGGCTACATCGACCCGAGCCAGCTCACGTACGCGCTCGTCGAGGGAGCGCGCAAGCGGGGCGCGGAGATCTCGACGAACACGCGGGTGACGGCAATCGACGTCGAGCGCGGCCGCGTCAACGGCGTCCAGACGGACAAGGGGCGGATCGAAACCGAGGTGGTCGTGAACGCCGGCGGCATGTTCGCGGAGGAGATAGGAGCGCTGGCCGGTGTCACTGTTCCCGTGATCCCGATGGCGCACGAGTACCTGATCACGAAGCCAAACGGGATTCCGCTCGACGTGCCGACCATGCGGGACCCGTCGCTCCTCGTCTACTTCCGCGGTGAGTCCGGGGGCCTCGTCATGGGCGGCTACGAGCGCCATCCCGCCCCGTGGGGCCTCGATGGCATCCCCGCCGACTTCAACGGCAAGCTCCTCGCCGAGGACTGGGAGCGGTTCGAGGAGCTGATGACGAACGCGGTCGTGCGCGTGCCCGACCTCGAGGAGGCCGAGGTCGTCAAGCTCGTGAACGGGCCGGAGGCATTCACACCCGACGGCGAGTTCATCCTCGGAGAGACCGACGTCCGCGGCTTCTGGGTCGCCTCTGGCTTCTGCGCGCACGGTCTTGCCGGTGCGGGCGGGATGGGCCGCCTCGTCGCCGAGTGGATCGTCGAGGGCCAGCCGAGCCTCGACACGTGGGAGATGGACTCGCGCCGTTTCGGCCGCCACTACGCGAGTCGCGAGTACACGCTCGCACGCACCCTCGAGGTCTACCAGACCTACTACGACGTCAAGTACCCGGGCCACGAGCGCCAGGCAGGCAGGCCGCTGCGACTCTCGCCGACCTACGAGCGCCTGCAGGAGCTCGGGGCTGCGTTCGGGGAGAAGTCCGGCTGGGAGCGGGCCAACTGGTTCGAGCCGAATGCGGAGGCCGGGGGCGAGTCGCTGCGCCCGCGCGGCTGGGCCGGACGCCTGTGGTCGCCGGCGATCGGGGCCGAGCACCGCGCCTGTCGGGAGGCAGCCGCGCTCTTCGACGAGACGTCCTTCGCAAAGATCGAGGTGCTGGGGCCGGGGGCGGCCGACTTTCTCGAGGGAGTCTGCGACAACAGGGTCGCGCGGGACGTCGGCGTAGTCACGTACACGCAGATGCTGAACCCGCGGGGAGGGATCGAGTGCGACTTCACCGTCACGCGCCTCTCCGAGGATCGCTTCAGGATCGTCACGGGCACTGCCTTCGGCCAGCACGACCTCGCCTGGATCCGCTCACATGCACCTGAGGACGGCTCCGTCTACGTCGAGGACGTGACTTCCCGGCTGGCCTGCCTCGGGCTCTGGGGCCCACGCGCCCGCGACATCCTGCAGCCGCTGACCGAGTCCGACCTCTCCAACGAGGCCTTTCCGTACATGCGGGCGCGGGAGATCGCCGTCGGGCCCGTCCCCTGCCTCGCGCTGCGCGTCACCTACGTCGGCGAGCTCGGGTGGGAGCTCTATTGCCCGACCGAGTTCGGTCGCCGCCTCTGGGACAGGATCTGGGAGCCCGGGCAGGAGGAGGGACTCGTCGCTGGCGGCTACAAGGCAATCGACTCGCTCCGGCTCGAGAAGGGTTACCGGGTCTGGGGAGCCGACATCACGCCAGAGGAAACGCCGTACGAAGCAGGGCTCGGGTTCGCGGTCAAGCTGGACAAAGGCGACTTCATCGGCCGCGAGGCACTCCAGGAGGCGCAGGAGCCGGAGCGCAGACTCGCGTGCATCGTGCTCGGCGACCCTCGTGCGGTGGCGCTCGGCTCGGAGCCGGTGCGGATCGACGGCGAATCCGTCGGCCGGGTGACGAGCGGGGGCTACGGCTACACCGTTGAGCGCTCGATCGCCTATGCGTATGTGCCCGCCGCGGCCGCGTCGCCGGGCCGCCGGGTTGAGATCGAGATCTTCGGGGAGTCCATTCCCGGAGAGATCGCGGCCGAGCCGCTCTACGACCCGCAAGGCGAGCGGCTCCGGAGCTAGATGGTTAACGCCAATTACCGATCAACCATCTAGGCATGGCGCGGCGAGCGCAGCCGATCTTCCGCCCGCTCGAGCAGCTCCGAGCCCATGAGCTCGTCGCGGAGCAGATCCGGCGGCAGATCGCGCTCCGGCTCGTGTCGCCTGGACAGTCGCTTCCACCGGAGCGGGAGCTCGCGCGTCTCTTCGGAGTCGGCCGGGCCACCGTCCAGCAGGCGATCGAGCTTCTCGAGCGTGAGCAACTCCTCGAGAGCCGTCGAGGCCGGAGCGGCGGTACGTTCGTCGTCGGCTCTGCCCAGGGCGACGCGACACCGGTTGGCGTCCTTGACCGCGTCCGCAAGGAGCGGGCAGCCATTCTCGAGGCCCTGGTCTTCCGGAGCGAGCTCGAGCCCGCGGCCGCCGCTGCCGCTGCTGAAGCGCGGTTGCAGCCCGACCTGGCGGCGATGAAGGCCGCGTGCCGGGCCGCGGCGGCCACCGAGGACGACGCCGAGTTCATGGAGCACGACACGGAGCTCCACCTGGCGCTGGGACGGGCGACCGGGAACCGCTACTTCGCCGAGGCGCTCGAGCGGCTCCGGCTCGTCCTGAATGACGCGCTCGTGGCGCTGCCCGACTCGGCCCTGTGGCATGCACGCTCCAACCGCGAGCATGAGCTCCTGCTCGACGCGCTCGGCGCGGGCGACGGACGAGCCGCCCGCCGAGCGATGAAGATCCACGTGGCGCACACCGACCAGAGCGTCCGCGCCCTCCTCGCCGCGCTAGACGGTTGATCGGCAA
>JBBQXP010000172.1:0-3609 GCA_038209555.1 Gaiellales bacterium
TTCCGTTCGAGCCCTTCGACGACTTCTTCCAGATCGCAACACATCTCGACGGATGAGCCCGAACCCGCACGACCCGCTCGAGCTCGAGCCCGAGGCCATGCGGCGGCTCGGGTACCGCGCCGTCGACCTACTCGTGGAGCGTCTCGCCGCGCTCGGCGACGGCCCTGCCTGGCACGGTGCCACCCGGGCGGAGATGGAAGAGCGGCTGCGAGAGGCTCCGCCGGCCGGCCCAGAGGACGAGGCAAGCCTGCTTGGCCGTCTGGCCGAGGACGTGCTCCCGTTCGCGGGCCATCACGACCATCCGCGCTTCTTCGCCTTCGTGCCGAGCTGCCCCACCTGGCCGAGCATCGTCGGGGACTTCCTTGCCGCCGGCTCGAACATCTTCGCGGGAACGTGGCTCCAGTCGGCGGGCGCCAGCACCGCCGAGCTCGTGGTCATCGACTGGTTTCGACAGTGGCTGGACTGGCCGCCGCAGACGTCGGGCATCCTCCTACCGGGCGGGTCGCAGGCGAACCTGACCGCCCTCGCCTGCGCGCGGGACACCACCCCTGGTGCGAGGTCGAGCGACGCCGTGATCTACGTCTCGAGCCAGGGGCACTCGTCCGTGACCAGGGCGATCCGCGTGATCGGATTCGACGACGATCAGATCCACGCGGTGCCTGTCGACGGGACGCTGCGGATGCAGACGGAGGCCCTCGCGGCAGCCATGGATGCCGACCGGGCGGCCGGCCGCCGGCCGTTTCTCGTCGTCGCGAACGCGGGCGCGACCAGTACGGGTGCGGTCGATCCGCTGGACGAGATCGCCGCCGTCTGCGCGGAGCGTGGTGTCTGGTTTCATATCGACGCGGCGTACGGCGGCTTCGCGGTACTCACCGAGCGTGGCCGGGAGTGGCTCCGGGGGATCGAAGCGGCCGACTCGATCACACTTGACCCGCACAAGTGGCTTTACCAGCCCTACGAGGCGGGATGCCTCCTGGTTAGGGAGGGCACTCGCCTCGGCGACACGTTCCAGATCATGCCCGACTATCTGCGGGACACAGCGGTCGAGGGGCGTGACGTCAACTTCGCCGACCGCGGGATTCAGCTGAGTCGCTCGGCTCGGGCGCTGAAGATCTGGCTTTCGGTCAAGTACTTCGGCGTCGATGCTTTTCGCGCCGCGATCGACCGCTCACTCGACGTGGCCCTGCACGGGCAGGAGCTCGTGGAGGAGTCGTCCGTGCTGGAGCTCATTTCGCCCGCCACACTCGGGATCGTGTGCTTCCGGCGGCGCTTCGAGGGCCTCGACGAGGCGGGCCTCGAGCAGGCGAACGCCGATTTGGCGCACCGCCTGGCTGAGAGCGGCGAGGGGATGGTCTCGTCGACCAGGGTGGGCGGCTGCTACGCGCTGCGGATGTGCGTCCTGAACCACAGGAGTGGTTCGCAGGACGTGGAGCGCGTGCTCCACTGGCTCGAGACGGGGTAGCCCGTGGTGCTCGAGCTCCCGGAGCCGTACAGCTTCGAGCTCTCGACGGAGCGGTACCGGCGCTTCGGTCCGGACCCGGCTGCGCTTTGGCATGAGGGCGGCATCCATCGCGTGCTCTCAGGCCGCGAGGTTCGGATCGAGGGCGCACCCGTTGGTGTGCGTGTCACGCCCGGCGACGTTCAGGTCGTCCCGGAGGTCGAGCGATTCCTGGGTGCCTTCTTCGATCTGAAGGTCTTCTACGACTTCGCGGCCGGTGACGCAGTCCTGTCGCGAGTCGCGACGGAGCTGGCGGGGTTTCGTCCACCCATGCTGGGCGATCCGTTCGAGTCCTTAATCAGCTCCATCACCGCACAGCAGGTCTCGCTCATGGCGGCGCTCGCCATCCGCACACGGCTGGTGGAGCGCTACGGCGTGAAGCACGAACACGCCTGGGAGTTCCCTGTCCGCGAGCGCATCGCTGCGGTAGAGCCGGCCGCGCTCGTCGCCCTCGGCTTCTCGAACCGCAAGGCCGATTACGCCGTCGGGCTCGCGCGCAGCGACCTCGACCTCGACGGGCTTGCGGCACTTCCAGACGACGAGGTGAAGGAGCGGCTGACGGCGCTGCCCGGGATCGGGGACTGGACGGCCGAATGGTTCCTCGCACGGCACCTCGGTCGACCGAATGCATGGCCGGCGGGTGACCTGGGCCTGCGGAAGGCGGTCGGCCGGTTCTACCTCGACGGCCGCGACCCGTCCGTGGAGGAGACGCGGATGCTCGGCGAGCGCCTCACTCCGCATGGGAACCTGACCGCCCACTACCTTCTGACGGGCATGCGGGTGATCGATTGACGTACGAGACCACGCAGGAAGGCCTCCCGACCGAGGAGCTTCTCGGGGAACTCGTGGAGGCAGCACGCGAACGGGGCGAGAGCGAGATCCAGGTCGAGACGACCCGCGAGGCCGGCGATGCGTGGACGCGCGCCGGTTTCACCGAGGTGGTGCGCACATTGACCGCCTCCGTCGATGCGCTCGAGGCGCGGCTCGGCCCAGCTCCGGACCCGTCCTTCGGGTCGATCCACGTGCAGACCGACGATGTCGATGCCGTCGAGCGGGCAGCTCGCCAGTTCGTGCCGAGACTCCCCGGCGGCTCGAAGGGAAGCGTCGTCCTGCCGCCGGCGGATGGTTGGGTCGGCGTCTTCGACGAGCTGACCGACCGCGAGCCTGAGATGCTGCGGCGCCTGGCCCGGGAGCTCTCGGACCGGATGGGTGCCTTCGTGTTGGCCCTCGGCGCGGAGGAGGGGCGGGTCGTCCGCTACATCGCCTACGAACGAGGCCGGGTCGTTGACGAATACCTCTCGGTTCCTGAGTTCCACGGGCCGCTTCCGCCCGGCGAGGTGATCGCACTGGGAGCGAACCCCCGCCTCATGGCACGCATGACCGGTGCCGATGCCGAGGCGATCCGCGCGACGGCGAAGACGGCAGCCGATCCGGCCGACCTTCCGCAGGCGAGCGAGCTGATCGTCCAGATCGCAGATCTCTTCGGCATTCCGGCCGCTCGGGGGGGCTACGAGCAAGCGATCGATCGCGATGGCGCGATCGTCATCAAGCGCTAGAACCCGGCGGCACAGCCGTCTTTTCGCGGATCTGAGCCGCCCAGCAGGGCTTCCCCTTGAACGAGGATCGCCTGAGCGCCGCCGAACTCCGGCTCCCGGCTCTTCACGACCTTGAACCCAAGGCCTTCGAGCTCCCTGGTGCGCTCCCAGAGGCCCTCCTCCAGGTGCACCGTATCGTCCCGGACCCGGAAACGGGGGCGTTCGATCGCAGCCTGGGGGTCGAGGCCCTCGTCGACGAGCCCAGAGACGAGCTGGACGTGGCCCTGGGCCTGCATGAACGCGCCCATGACGCCGAAGGGCCCGAGGAGGCACCCGTCCTGGAGGAGCAGCCCCGGGATGATCGTGTGGAAGGGGCGGCGCCCGGGCTCGACGCGACCGGACACGTCGAAGCCGGCGCCGCGATTCTGGAGGACGATCCCCGTGCCGGGCGCGACCACGCCCGAGCCGAAGTGGTCGTAGAGGCTCTGGATGAAGGAGACGGCCATGCCGTCCTCGTCCACGACGCAGAGGTAGACCGTGCAGCCGAGAGGCTCGGCCACCGAGGCGACCGACTCC
>JBBQXP010000173.1:0-3552 GCA_038209555.1 Gaiellales bacterium
CGCTCCACGAGTAGGTCGACGGCGCGGTACCCGAGCCGCCGCATGGCCTCGGGCTCGAGCTCGAGCGGGTCGTGCGGGTTCGGGCTCATCCGTCGAGATGTGTTGCGATCTGGAAGAAGTCGTCGAAGGGCTCGAACGGAACGCCGCGCTCCATGAGATAGGCGGCGAGCCCGCGCCGGGCGAAGACCAGGTCGGCGTCCTCGGCGGCGCAGCGGTCGGAGTAACCGTCGCCGACGTAGACGACCTCTCCGCCGTCGACCATGGAGCCCACGGTCGACCGCTTACACGCCTCGCCGCAGACCTCGCACCTTGACTCGTCGAAGAAGGAGATGCGCCAGCCCTCAGGATCGGGGTCGACCTCGTTCGACACCAGCTCGAGACCCTGGATCCCGGCGCGCTCGAGCATCGGCTCGATCACCTGGCGAAAGCCGGACGAGACCACTACGACTCGCCAGCCGCGCGCCCGCGCGAGCTCGACCAGCTCCCGAAAGCCCGGACGAATACTCGCATTCGCGTGGACCCATTCGAGCACCTCCCCGAGGGGAGCGCGCACGGGCTCGAACTCACGGCGTAGGACCTCGTGAAGCGTGATCCCGTTCCGATCGAGTGCCTCGTCAACCTCGCGGTAGACCTCGTCGTCGCCGAACGTCCGGGCGATCGCGTCGAGGACGTCCTCCTGGGTGATGGTGCCGTCGAAGTCGACGACGAGTGTGCGCTGGCTCAAGGCGCAGTCACGCTAGATGATTGATCGGTGATTCGCATGCAATTGTCGATCCATCATCTAGTCGATGTTCGCGGCCGGGGGCCGCGTGAGCCGTGCGAGCACGATGCCGGCGCCGATCACGAGGCCGCCCGCCACCTGGAGGGGCCCGAACGCCTCGTCGAGGATGAGGAGCGCGAAGACGGCACCGAGGAACGGCTGTAGGTTCGCGTAGAGCGAGGCCCTGGTCGCTCCGACGCGGCTGATCGCCGTGAACCACATGACGTTCGTGAGGACGAGCGAGAAGACGAGGCCGTAGAGAAGCCCGCCCCATGCGAGCGCGTTCGGCTTCCCCCAGTCCTGCTCGGCGATCTGCCTGGCGGCCGAGACGAAGAGCGGCAGGCAGCCCGCGAGGAGCACGATCGCACTGATCCGGTAAGGCGAGTAGCGGCGCATGAGCGGCGCGATGGCGACCGAGTACGCCGCCCACGTGGCGGCGCCGGCCAGCCCGAGCAGGATGCCGCCGAGCTCCCCGGAGATCTGACCACCGCTCCCGGACGCGACGAGCCCAACGCCGGCGAAGGAGACGAGCGCGGCCAGGTAGTGGCGGAGGAGCAACCGCTCATGGCCCACGAGATGGGAGAAGAACGCCACGAAGATCGGAAGCGTTCCGAACATGAGCGCGACGGTGGCTGCAGTGGTCAGGCGGATCGCGTAGGTGAAGCTCACCTGGTTCAGCCAGATGCCGAGCACCGCCGCACCCAGGGCCAGTGCGACGTCGCCGCGCCGGATCCGCAGCGAGCGCTCGCGCCCGAACGTTACGCCGGAGAAGAGAACGGCTCCGAGCCCGAAGCGCAGGGCCGAGTAGGCGAGGGGGGCGAACCCGTGCGTGAGTGCGTACTTCGCGGCCGTGAAGTTGAAGCTCCAGAAGAGAACGGTCACGAGGAGGAGAACGTCTGCCGGAACCCGGTGCCGCATGGCGGCCGAGCATAGGCGCTAAGCTCGCGCCGGTGATGGAGCCGACCATCGACGACATCGACGCTCTTGTCGGCCCGGCGACCCCGCACTTCGCCTACCAGATCCGCGCCCGCGTCAAGGCCCTCATCGAGGACCTCCCGCCCGGCCACCCGGTGCGGCGCTACGGCGAGGAGAAGCTGGAACTGCTCGACCAGCTCGGACATGCCTCGTCGAAGGCGGAGGAAGGTCCACTGGAGCCGCCCGACCGGCTGGGCTGGGAGACCTTGCCGAGCCATCGGGCAGTCACGCGCGACCGGTGACGTTCTCGGGCACGTCGGTCCTCGTCACCGGGGGGTCGCGTGGGATCGGAAAGGGGATAGCGCTCCGCTTCGGCGAGCTCGGTGCCTCGCGCGTCGCGATCAGCTACCTGCGAAACGACAAGGCAGCCGAGGAAACCGCGGAGGAGCTTCGCGCGCTCGGCGTGGAGCCCGGTCTCCTCCGCGGCAACCTCGGTGATCCCGAGAAGGCGATCCGGCTCGCCGAGGAGGCTGGGCCGGTGGACGTACTCGTCTCCAATGCCGCGTCAGGCGTGATTCGCCCGGCGCTCGAGCTCGACGAGAAGCATTGGGACTGGACGATGAACGCAAACGCGCGCGCCCTGCTAACGCTCGCTCGGACAGCCGCCCCGGCGATGGCCCCTGGCAGCTCGATCATCGCGATCTCGAGCTTGGGGTCGACCCGGGTGTTGGAGGATTACATCCTCGTCGGGACGTCGAAGGCGGCCATCGAGGCGCTCGTCCGGTATCTCGCCGTCGAGCTCGCACCGCGCGACATCCGCGTCAATGCAGTCTCTGCAGGGCTCGTCGAGACCGATGCCCTCGAGCATTTCCCGAAGCGGGACACGATGCTCTCCTTCTATCGCGAGCGAACGCCGGCAGGGCGCCTCGTGGAGCCGAGAGACGTTGCGGACGCGGTCTGCTTCCTCGCCTCGCCGGAGGCCGCCATGGTGCGTGGCCAAACGCTCGTCGTCGACGGCGGGTACTCGGTGCTGGCCTAGGTGAGGGTCAAGGAGCCGGGCTCCCGCCCTCAAGCGGCCCGGCGCAGCAGGAATTGGTCGCGGAGGAGGACTGGTTCGTAGGCACCGGCCTGCGTGACGAGGAAGCGGTCGACCGCCCGGCGCACCCCGTCGTCCCACCAACCGGGAGCTCCGTAGTCATCGCCTGCGAGAAGGCCGCCCAGCCTCACCCTCGTGGCGAAGAGCTCGAGATCCGCCTGCACGTACTCGTAGAGGTGGTTGCCGTCCACGTAGACCCAGTCGAGCGAGGCGTCCTCGAACCCGGCCGCAGCCTCGGCGGACGTCAAGCGGTGGATGACGACAGCGCCGTCCGCGATCTCGGTCTCGAAGCGTTGTAGGACGCGCTCGTAGACCTCATCCATCTCAGCCTGGCTGCCCGCCCTGCCGCCCCCGTACCACGCCTGCTCGTAGCGCTCGTCGGGGACGAACGCCCAGGGGTCCAGCAGGTGCAGCTGCACGGGCCGCACGGCCCGGAGGATCGCGGCCGAGAGATCGCCCGCCCAGACGCCGATCTCCACGCCGACCGAGCCCCTCGGCAAGCGCCGGAGGAGACGAGCTCGATCACGTCGGTGGCGAAGCTGGCGCAGCCGATCCCGTAGCCGAGGCATCCGCGGAGCCTAGCCGCGCTGGTTGCACCGGATCCGGGTGGGCATCCTATATACTTTCGTTACGTAACGAATGAATGATCGAACTGTTTATCCACTCGGCAAGCGGCGAACCCTGATCGTGTTCGCCGGGCTCTTGCTCGGCATGCTCGTCGCGGCGCTCAACCAGACCATTGTCTCGACGGCCCTTCCGACCATCGTCGGCGATCTCGGCG
>JBBQXP010000174.1:0-3528 GCA_038209555.1 Gaiellales bacterium
CGCTCCACGAGTAGGTCGACGGCGCGGTACCCGAGCCGCCGCATGGCCTCGGGCTCGAGCTCGAGCGGGTCGTGCGGGTTCGGGCTCATCCGTCGAGATGTGTTGCGATCTGGAAGAAGTCGTCGAAGGGCTCGAACGGAATGCCGCGCTCCGTGAGATAGGCGGCGAGCCCGCGCCGGGCGAAGACCAGGTCGGCGTCCTCGGCGGCGCAGCGGTCGGAGTAACCGTCGCCGACGTAGACGACCTCTCCGCCGTCGACCATGGAGCGCACGGTCGTCCGCTTACACGCCTCGCCGCAGACCTCGCACCTTGACTCGTCGAAGAAGGTGATGCGCCAGCCCTCAGGATCGGGGTCGACCTCGTTCGACACCAGCTCGAGACCCTGGATCCCAGCGTGCTGGAGCATCGGCTCGATCACCTGGCGAAAGCCGGACGAGACCACTACGACTCGCCAGCCGCGCGCCCGCGCGAGCTCGACCAACTCCCGAAAGCCTGGACGAATACTCGCATTCGCGTGGACCCATTCGAGCACCTCCCCGAGGGGAGCGCGCACAGGCTCGAACTCACGGCGTAGGACCTCGTGAAGCGTGATCCCGTTCCGATCGAGTGCCTCGTCAACCTCGCGGTAGACCTCGTCGTCGCCGAACGTCCGGGCGATCTCGTCGAGGACGTCCTCCTGGGTGATGGTGCCGTCGAAGTCGACGACGAGCGTGCGCTGGCTCAAGGCGCAGTCACGCTAGATGATTGATCGATAGTTCGCATGTCGTCTAGTCGATGTTCGCGGCCGGGGGCCGCGTGAGCCTTGCGAGCACGATGCCGGCGCCGATCACCAGGCCGCCCGCCACCTGGAGAGGCCCGAACGCCTCTTCGAGGATGAGGAGCGCGAAGACGGCGCCGAGGAACGGCTGCAGATTCGCGTAGAGCGAGGCTCTGGTCGCTCCGACGCGGCTGATCGCTGTGAACCACATGACGTTGGTGAGAACGAGCGAGAAGACGAGGCCGTAGAGAAGCCCGCCCCAGGCGAGCGCGTTCGGCTCTCCCCAGTCCTGCTCGGCGATCTGCCTGACGGCCGACGCGAAGAGCGGTAGGCACCCCGCGAGGAGCACGATCGCGCTGATCCGGTAAGGCGAGTAGCGGCGCATGAGCGGGGCGATGGCTACCGAGTACGCCGCCCACGTGGCTGCCCCGGCAAGCCCGAGGAGGATGCCGCCGAGCTCCCCGGAGATCTGACCGCCGCTTCCAGCCGCCACGAGCGCGACGCCGGCGAATGAGACGAGCGCGGCCAGATAGTGGCGCAGGAGCAACCGCTCATGGCCCACGAGATGGGAGAGGAACGCCACGAAGATCGGAAGCGTTCCGAACATGAGCGCGACCGTGGCCGCGGTCGTCAGGCGGATCGCGTACGTGAAGCTGACCTGGTTCAGCCAGATGCCGAGGACCGCCGCCCCGAGGGCCAGTGCGACGTCGCCACGCCGGATCCGAAGCGAGCGCTCGCGCCCGAACGTCACGGCTGAGAAGAGAACCGCTCCCAGCCCGAAGCGCAACGCCGAGTAGGCGAGGGGGGCGAACCCGTGCGTGAGCGCGTACTTCGCGGCCGTGAAGTTGAAGCTCCAGAAGAGGACGGTGACGAGGAGGAGCGCGTCCGCAGGAACCCGGTGCCGCATGGCGGCCGAGCATAGGCGCTAAGCTCGCGCCGGTGATGGAGCCGACCATCGACGACATCGACGCCCTTGTCGGCCCGGCGACGCCGCACTTCGCCTACCAGATCCGAGCCCGCGTCGAGGACCTCATCAAGGACCTCCCGCCGGACCACCCGGTGCGGCGCTACGGCGAGGAGAAGCTGGAGCTGCTCGACCAGCTCGGACATGCCTCGTCGAAGGCGGAGGAAGGTCCACTGGAGCCGCCCGACCGGCTGGGCTGGGAGACCTTGCCGAGCCATCGGGCAGTCACGCGCGACCGGTGACCTTCTCGGGCAAGTCGGTCCTCGTCACCGGGGGGTCGCGTGGGATCGGAAAGGGGATAGCACTCCGCTTCGGGGAGCTCGGCGCCTCGCGCGTGGCGATCAGCTACCTGCGAAACGACAAGGCAGCCGAGGAGACGGCGGAGGAGCTTCGCGCGCTCGGCGTGGAGCCCGTTCTCCTCCGCGGCAACCTCGGTGATCCCGAGAAGGCGATCCGGCTCGCTGAGGAGGCTGGGCCGGTGGACGTACTCGTCTCCAATGCCGCGTCGGGCGTGATTCGGCCGGCGCTCGAGCTCGATGAGAAGCACTGGGACTGGACGATGAACGCAAACGCGCGCGCCCTGCTAACGCTCGCTCGGACAGCCGCCCCGGCGATGGCCCCCGGCAGTTCGATCATCGCGATCTCGAGCCTTGGGTCGACCCGGGTGCTCGAGGACTACATCCTCGTCGGGACGTCGAAGGCGGCTATCGAGGCGCTCGTCCGGTATCTCGCCGTCGAGCTCGCACCGAGCGACATCCGGGTCAATGCCGTCTCTGCCGGGCTCGTCGAAACCGGCGCGCTCGAGCACTTCCCGAAGCGGGAAACGATGCTCTCCTTCTACCGCGAGCGCACGCCGGCAGGGCGTCTCGTCAAGCCGCGGGACGTCGCGGACGCGGTCTGCTTCCTCGCCTCGCCGGAGGCCGCCATGGTGCGAGGCCAGACGCTCGTCGTCGACGGCGGGTACTCCGTCCTGGCGTAGTCAAGCGGCCGTTCCGGCCTCAAGCGGCCCGGCGCAGGAGGAACTGGTCGCGGAGGAAGACGGGCTCGTACGCACCCGCTTCCGTGACGAGGAAGCGGTCGACCGCCCGGCGCACCCCGTCGTCCCACCAACCGGGAGCTCCGTAGTCATCGCCTGCGAGAAGCCCGCCCGGCCTCACCTTCGGGGCGAAGAGCTCGAGATCCGTCCACACGTACTCGTAGAGGTGGTTGCCGTCCACGTACACCCAGTCCAACGACGCGTCCTCGAACCGGGCCGCGGCCTCGGCGGACGGCGCGCGGTGGATGACGACGACGCCGTCCGCGATCTCGGTCTGGAAGCGCTGGAGGACGCGCTTGTAGACCTCGTCCATGTCCGCCTGGCTGCCCGCCCGGGCGCCCCCGTACCACGCCTGCTCGTAGGGCTCGTCGGGGGCAAATGCCCACGGGTCCAGCAGGTGCAGCCGCGCGGGCCGTACGGCCCGGAGGATCGCCGCCGAGAGGTCACCCGCCCAGACGCCGATCTCGACGCCGACCGAGCCCCTCGGCAGGCGCCGGAGGAGACGAGCTCGATCACGTCGGTGGCGAAGCTGGCGCAGCCGATCCCGTAGCCGAGGCATCCGCGGAGCCTAGCCGCGCTGGTTGCACGGACCCGGGTGGGCATCCTATATACTTTCGTTACGTAACGAATTGAATGATCGAACTGTTTATCCACTCGGCAAGCGGCGAACCCTGATCGTGTTCGCCGGGCTCTTGCTCGGCATGCTCGTCGCGGCGCTCAACCAGACCATTGTCTCGACGGCCCTTCCGACCATCGTCGGCGATCTCGGCG
>JBBQXP010000175.1:0-3463 GCA_038209555.1 Gaiellales bacterium
GGGGAGGAGCTCGAGCCGCCCCGCGAGGGTCACGCGGCGGTTCATCTTGAGCGTGAAGCGGAAGCCGGCGGGAGTCGACTCCGCCCAGCGCTCGAAGGTCGCTTCCGAGGGAAGCTGGTAGAAGGTCGAGTTCACCTCGACGGCGGGAAGCTGCTCCGCGTAGAGCTCCAGGAAGTCGCTCTCCCTGGAGCCCGCGGGGTAAAAGCCACCCTTCCAGGAGGAGTACGAGAAGCCCGAGGATCCGACGTACGCCCTCGCTAGACTCGGTTCGATGGCGGTCACCTCAGAGGTCATACCCGAGAACACGATCCGTGTCCTGGATCACGGCTTCGTCCGGCTCGACGACGCGATGGCGACCGACCTGTCGGTGGTCAACGCCGCGCGGGTGAGCTTCGCCCGCCGCAAGGAGGAGATGGACGAATCCGATGAGGGGCTCATTCGCTTTCTCATGCGTGATCGTCACGGCACGCCGTTCGAGCACAACTCCTTCCGCTTCCACATCCGGACGCCGCTCTTCGTCGCCCGCGAGTGGTTCCGGCACCGGATCGGGTCGTTCAACGAGTTCAGCATGCGCTACGCGCGCGCCACCGACGAGTTCTACATCCCCGAGCCCGAGGACGTGCGGAGCCAGGTCGGGAAGCCGGGCGCCTACTCCTTCGAGCCCGTGTCCGACGAGCTGGCGGAGACCGCACGGGAGGAGCTGCGCGCCGTCTACGAGGCCGCCTACGGCGCCTACGAGCGCCTCGTCGAGGCGGGAGTGGCGCGCGAGCTCGCGCGTGCGGCCATCCCCGTGGGCGCCTACACCGAGTTCTACTGGACGGTGAACGCGAGAGCGCTCATGAACTTCGTCTCGCTTCGCGCCGCCGACACGGCCCAGCGCGAGATCAGGCGCTACGCGGACGCCTGCGAGCTCTTCCTCGCCGAGAAGATGCCGGTGACGCACGCCTCGTTCGCCGCCAGCGGCCGCATCGCGCCGTAGGGGTGGGATTGGTGGAACGTCGCTCGTCGTCGGGGTGCGATGGTCGTTCCGAGGCGAGGACGCAGGGAGCGCCGATAGCAGCGCTATCGAAGCGACCGAGGACGCTGCATCGGGGCGAGCAGCGTGGCCCGACGGCACCGCTGCGTTTCGCCGAGCCCTCCTAATCTCACAACCTTGGCCGCGGACGCGTTGCACCGGTCATGAAGCTCTACGACTACGGCGCCTCCGCGAACTGCCTCAAGGTTCGCATCCTCCTGGCTCACCTCGGCCTGCCCTACGTGCGGGTGCCGGTCGACATCTTCGCGGGCGAGAGTCAGACGCCCCAGCATCTCGCCCGCAACCCGGCGGGGAGGACGCCCGTGCTCGAGCTCGACTCCGGCGAGACGCTCGCAGAGTCGAACGCGATCCTGCTCTTCCTGGCGAGGGCCACTCCGTACCTCCCGGCGGAGCCTGTGGAAGAGGCTCGCGTGTGGCAGTGGCTCTTCTTCGAGCAGAACCTCGTCGAGCCGAACGTCGGGAGCGCGAGGTTCTGGCGCCTCACGGGCCGCGACGTGGAGCGTCGCGAGGCCTGGGAGGCTCACCGGGCCTCGGGAACGGCAGCACTCGGGATCCTCGAGCGCCACGTCGCGGACCACGAGTTCCTGGTCGGGGATCGCTACTCCGTGGCCGACATCGGCCTCTACGGGTATTCGCACGTTGCCGACGACGGCGAGATCGACCTGGAGCCGTTGCCCGCGGTGCGAGCGTGGCTCGCGCGCATCGAGTCACAGCCCGGGTTCGTGAACGACCTCGAGCCGTATCCACCGACGGCCCGGGCGGGTGCCGGCGGCGCCTCGGTGCACGACCGACCGCCTTCCTCCTAGGAAGGGATTTGCAAGGGCTAGAACGGTAGCCCGGGTTAGAGTTGCTGCATGGCCAGATTGACGACGGCCCGGAAGGTTCTGCTAGCGCTGGTTGTCGTCAACTTGATCGACGGGGTTATCTCGATCGTCGACGAAGGCGTCACGCCCTCATGGGTTGTCTATCCGATCCTGCTGGTGATCGGCACCGTGCTGCTTTTACGGAAGCCGAGCCGGGTTGGGATCGCCTTCCTGGGGGCGAGCGCTCTCATTTTCGTGCTGGTGCATATCCCCTTCACTGTCGAGGCTCTTTCACCCGGGCCGTGTGAGAACCCCGCGGACTCTCAGCGAGAGTGCTCGAGCGTCCTTTGGCCGATCACGTTGACCGGAGTTCCCGTCGTCACGGTGATAGCGAGCGGATGGGCCTGGCGCCGAGAAAGAAGAGGGCCTACGCCGCCGGCGGAACGATCCGCGCCCGGGCAAGCGCCAAGCTGAGACGAGGACGTACCACCACTCCCTGCTAGAGCCGCGTGATCTCGGCCTTCAGGAGCCAGGGAGGCTTGGCGTTCTCGTTCTGGCCCGGAATGACCGCGGTCACGACCCAGGCGTCGTAATCGGCCAGCCGGTAGGGGGCGTTCATCCGGACGGTTGTCGTCCCGGAGCCGACCGCGAAGGTGCCGCAGGTGGCCGCGTACTCCCCGTCCTTCGAGAGCCACAGGACGTAGTAGCCCCCGTTTTGAAGCTTCGGAAGACCCTCGGTCTCGAGCTCGAGCTCCCAGTTCCCGCCCCCCTGCGCGGGCCCGAGGCGGATGAGCCCGGATGCCCCGCGCGCGTCGTCCGTCGCCTCCATCGGCACGGTGCCGCGGGCGTTGAAGTCGTCGCCGCTCGACAGCCAGGTTCCGACACCGAAGGAGAGCGCCGCGAGCGTGGCCGCGAGGGCGATCGCGACGGCCAGGCGGCGGGGGCGCCACCTCGTGGGGTCCGGGCGCGATCCCGTGACTGCCCTCGTGAGCGTCCCGGGGACCTCGGGCGCCGGCGCGGGCACCGAGCGAAGGAGCGCGTCCACCCGGGCGAGCTCGGCGAGCTCTGCCTCCGGGACGTCCTCGCCGACCAGATCACGGACGTCACGCGGCTCAGTCACGGTGTTCGCAGCTCCTCGAGGAGGGGGCCGAGCCGTGCCAGGCCGGCCCGCGTCCGGGTCTTGACCGTGCCGAGGGGGACGTCCAGATAGCTCGCGATCTCGGTCTGGGACAGCCCGCTCCAGTAAGCAAGCTCGAGGACGGCCCGCTCGCGCTCGGGCAGGCGCTCGAGCGCTGCGTGGACGCGCCAGGCGAGCCAGGTGACCTCGGCTACTTCGTCGGGGCCGGCATCCGCGCTGGGGATCTCGGGAACCTCCGCCACCGGGACGGCTCGTTGCCGCGCCCGGTCGATGATCGCGTGGCGGGCGACGGCGAAGAGCCAGGCCGAGGCGGTGCCTCGCTCGGCGCGGTAGCTCCGGGCCGAACGCCAGATCGCCGCGAAGGTCTCCTGGGTCGCCTCCTCGGCGCGCCCGTTGTCTCCGAGCTGGCGCCGGGCCATGGCGAGCACGGGGCGGGCGAAGCGCCGGTAGAGCTCTTCGAACGCGTCCCGGTCGCCGCGGCCCGTC
>JBBQXP010000176.1:0-3459 GCA_038209555.1 Gaiellales bacterium
CGGGCGAGGAAGTCCTGGTGATCTCACACGGGGGATCGATTCGGGTGATCCATGCCCTGGCCGCAGGCCTCGACTACGTCCGCGATCACAGGCTGATTCCGGGCGTGGCGAATTGCGCGGTGGCCAGATACGTGGCTAGGGACGGAAAATTGGCGCCGCTAGACTGAGGCCGCTGTGGAGGACTACTTGTCCGCGGCGATTTAATCGAGCGGCAGGACGTGGCTGTAAACGTCGAGGCTTACGAGGCGCAGAACCTGCGGCAACTCCTCTCCATAAGCGCCAGCGGCCTCGTCGGCCGATCGGGCCAAGGAGCGTGAACGGGAGATGGAAGAAAGCGGCGAGGAGAACGCAGCATGATGTGGTTCTCCGGCGCGGTGCTTCCAGGATCTAGGTAATTGGAGCCCTGGCGCGAGGTTTGGTCAACCTTTAGCCCCACGTCGGGGGAGGGGTGGGGTAGTGCCGGGCTCCTCTTTACCCATTCAAACAGGTCAGCTATCTGCTGCCAAGGTCACTCACCGCCGCGACTCAAGGAGTGCCACACAACCGTCGCATGGCCGTGCCGTGACGCGAGTTGCCTCAGCGTTTCGGCGGCTAACCAGCGATCCGCACCATCGAGTTCTCTCACCGCCGCGGCCGCCATGCCTACTTCGCCAATCGTGATTGCTGGCGACTCAAGGATGAAACATCCCAGCCACCGCGCCGCCGCTCGAGGCCAGCGGTCGTACTCCAACTCCGCCGTCAAACAGGATTAACGCAAGGGCGCGTCGACGAGGCTCACAGTTCCGAGTTCGCGCGCAGCCATCGACGCGCGCCGCAACTGGCGGTCACGGGTCGCCCATTCAAATCTTCCGTGTGCGCTGCCCTGCGAGGTCATGAGAGAAAACCGCAGGGGCAACGGCGCCAAGGAGCCTAGCCTTATTCAAAGGGGGAACCGGGCGCAGTCCCCCACGCCCGGTCCGCAGTCTCTCCCCATCGTGAGTCATCCGCCCCGGGACCAATCAGCGAGTAATCGGGGCAGGAGTAGCAGCCGTTAACTCGTACCTCTGAAGCTTGGGGTTGGCCCTCGTTGTCCGCGTTGGCTTCGCCGCAGTTGCCCAGCGCGGTCTCCCCTCGAGGGCCGGCCCCTCTGACTAGACGTCGCCATCAGTAGAAACCTGCGGCACCCCGTCCGTGGTTCGGGTGTACCCCCCTCTTTTTCGTGGATTTGTCAGAGCCGAGGTTCCGAGCTGTCCGGGCTTTGCCAGGAGCCACGGTGACAACCCCACCCCCTAGGGTGAGATGGGCGCCGGGACCACACCGGGACCACACCAGCCCCGATTTAGGCGCAAATACGGCCTGGGCGACCCTGTTGGTTGAGCCGAAACGGCTACCCTCCGGGCGGTGGAGGACTACACCAACAAGTACAAGGGCGAGCAGGTCGAGGTCGCGCTCTTCGGCGGCGAGTACCAGGAGGGAGTCCTGACCGCCTACTGCTACGTGGAGGACGTCGCCCACATCGAGCTGAACGGACACATCCTCGTCCCGCTCCAGAACATCGCCTCGCTCCACTGTTCCAGCCGCTGCGATGCGCCCGACGATGACTGGCCTCCACGCGGGCTCGAGCAGGAAGACGGCAATTAGCCAGCGGCACTAGGCCTTTGGGCGGCCGGCTTCTCATTCTTCGCAACATTCTCAAGGCGTGGGCCTTGCTGCTCGGCGCCTGCGCAGTGCTCGGCCTGATCGGCTGGGTGCTCGGCGGCTACCGACTGCTCTCGATCTTCGTCTTCTGCGGAGTGCTGCTGGCAAGCGCGCTCTATTGGTACGCAGACCGTGTGGCAGTCGGGCTGGTCGGCGCGCGAGAGCTCCCGGTCGGCGCCGGGCCGGGACTCCACTCCACGATCGAGCGCCTCGCGGCACGCGCCGGAGTCGCGAAACCGCGGCTGTATCTGATTGACGACGGGCTGCCACGCGCGCTCGCCGCCGGTCGCGGGCCGCGCGGTTCCCTCCTCGCGGTCAGCTCGGGCCTCCTGACCGCCGCGTCGCCGGCGGAGCTCGAGGCTGTGCTGGCGCACGAGCTCGCACACGTAAGGCATCGCGACGTCGTCGTGCAAACGTCCGTCGTCGTGCTCGCAGCGACGCTGCTCGAGCTGAGCAGGATCGGCGGCTGGTTCCAGCGCGTCCTGCTCTGGTTCCTCGGGCCGCTCGCCTCGGCCTTCGTTCATCTCCTCCTCTCGCCGAAGCGCGAGTTCCTGGCGGACAGAGCCGCGGCGGCAATCTGCGACTCGCCACATCCGATGGCCGATGCATTGGTTCGGCTCGACCAGGCTGCCGAGCTCGTTTCGTTCAGCGGCAGTCCAGCTACCGAGCCGCTTTACACGGTCAACCCGTTTCTCGAGGTCGGTCTGGCCGCGCTGTTCGTGACGCATCCGCCTGTCGGCGAACGCGTCCGCCGGCTGCGTGAGCTGGATCCCGACTGGCGTGAGAAGCTCCGCGCGGCATGAGCCTCGCGATCAAGCAATCCGAATACGAGGAACGATTGGCAGGACTTGCCGAACACCTGCGCGAGCACGAGCTGACAGGGGCGGTGCTCTTCGACCCGTACTACGTCCTCTACTACGCCGGCTTCGCGTTCGCACCCACTGAGCGTCCGATCGCCTTCGTGCTGAGCGCCGAGGGCAAAGGCGGGATGCTCGTCCCGCGGCTCGAGCGCGAGCACGCACAGGCGAACGCCAGCGTCGACCATGTCGCCGACTACCCGGAGTACCCGTCGGAGACACACCCGATGGAATCGCTGCGCAGCCTGCTGGCCGAGATGGGAGTCACCGACTCGTTCGGTGCCGACCAGGACGGATATCCGTGGGTACTCGGCTACCGCGGGCCGTCGCTGACCGAACTGACGGGCACGACACCGCAGAAGATCACTGCCTTCGTCGAGGATCAGATGGCGATCAAGAGTCCGGCGGAGATCGACCTGATCCGCGAGAGCTCGAAGTGGGGCAATCTCGCACACGTTCTGCTGCAGCGGTACACAGGGCCGGGGCTGACCGAGAGCGAAGTGTCTCGGCGTGCGAGCACCGAGGCCTCGCTCGCGATGCTCGACGCAATCGGCTCGATCTACCGAGCGCAGAGCTTCTTCTTCGACGGGGCGGGCGCCGGCTAACGCGGACAGATCGGGCGCAACGCCGCGATCCCACACGCGCTCGCCAACAACATCGTGTTTCAGGAGGGCGACGTGCTCGTCACCGAGCGACCGCGCCTGTGTGGGGCTACCTCTCGGAGCTCGAGCGGACGATGGTGATCGGCCCGCCTTCACCGGAGCAACGCCGGATGTTCGACCACATGGTCGCGCTGCAGGACACAGCCTTCGAGGCGATCAAGCCCGGTGCGCGCTGCTCCGACGTCGACCGGGCCGTACGCAAGTACTACGAGAAGCACGATCTCTGGGAGTACTGGAAGCACCACGTAGGCCACTGCATCGGC
>JBBQXP010000177.1:0-3237 GCA_038209555.1 Gaiellales bacterium
ACGAGCACGCGGATCCGTCCCTCGGGGATCCCGGTCGCGAGCGCGAGGCGGCGGCGCAGAAGATGCGGGCCCTGGGTCGAGCTCCAGAAGGTCAGCTCACCCCGGCCTGCGTCGAAGCTCGCTGCACAGCCCCGGGTCTCCAGGGGCACGGCTGTCTGGCGGTTCCCGTGGTAGCGCGTGCGGACGACGTGGTCGGCGCGGGCGAAGGCACGCTCGATGTCGCCGGACGTGCGCGTGGCGCGATAGACCACGTTCGAGCCGAGGTCGGGAAAGAGGAGCGGAACGCCGTCGAGCAGCGCCTCCTCGGCGTCCAAGACGCACGGCAGCGGCTCGTACTCGACCGAGACGCCCTCGGCCGCGTCCTCGGCCAGATAGCGGTTCTCCGCCAGCACCAGGGCCACCGGCTCGCCGACGAAGCGCACGCGCTCGGTCGCGAGCGCGGGCTGCGGCGTCTTCATGAGGCCTTCGATCGGCAGGAGATCCGTCAGCGCCTCGTGCGGCAGATCGCCCGCGGTCAGGACGGTCGCGCCCGGAACCTGTGCCGTTTCGATGCTGCGAATCAGGCCGTGTGCGATCGGGGAACGGACGAAGACCGCCTGGAGCGCACCCGGGAGCCTCAGATCGGCGAGAAAGCTGCCCTGGCCAAGCAGGAGACGCGTATCTTCGACGCGTTCGACGGGCTGCCCGACCCACCGGCCGCTACGGCGCTGAAGCGTCTCGGCAGCCACTCTGAGATACGATATATCCGGTGGCTGCGACCCGGAAGGGCTTCCAACTGGAGTCCCACCCCACCCCGCCCCGGCTCGAGGGCGGCCGCTGGGACGCGGTCGAGACGGTGTCCCGGGACGAGCTCGTCGAGCTGCAGTCCGAGCGTCTCCGGTGGCAGGTAGAGCGATGCTTCGCTTCCTCGGCGCTCTACCGGCGGAAGCTCGGCGAGGCCGGCGCGGAGCCCGGTGACATCCGCTCACCTGACGACCTGGTTCGGCTACCGGTGGTCACAAAGGAGGAGCTCCGTGAGGACCAGGCCGAAAGCCCGCCCTTCGGGAGCTTCGCGGTCGCGCCGGAAGCCGACTGGCGCGAGGTCCATCCGTCGACCGGCACCACGGGCCGGCCGGTCAACACGATCTGGACCGCGGCCGACGTCCTGACGATCACCGACTTCACCGCCCGGACGCTCGTCCAGGCGGGCGTCAGGCCGAGCGACGTCCTCCAGAACGCGTTCGCCTACGGGCTCTGGGTCGCGGGGATGAGCTGCCACTACGCGGCGGCGAAACTCGGGTGTCTCATCATCCCAACGGGCGCGGCCGTCTCGAGCGAGAAGCAGATCGAGTTCCTCCTCGCTGCCGGCTCGACCGCTCTGTGCGCCACGCCGAGCTACGCCCTCCATATCGGCGAGGTGCTCGCCGCGCGCGGGGTTTCTACAGACGAGCTCTCGCTACGCGTTGGGCTCTTTGGCGGCGAGCCGGGGGCGGAGAACCCGGCGACCCGAACGGCGATCGAATCCGCGCTCGGGCTCTCGGCGCACGACTACTATGGCCTCGCAGAGGTCGGCCCCACTTTCGCCAGCGAGTGCGAGGCGAAGGAAGGGCTCCACTTCGCGGAGGATCACGTGCTCGTCGAAGCTCTCGACCCGGTGTCCCGGGCGCCTGTCACGGATGGCGAGCTCGGCGTGCTCGTCTTCACACACCTGACACGGGAGGGCACACCGGTGCTCCGCTACTGGTCGAACGACTACGCGCGGCTTTCCCGCGAGCCCTGCGCGTGCGGCCGGACGCATGCTCGAGCAGTCGGCGGCATCGTCGGCCGCCACGACGACCTCATCGTCTTCAAGGGCGCGAAGTTCTACCCCTCGCAGGTCGAGAAGGTAATTCGCTCGTTGGCTGACCTCTCGAGCGAGTTCCGCATCGAGATCGAGCGGCGAGACGAGCAAGGCGTCGTCGGCGCTTGCACGGTCGTCGCCGAGCACGCCGGGCAGCCCGACGCAGCGGTCAACGAGGAATTGCGCCGCGCGCTCAGAGCCGAGCTCGGCGTTGGCGTCGGTGTCCGGCTGGAGGCGCTCGGCACCCTCGACCGAACGACATTCAAGGCGAAACGAATCGTTTCGAGCTAGTCAGATACGATATATGGCCTGGTGCGGACGGCCGACGAACCCGCGTCCGAACGGACGGACCTCGGCGCAGCTGTTGACGAATGGCGCACCCGCGCCGGCGACCTCCCGGAGGCCTCGACTGACTCCGGTCTCGACGTGGCGCCGCTCTACACACCGCTCGACGCCCCGGAGGAGACCTACGCGGAGCGGCTCGGCGTCCCCGGCGAGTACCCGTACACGCGCGGCATCTACCCCGCGATGTACCGGGAGCGGCTGTGGACGATGCGCCTCTACTCGGGCTGGGGCGGCCCCGAGGACACGAACGAGCGGTTTCGCTACCTACTGAGCCAGGGCCAGACCGGGCTCTCGGTCGCGCTCGACCTTCCAACCCAGATGGGGATGAACTCTGACCACAGGTTGGCGGAGGGCGAGGTGGGAAAGGTCGGCGTCGCGATCGACTCGCTGGCCGACATGGAGGCGATCTTCGAAGGCATTCCGCTCGACCGGGTCTCGACCTCTTTCACGATCAACGCGACCGCGCCCATCCTGCTCGCCATGTACCAGGTTGTCGGCGAGCGCCAGGGTGTCGATCCCGCCGCGCTTCGCGGCACCGTGCAGAACGACATCCTGAAGGAGTTCCTGGCGCGAAAGACCTACATCTATCCACCCGGGCCCTCGCTTCGGCTCGTCGCAGACGTGATCGAGTACTCGAGCCGGAACCTGCCCAAGTTCAACCCGATCTCGGTCTGCGGCTACCACATGCGCCAGGCGGGTTGCGACGCCGTCCAGGAGATCGCCATCACGCTTGCGAACGCCTCGGCCTACGTCCGCGCGGTGGTCGACCGCGGGCTTCCCGTCGACTCGTTCGCACCGCAGTTCTCCTTCAACATCTCAACGATGCGCGACTTCTTCGAGGAGGTCGCGAAACACCGTGCGGCCCGCCGTCTCTGGGCCCGGATCATGCGCGACCGGTTCGAGGCGCAGGACCCGCGCTCGTGGACGCTCCGGCTCTTCTCCGGCGGAGATGGAACGACGCTGACGAGCGTCGAGCCGCTGAACAACGTCGTCCGAACGACGCTGCAGACGCTCGCAATCGTGCTGTCCGGTGCGCAGGCGGTGCACACGATGTCCTGGGACGAGGCCCTCGC
>JBBQXP010000178.1:0-2999 GCA_038209555.1 Gaiellales bacterium
GGCAGCCATCTCATGAGGCGGCTGGGCGAGCGCGCGGTCCCGGCCGATGTCGACGTCCTTGATGCGGATGGCGTTCGCGAGGCAATTCGGGCCGAGCGCCCCCGCGCCGTCGTGCACCTCGCCGCGGCTGCCTCCGTCTCGCAGTCCTGGAACCGGGGGGCGGAGGCGTGGCAGGTGAACGCAGTCGGGACGGTCAACCTGCTCGACGCCGTCGCCACGGAGGCGCGTGGGGCGCGTGTGCTCGCTGTCTCGACCGCCGACGTCTACGGCGCAACCGAGGTGGTGCCGACCCCCGATGACGCCCCTGTAGCGCCGCTTTCTCCCTACGGCGCCTCGAAGGCGGCGGCGGAGCTGGCCTGCGAGAGGTCGCGACGCGCCGACGGGCTGGCCGTTGTCGTCACACGCTCGTTTCCACACCTCGGCCCGGGTCAGGACGAACGGTTTGCCGTGGGTTCCTGGGTGCTTCAGGTCGCGCGCGCCGAGCTCGCCGGAGGAGGAGTGCTTCAGGTGGGCGATCTGACCGTGCGCCGGGAGCTCCTCGACGTTCGTGATGTCGTGCGCGCCTACGAGGCGCTGCTCGACCCCGGCGTCCCGGTGGGGACATACAACGTCGCTTCGGGGCGCGCGCGGGAGCTCCGTGAGGTCGTGGAGCTGCTCGTCGAGCTGGCAGCCTGCACCATCGACGTGGCCCAGGACCCGGCCCGTCTGCGTTCGGCCGACATCCCGATTGTCTGCGGCGACGCCTCGCGGCTCGCGGAGACCACGGGTTGGTCGCCAGAGATTCCACTCGAGCAAACCCTCGCCGACGCGCTCGACGAGGCGAGGCGCGCGGTTCGGACGGCGGAGACAGCCGACGTATGAGCCACCGCGCGCTCATCACCGGCATCACCGGCCAGGACGGCTCTTACCTGGCCGAGCTCCTGCTGGACGAGGGCTACGAAGTCGCCGGCATGGTGCGGCGAGCCTCGACCGAGAACTTCGAGCGGATCTCTCACCTGGTCGACCGGATCACGCTCGTCCAGGCGGACCTGCTCGATGAGCTCTCGCTCATGAGCGCCCTCAAGGACACCGAGCCGACCGAGGTCTACAACCTGGCGGCGCAGAGCTTCGTCCCGACCTCGTGGAGCCAGCCGGTCCTGACGGCCGAGTTCACCGCGGTCGGAGTCACACGGATCCTCGAGGCCATTCGTGCAATCAACCCCGAGATCCGGTTTTACCAGGCCTCCTCGTCGGAGATGTTCGGCAAGGTGCGAGAGGTTCCGCAGAACGAGCTGACCCCGTTCTACCCACGGTCCCCGTATGGCGTGGCGAAGGCCTACGGACACTTCATCACCGTCAACTACCGCGAGTCGTACGGCCTCTTCGCCGCTTCGGGGATCCTCTTCAACCACGAGTCTCCGCGCCGAGGGCTCGAGTTCGTGACCCGGAAGATCACGGACAGCGTAGCGCGAATCAAGCTGGGGCTCGCCGAGGAGCTTCGTCTGGGGAACCTGGAGGCTCAGCGTGACTGGGGCTTCGCCGGCGACTACGTCCGGGCGATCTGGCTCATGCTCCAAAGGGACGAGGCTCGCGACTACGTGATCGCGACGGGTGAGGCCCACTCGGTGCGGGAGTTCGTTGATCTGGCATTCGCTCACGCGGGGCTCGATCCCGAGCGGCACGTCGTCGCGGATCCGGCGCTGCTCCGGCCGGCCGAGGTCGACCACCTGGTCGGCGATGCCACTCGGGCGCAAGACGAGCTCGGCTGGGAGCCGCGCGTCTCGTTCCGGGAGCTCGTCGCGATGATGGTCGACGCGGACCTGGCACGGCTGGAAGGCAGCACGGCCGGGCTCGCACGTTCGCCGTTCGCCTGATGCTCGTTTCGTCCCCCCGATGACGCGCCAGATCACCCCAACCGTGCCGCCCTCCGCCCGGAACGAGGATGGAGCGACCTTGTCCTCCGACCACGAGCGGTTCCGCCGCGGGGACATCCGGTCCGGACGCCCGTACTTTCTGCAGCGCGGGCCTTTGGTCGCGTTTGCTCGGCGTCTGGCCAGCGTGTCCGCTCTCCTCGTGCTCGACCTGAGCGGGCTCGCTCTGGGTCTCTACGGAGCGCTTACCGTTCGCGAGTTCTACGTCGGTCATTCCCAGCCGCTCTGGGGCGTCCTCTGGGAAGCCGAGGAGAACTGGCTTCCGTTCCTGGCTCTGATCACCGTCCTCGTCTTCGGGCGGCAGGGGCTCTATGCGCCTCGTGAACGGCGCGCGGGCTCGAGCCGCGTCCTCCCGTCGCTCATCCTGGTCGCCCTTCTGACCCTCGCGTTTGCCGTCGGTACCGGGCACGACTTCAGCACCTTCGGGTTGATCCCGACCGCGGTTGTCCTGGGCGCGGTCTGCATCGGCCTCTTCCGGGCAAGCTACGAGGCGGTGGCGGCCTCTCTCCTCCACGCTGCCGGCGCCCGCCGCAGGGTCGTCCTCATCGGCCAGGGGCCCGAACTCGGACGGCTCCGTGACGCGCTTGGCTCCTCGCGTGGCGGAATCGACTACGCCTTTGCAGGCGTCGTCTCCGAGCAGCCGCTCGCCGGTGGGCTGCCCCGCCTCGGAGGACTCCAGGACCTGGCGCGCGTGCTCAGGCTGCAGCGGGTGGACGAGGCCATCGTCGCGGACGTCGACCTGAGCGAGACGCAGCTCCTGGAGATCGTCGAGGAGGCGCACCGCCACGGCGTTCGCGTTCGCGTCGCTCCGAAGACGACGGATCTCCTCGCCCATCGTGCCGAGTACGTCGCCGGGCAAGGCCTTCCCCTCTTCGAGCTTCGGCCGCCGACGCTCGCGGGGGCCGACTGGGCCGTCAAGCGCCTGTTCGACGTGGTCGTGAGCACAACCATCGTCGTTGCCGGGCTGCCGCTCTGGCTCGTTGTCGCCGGGCTCGTCAAGGCGACTTCGGCGGGACCCGTTTTCTACCGAGACCGCCGGATCGGCGTGGACGAACAGCCCTTCGCCATGCTCAAGTTCCGCACCATGTA
>JBBQXP010000179.1:0-2959 GCA_038209555.1 Gaiellales bacterium
CTCGGCCTCGACGACAGCGTCGGCCTCGGCCAGCCCCTGCTCCAGATTGCCGCGCTCGTAGTGTGTGGCCTCGTCGATCATGGAGCCGCGTCGCACGGCCTCGTCGGGATCGAGGAGCGGCTCGACGACGTCCCACTCGACATCGAGGAGCTCGAGTGCTGCGCTCGCCTCCGCGAACGTGTCCGCCGCCACGGCCGCCACGGCCGCGCCCGGATACCCGGGTTCGTTGGTGAGGGAGTCGCTGTCGTCCGGGCCGAGCACCGCGCGGACGCCGGCGCCTGCGAGTGCAGGCGCCAGATCGAGGCGGCGCACGCGGGCCGAGGCGTGCGGGCTCCGCAGGACAGCCGTGTGGAGCATGCCGGGGAGCTGGACGTCCGCCGTATAGCGAGCTTCGCCGCGGGCGCGCGCGAGGCCTGTCACCCGCTCGGCGGGGCGGCCCACCGTGTCGCGAGGCCCGGCCGGCCACTGTTCGAGCTGGTCCTCCTCGACCACGACCCACTGCTCGGTGTAGCGCCCTTCGACTTCCTTCTCGGTTCGGATCAGCCGCGCCAGGAGAGGATGGCCTCCTCGATCTTCGGGTAGGTGCCGCAGCGGCAGAGGTTCCCCGCCATGCGGTGGCGAATCGCGTCGCGCGTCGGGTCGGGGCTCTCAGCGACGAGCGCCGACGCGGAGACGATTTGACCCGGTGTGCAGAACCCGCACTGGAGTGCGTCGGCCCGCACGAACGAGTCGACGAGCGAGTGGTCGCGCAGGCCCTCGATCGTGGTCACCTCGCGCTGCTCGAGCGTCGCCGCGAGCGTGATGCAGGAGAGGACGGGCTTTCCGTCAAGGAGCACGGTGCACGCGCCGCAATGGCCTTCTCCGCAGCCGATCTTCGTGCCGGTCAGGCCCAGGTCCTCCCGCAGGACCTCGGCGAGCGAGCGAAGGCCCGTCGCGTCGAGCTGGTGTACCTCCCCGTTCACACGGAGGTCAGGCACCCGCTGCGACCGCCTCGATGTCCGCGAGGTGGACGAGCCGGAAGGTGAGCCTCGCGCAGCGCCTGCGCTCCTCCTCCGTCTCGCTCTCGGCGGACGCTCGCCAGAGGTCGCGCGCACAGTCGACGAGCTCGGCGATCCTGGCCCGCTCCTCCTCGTAGCCGTCCCGCTCGGTGCAAGCGTTCAGCGCCAGCCCGAGGACGCCGATGGTGTCTGCCTGGCTCGTCCACAGGAGCGGCGTCGCCATGGAGAGGTAGCTGTGGATGCGCGCGAAGGTCATCGGCTGCTCGAAGGTCCGCCCGCCGATCGGCGTGGACGGCTCGATCGGCGGCTCGCCTTCGGCGATCCGGCGTGCGGTGCGGCCGAGGAGGTCCCGGAGCTGGTCTTCGCCGAATCCCGTCTTCAGCGCCGCCCGGATCGTGTTGGCGAGCGAGCTCGGCTGCTGGCCGTACGGGAAGTCCGAGGCGTAGACGAGCTGCTCGGCCGGGATCCTGCTGAAGGAGTCGAGCAGGTCGATCGGGCTCCAGACCGACGTGTCGAAGAAGACGCCCGCCCGCCCCGCGAACGCCTCGGAGAGGGCGCCGAGATCGGCGATGCCGCAATGGGCGATGATCAGCTGTGCGTCGGCGTTCGCCTCGACGAGCCGCTGCAGCTCGGACGCGATCGGAGGCAACCCTCGCCCGCCGTGGATCAGGATCGGGACCCGCCGCTCCGCCGCCAGCCGGAAAACGGGTGCGAGCCGCTCGTCGTTCATGAGGAACTTCTGGGCACGTGGGTGCAGCTTGATGCCCCGTGCGCCGCGGTCGAGGCAGCGCTCGGCCTCCGGGATCGGGTCCTCGGAGAGATCGAGCCGGACGAACGGAATCAGCACCCCGTCCGAGCGTTCAGCCGCCGCGAGCGTCCGGTCGTTCGCCGCCCGGAACGCGGGATGCCGGTCGGGCTCATCGAGGCAGAAGGCGAACGCCCCGGTGACCGAGTAGCGCTCGAGGAACGCAAGCAGCTCGTCGAGCGAGGCCACGAACCCGTCGATGTCCTTCCCCACATGGACGTGCGCATCGAAGAGCTCGGTGCCCTCGGGGATGAGCCGGCGCACCGATTCCTCGTACGTCGCCACGAGTGCGAGTGCCCGCTCGAAGACGCTCTCCACGAAGCGTGAGCCTACCCGAGCCCGCCTCTCTCGAAGCGGGCCCGGGAGACTCGTCAGCGCTCGCTAGGTGGCGGTAGCCGTGACGTTAAACCCATTCTGGTCGTCCAGCGGGACCCCCGAGCAGGAGTAGATCTGGCTCTGGTTGCAGATGAAGCGGCCGCCCGCGTTCGTGATCACGACCACGACCTTGCTGACCGTGGCGTCAAATAGAACGATAGGGGGACTCCCGTCCCCGTTTACGTCGAGGGGAATCGGAGTCACGCTCACCGCACCGGCCGTGCTGAAGGAGACCACGGTCGCCGCGCCTACTCCTGGCGGGAAGTCGATCGCCAGGGCGAGGTTTGTGTTCGTGGGTACCGGCGTGAACGCGACGTAGTCGTTCGAGAAGTGGAACATGCCGAACGGGTTGGGGCTGCCGGTGCTGGGGCTGTTTCCGGGAATTGCTCCGGCCGTCGGGTAGCGGACCCCCTCCGTGTAGAAGGTGGCCGGCGACGTGTTCCACGCGCCGAACAGGGCCAGCATTGCCTGGAGCGAGGTGCCGCGGACCAGGAGGATGTCCGCAATCGCCTTGAACCCATAGTTCGCTTTCCCGACCGCGCGCACCCAGATCTGCTTGATGATTCCTCTGCCGTGGTTCTCGGAGAGGAACCGGTACCAGATCCAGGTGCCGTACTGCACGGACGGGTGGCCGGCGTCGAGTGGGATCCACGGGCCCTGCTGGGAGTTGTTCACGGGGTCCATCGGGCTTCCGCTCTGGAGGTACTGGACGTTGTCGTTGACGCCGGTGAAGACCTCGTCCTCCATCCAGGTCGCGGTGCCCTCCATGAACGCCCGGTCC
>JBBQXP010000180.1:0-2904 GCA_038209555.1 Gaiellales bacterium
GCTGCGGCGAAAGACGGACTGCGCCCTGGCGGACGTCGAGCGTCGCCGCGACGGCGAGATGGTGACGGTCGGTGGGATCGTCTCCGCGCTGAAGCACCTGACGACGAAGAAGGGCGAGCCGATGGTCTTCATGCGGCTCGATGACGTCACGGGCGGCGCCGAGGTGGTCGTGTTCAACTCGGTGTACGCGCACGCGCGCGAGCTGTGCGTGATGGATCGCATCCTGATCGTGAAGGGCCGGATCGACCACAAGCAGGAGGGCGAGACGAAGCTGCTGGCGATGGAGGTGGCGCCGTTCGAGGCTGTGGCGGAGCGCAAAGAAGTGACGATCAAGATCGACGCTCGCCGAGCGCGCGCAGGTATCGTGCGCGACTTGGCGCTGCTCGTTAAAGATTATCCCGGTGATTCGCGCGTGAACCTGCTGCTGGAGATGTCCGAGGGGACGAAGCAGTTCGTCCTCGGCCCGCAGTACAAGGTCAAGCCGGTACCGGACTTCTTCGCCGAAGCGAAGATGCTGCTCGGCGAAGCCGCCGTTCTCTAGATGGCGCGTCGCATCTTGCTTCTCGCCGCCCTCGGGTTGGCTTTGACTGCCGGAGGCGCGCAGGGCGCGCCCGCGGTCGTCCGTGACTGTCACGTGTGGGCCGACTATCCGAACACGCTCATCAGCTCGGCGCGAAACATGACCTGCAAGGCCGCCGTGACGGAGATGAAGCGTTATCGCGGACAGATCTTCCGGCGGTTCCGCACCCCCGGGCGGTTCGTTTGCACCCGCGTCTCCGGCGTTCCTGAGGGCGGCCAGTGGCGGTGCGTGCGCGGGACTCAGGCGTTCCGCTTCGATTTCGGCGACTGAACGGGCCGTACTCTAAGGACGTGGACGAAGAGCAGATCCTCGCTGCGTCGGTCGGCGAGCCGCCGCCGACTTTCCGCGAGGTCGTGCTTGTTGACTACGACCCCGAGTGGCCGAAGTGGTTCGCGAGGGCTGCGGCGCAGGTTCGCGGCGCGCTCGGCGAGGCTGCCCTGCAGGTCGACCACGTGGGCTCGACCTCCGTGCCGGGGCTGGCGGCGAAGCCGCTCATCGACGTGAACCTCGTCGTCGCCGACACGACTGACGAGGATGCCTATGCCCCGGACCTGGAAGCGCTCGGGTATGTCCTGCGCGTCCGCGAGCCGGACTGGTACGAGCACCGGCTGTTGCGTGGACAGGATCCTCCGGTGAACCTGCACGTCTTCCCGCCCGGGTGCGAAGAGGTCGAACGCATGCTCGTCTTCCGCGACTGGCTGCGCACGACCGCCGCAGACCGTGAGCTCTACGAACGCACCAAGTGTGAGCTTGCCGCAAAGGAGTGGAAGTACGTCCAGAACTACGCCGACGCGAAGTCGCAGGTCGTCCAGGAGATCCTGGCGCGAGCCCACGCTTGAACCATGTCGACGTAGGCGGGCTGCGGATCGCATACCGCCGCGCCGGGCAGGGCTCAGCGCTTGTCCTTCTCCACGGTGGCCTCAGCGACAGCCGCGAGTGGCGCCGGCAGCTCGACGCTCTTTCTGATGAGTTCGAAGTCGTCGCCTGGGACGCTCCAGGCTGTGGCGGCTCGTCCGATCCGCCGGAGACATTCGGTCTGCACGGCTACGCCGACGCGCTCGCCGGCTTCATCCAAACACTCGAGCTCGGCCGGCCGCACGTCGCCGGGCTCTCATTCGGCGCAGGCCTCGCGCTCGAGCTGTACCGCCGTCATCCACGCCTGCCGGCAAGCCTCGTGCTCGCCTCCGCCTACGCGGGTTGGGCGGGCTCGCTTCCCGCCGATGTTGTCGAGGCGCGTCTGCGACAGGTGCGGCGCCAGGCCGAGCTGCCGGCGGATCAGGTGGTCGCCGAATGGCTGCCGACCCTCTTCAGCAGCTCGGTACCGTCCGACGTCCGCGAGGAGGTGGCCGAGATCATGCGCGACTTCCATCCGGCGGGGATGCGCGCCATGGCCAACGCTTTCGCCGAGGCGGACCTGCGTGACGTGTTGCCATCGATCCGGGTTCCGACCTTGCTGTTGTACGGCGACGCCGATCAACGTTCCCCGCGGGACATCGCAGAGCAGCTCCACGGCTCGATTCGCGGATCAGAGCTGGTCTGGCTCGCCGGCGCCGGTCACCAGGCGAACCTCGAGCAGCCGAATCGCTTCAACGACGAAGTCCGTTTGTTCCTTCACTCCCTCGCCTAGTCACCTCCGGCGGCGGCGACTCGCCACCGGCGGCCCGAGGTGGTACGTCAGCGAGGCGGCCGCGAAGACCCACGTCGCCCGCATCCTCCAGAAGCTCGACCTTCGCGACCGCGTGCAAACGGTGATCTACGCGTACGAGAGCGGGCTCGTCACGCCCGGCTACAGCGACTAAAGGATGTTCACTGCGCGTGCCGCGACCAGGAGAACGGTGATCGCCGAGAGTGTGGACTCGGCCGCCATGATCGTCTTGGCCGGTCGTGTCAAGGGCATCGCGTCGGTCGGGCTGAACGCCATCGCATTCGTCAGCGAGATGTAGAAGTAATCCCACAGGCGTGGCGACCAACCTTCCCGCGCTAGTTGAGGGTTCTCGTCCTGGGGAAACTGGAAGTCGGGTTTGCTCCGAGCTGTCGCGAGTGCACGGGCAACGGGTCCGCCCGAGTCCAGTTCCCAGAAAGCAAGACCGAACGCGATCACGCTGGTGAGCCACACGACGCCGCCGCTGAGCAGTAGCTGCCTTCCCGTGATGTGGACCGCCGAGTGAGACACCAACGAGATCACGAGCACCCCGACACCCACGACGTTGAAGAACCAGACGAGACCGAGTAGCCCGATCACAATCTCCCGCCTGCGGTCATGCACGGTGAGGCGGCTCAGGCCGAACAGCAGCGTCGCGGAGAGCAAGACGTACGGAGCCGCG
>JBBQXP010000181.1:0-2849 GCA_038209555.1 Gaiellales bacterium
GAAGACGACGACCCGGTAGGGAACGGTGTACGTACGGCCGCGCGCGAGCTCCCCGAACAGGCGGTCGACGACCCGGTGGGCGACCTCGTAGGCGTCCGTGTCGGCGAGCCGCAGTCGGCAGCGCTCGAGGATGACCGGGTAATAGGCCGCCAGCAGGCGTGCGTGATCTCCGAGTTCGAGGAGGCGGGTGTCCTCGGCATCGCGGGCATGGTGCATCGAAGAGGAAGTCTCCGGCGCCAGACCTGGATCTTACGGTCGTCACGTACGATTTCCGCCCGTCCAGGAGGACTCACGAAGATGACGTCTCGCAGAACCGACGAATTGGGCCGAGCCTTCAAGGGCAGCCAGCTTCAGATGCAGATCTACGTCAACCGGCGAAGGCGGGACCTGAACGCCAAGATCGCCGCGGCGTTTCCCGAGCTCGCGGACGCCTCGTTCACCTGGCACGCCCCGCTCGAGAGGGAGAAGTTCACAGAACCACAGGACGGCGAATTGTTGAAGGCGATCGACGAACCGGGGCTTCGCGAAAGCCTTAAGGAATTCTGGCCCAGTCGGGGACCGGTGTGGGACGGCGTGGCGACGATCCGGCTCGCAAGCGGCAAGAAAGGCGTTCTCCTGGCAGAGGGGAAGAGCTATCCAGACGAATTTTTCAGCAAATGCCAAGCGAAGGACCCAAACTCGCGAACACTGATTGACAAGCGCCTGGCTGAGACGCAGCGCTGGCTCGGAGTGAGGGCGGGCAGCCGCTGGGCAGAGCGCCTCTATCAATCGGCAAACCGCTACGCGCATCTCTACTGGCTACGGAAGGTCGAAGACATTCCGACTTGGCTGGTTCACGTCCTCTTCACCGACGACGAGCGGCACCATGCGACGACCAGGGATCAATGGGAGCAGGCGCTTCGGAGCATCGAGGTCGAGCTCGGTCATCCGGCAACCGGCTTCGCTGGGCACGTCTTCCTCCCAGCTTGTTCGCGCGACGAGCTCATCTCGTAAGACACAGACAACCTGCACGCGACTTCCGGGAAACAACCCGGAGGTTCCGCCATGGATGCTGCCATTCGACTCGACCACTCCCTCGTAGCGCTCGAGACCGAAACCGACGTCCACGTCATGCTCGAGCTCGTCGCGCCGGAGGCGCCCGATTCAGGTTCACGCGCGCCGATAGCGCTTGCGCTCGTCCTCGACCGGTCGGGTTCGATGGCGGGGGCGAAGCTCGAGGTGGCGAAGCGGTGCGCACGCTGGCTCGTCTCGCGGCTTCGGGACAACGACCTCTTGGCACTGGTTGCCTACGACGACGAGGTGCGCCTGCTCGCGCCGCTTGAGGCGGTGGACGCTGGCGGGATGGATCAGGTCCTCGCCCAGATCCAGCCCGGCGGCATGACGAATCTCTCCGGCGGCTGGCTGAAAGGCCTCGAGCAGCTCCGTGGTGCCCCTGCCGAGGCAGCGCGGAAGGTGCTCCTCCTCACGGACGGCCTCGCGAACCAGGGAATCATGGAGCCGGGAGCCCTGGTAGCGCTGACCCAGAAGGCAGCCGAGGACGCGATCGGGACGACCACGATTGGGCTCGGGGACGACTTCGATGAGGATCTCCTGACGGCGATGGCCGACGCAGGGCGGGGAAACGCACATTACGCCGCCTCTCCTGACGCCGCGCCCGCGATCTTCGCAGAGGAGATCGAGGGCCTGACGAGCCTCGTCGGCCAGAACCTGAGCGTCGAGATCCGGCCCTCCGAGCACGTCGACGTGGTGGGCATCCTGAACGAGTACGTGGCCGTCCCGACCACGGGCGGGGTCCAGAGCGAGCTCGGCGACGCGTACGCCGGAGACCGAAGGCGCGTGGTGTGCGCCCTCCACGTCCCGCGCCTCGGCGAGCTGGGGCCGCAGCCGGTCGCAGAGCTGGTCCTCCGCTACGTGTCGGTCGGGGACGAGATCGCAGAGCACACGCTCAAGCTCCCGGTAATGGTGAACGCCGTGTCCGCCGCCGAGGCCGCGGGCGCGGCGCCCGACTCCGGTGTCCACGAAGAAGTCTTGATCCTGAAGGCCGCAAAGGCCCGCGACGAGGCGATCCGCCTGGCGGACGGAGGACAGTACGACGCGGCCCGCCTGACGATCGGATCGTCTGCCGACGCACTTCGCTTGGCCGGTCTCGTCGACCCGGCGCAGGAGCTGGACGCAGACTCGCTGCTGCTCGCTCCGGTGAGCTACGCGGCGCCGGCGTCGCGGAAGCAGCTTCGCTACAACTCGAACCAGGCCCGCAGACGGCGCCGCTAGTCCCGTCCTGGCGGCTAGGGCTCGGCCCGCCTCAGGAGCGAGGGAGAATGCGAATCGTCGGCGTCGGAGTCGGTGCGCCGGTGTCGAAGTCTCGCTCCGCCCGTGGGCCCCACGTCGCTGCGAGGTCGAAGAGCTCGTCGCTCGCGGCGATCGCTGACTCCCACCACTCGAGCGGGGGTGGATCGATCGGGCTCGAGCCTGCCTTCCGCCACTCCTCGATCACGTCCCGGAACGGGACGCGGGGCGGGTTGGCCGCGCCCCGATAGACGCCCTCCCGGCCGACGCCGGCCGCGCCGAGGCTGCGCTGGAGCATCTGCATCATGATCCAGTACCGCGTGACGCGATGGCGGTTCCAGTCGAAGCCGTTCGGATCGATCACAAGCTCGCCCGCGTCCTGGCCCCGCTTGATGAGCCCGTCCACAACTTCTTTCGGCATGCTCAGGTTCAGGCCGCCCTCGTCGTCCGTCAGACGGATCTGGCACACGCGGTCGCGGTAGCCCGGCAGCTCGGCCTGCGTATTGTCGCGCCAGTTGCGGGCTGCGTTCAGGAGCTGCGGGAAGAACTTCATGACGTCGGCG
>JBBQXP010000182.1:0-2827 GCA_038209555.1 Gaiellales bacterium
CCCGAGGTACATGACCGCGATCCGGTCGGAGACGTGGCGAACGACTCCGAGGTCGTGCGAGATGAAGAGATACGTGAGGTTGAAGTCCTCCTGGAGGCCCTCGAGGAGGTTCAGGATCTGCGCCTGGATCGAGACGTCGAGGGCCGACACGGGCTCGTCGCACACGATCAGCTTCGGGGAGAGTGCGAGCGCCCTCGCGACCCCGATGCGCTGGCGCTGGCCACCCGAGAACTCGTGCGAATAGCGGTTGTAGTGCTCGGGGTTCAGCCCGGTGCGGTCCATGAGCTCACGGACGCGACGCTTCGTGTCGCCCTCGGTCTTGTGGATCGAGAAGGGGGCACCGATGATCTGGCCGACCGTCTGGCGCGGGTTGAGCGAGGCATACGGGTCCTGGAAGACCATCTGCATCTGGCGGCGGTACGGCCGCATCTTCCTCTGCGAGAGCTTCGTGATGTCCGTGCCCTCGAACGCAACCGAGCCGGCGGTGGCGTCGAGGAGCTTCATGACGAGGCGGGCGGTCGTCGACTTCCCACAGCCCGACTCGCCGACCAGACCGAGTGTCTCCCCGGGATAGATGTCGAACGAGATGTCGTCTACCGCCTGCACCCGACCGATCTCGCGCTGGAAGATGATTCCGCGCGTGATCGGAAAGTACTTTTTCAGGTTGCGGACGGAAACGAGGGCGCCCTCGGCGGGCGGGGAGTCCGAGCCGACGGAGGCTGGCGTCGAGACGCTCACAGGCCGACCTTCGGCCTCTGAGCGAGTGGAAGGGGTGTGGGGGAACCGGAAGGTTCTTCCAGCGGGTCAAAGAAGGGGGCTCGTGGGGGAAACATGGTTTCACCCACGGGCGCGAGCCAAAGGCGAGCGACGCTCACACTGCCTCTTTCAAGCGCCGGGACTCACGGCTCGACCAGAGCCGCCGCTTCTCCTCAATCGAGAGGTGACATGCTTCCGGATGCCCGCCGCCCCGGTCCTTGAGGGGTGGGACTTCCTTGTCGCACGGCTCGAACCTGTGCGGACAGCGCGGGTGGAACGGACAGCCCGGGGGGACGTTGATCAGGGAGGGCGGCGCGCCTTCGATGGGGATCAATCGCGTCCCCTTCTGGGTCACCGTAGGAATCGACTCGAGCAGGCCCCATGCGTACGGGTGCAAGGGCTGCCGGAAAACCTCGTCCTTCGTCCCACGCTCCATCGCGCGTCCGGCGTACATGACCATGACCTTCGCGGCGACGTCAGCGACGACTCCGAGATCGTGCGTAATCAGGATGACGCCGATGTTGAAGTCCTTCTTCACGCGGTCGATCAGGTCGAGGATCTGAGCCTGGACGGTGACGTCCAGGGCGGTGGTGGGCTCGTCCGCGATCAGGATGTCCGGATTGTGCACGAGCGCCATCGCGATCATCGCGCGCTGGCGCATACCTCCCGAGTACTGGTGCGGATAGTCGCGGAACCGCTCCTTCGGCTTCGGGATGCCGACCGCAGCCAGGAGCTCGACGACGCGCTCCTGCGCCTTCTCTTTCGGGACGTCCTCGTGTGCCTGGACGGCCTCGACGATCTGGTCGCCAACTCTGTAGAAAGGGTGCAGGCACGCGAACGGATCCTGGAAGATCATCGCGAGGTCCTTCCCGCGGATCTTCCGTAGCTCGTTCGGGGGAAGTTCGAGGAGGTTCTTGCCCTGGAAGAGCACCTCCCCCGTGATGTCGGCGGCTTTGCGGTTGGTGAGGCCGAGCGCGGTCAGACAGGTCACGCTCTTGCCCGAGCCGGACTCGCCCACGATGCCGAAGGTCTCTCCCCTCTCGACCGAAAAGGACAGGCCGTCGACCGCCTTCACGACGCCGTCGGGAGTATTGAAATGGACTCGGAGGTCCTTAACCTCGAAGAGGGCTTCGGCCATATCTCCTCAGTCGGGAAGCCGGAAGTCTACGAGTAACGGACGCGTGGGTCGAGCCATGCGTAGACGATGTCGACGCAGAGGCTCAGGAACGCCACCAGGAAGGACGCGAGAACGGTGACCCCGAGCACCGCCGGGAGGTCGCCGCGGACGGTCGACGCGATCACCCAGGAGCCGATTCCGGGGAGGTTGAACACGGTCTCGGTGATGATGGCACCGCCGAGGAGGAGCGCCAGGTCGATGCCGAAGAGGGTCACGACCGGAGTCAGGCTCGCACGGAGGCCGTGCTTGCCGACGACCTTGCTCTCGGAAAGGCCCTTCGCCCGCGCCGTGCGGATGTAGTCCTCCCCCATGGTCTCGATCTGGTTTCCACGCACCATTCGTGCGTAATACGCGGCATAGAGCAGGGCGAGGACGGTCCAGGGCAGGATCATGTGCGTGAACCAGGACCAGGGGCTCTCCCGGAAGGGCGCGTAGCCCGTGCCGGGCAGGATATGGAACTTCTGCCAGAAGATGAAGAGGCCCATGAGGCCGAGCCAGAACACCGGCGCCGAGACCCCGAAGAGCGCGAAGCCCATCGCGAAGCGATCCAGGAACGTCCGGCGCTTCAACGCCGACACGATCCCGATCGAGATGCCCATGACGAGCCAGATGACGGCCGCTCCAGCGGCGAGCTGGAACGAGATCGGCGCGCGCCTGAACATCTCGTCGCGGACGGACACCCGGCCGTCGTAGTTGAAGCCGAGCCCGGGCCAGCCGTAGTCGTCACCCAGGAACAGACGCTTCACGAAGAGGCCGTACTGCTGGTAGACGGGCTTGTCGAGGCCCAGTTGCTCTTTGACCTGTGCGACGAGCGCGGGCGTGGGCTGCTTGCCTGCGAACCGCGTGGCCGGGTCGCTCGGCGGCATGACGTAGAAGATGACGAATGTGAGCATC
>JBBQXP010000183.1:0-2813 GCA_038209555.1 Gaiellales bacterium
CCGCCCGCTCGTCAGCATCCCGGTCGTGAGCGAGCCGCGAAGGAGGGCGGTCATTTCGTGGAGCTTGCCGAGCTTGCGCTCCCAGCCCATCCAGCAGCCCTCGGCCTCTTTCCAGGATCGCATGCGGTTGAAGAGCAGGAACAGGGCGCCTCCACCTGGGGCCTCGCCGTGGCGTTCTTTGAGCCGGTCGATGGCCGACGCCGCCGCCGCGAGGAGCTCGTCGTCGCCGGAAACCTGCTCGGTCGGGCCGTCGAGCCAGTCCGACAGCAGGGCGAACCGAAGATCGCCCTCGCGGTTCCCCAGGTAATGGACCTCCAGGCTGGCGACCTGGGCCTCGACCTCCGTCTCGCTGATGAGGAGTGTCGGCACGACGACGAGCGTCCGGAACCGTGACGGCACACCATCGGCAAGATCGAGCCGGGGCAGCGGTCTCGGCCCCAGCACCCTCGTGACCTCCCGGTTGACGAGGGCGGTGGCAAGGTCGGACGCTGGCGCGAGCGCGAGGATCGCGACGACGAGAAGACCCGCACCAGCGGCGCCGCCATCCCCGGAGAGGAGGAGCGGCACGGCGACGGTGAGCGCCGTGAACAGGGCGAGGGTCCCGAGATAGCCGATCGTGGCGGATCGGACATAGGCACGCCGTAGCCGGATTGCCAGCGGTACGCGAACATTGAGGGCGCGCTCGAACGCGGATCGGCCGTCGGAGATCAGGTAGTAGCCAGGGTCTCGGTGTCGAGCCGCGAGCGACGGTTCGGCCTCGTCCGCCAATGGCGAAGCGGCCGCCATGGCCGCGGCCTTCTGGGCGACGTCCACTTCGGTCAGGTTCGAACCCCGTGCCAGCTCTTCTACGGCGTGCCGGTACCGGTCTCGAGTCGCGAAGTCCATCTCTCCGAACGAACTTCGTGCACACAGGACCTTGTCAACGAGGCTGACGCCTTCGACGAATTGGGCCCAGTCGAACCACGAGATCAGGCGCATGCTCGTGATCACGTTTCGGACCGTCACGTTCATCGTCGCCTGGCGCTGGTGCTCGAGGCGGACCATCTCCTCGGCGGTGGTCCCCTGGGACGCGAGGAGCTCCTCCAGCCCGCGGAGGGCGGGGGTGGCCATAGGATCCTGATCGCGCAGGCGCTGGAAGAGCTGGACACGGGCCGCCGTCGGGAGCGCCGCAGGCGAGAGCCGACGCAGGGATGCCGCCGCGTCCTCCGGATTGTCCCCGCCGAGTCCGAGCAGGCTGTTGGCAAGCTCGTCCGCCTTCTGCCGCGCTGCCCGGCTGCGCACGATCTGCTCCGCGAGGCGGCGGAGGTTGTCGACCAGGAGGATCCGAAGGCTGATCGCGATCGCCCAGAGCTCGCCGATCGTCAGCGGCTGCACCGCCTGGTAAGCGTGCACCATGCGCCGCAGGCTTTCCGGATCGAAGCGGCTGTCCGTGTGCGCGATGTAGGCCCACACGAGACCAAGGACCCTCGGGTAGCCCGCGAGATGGCCTTCAGCCAGCTTGGGGAGCTCGCGGTAGTAGTCCGGGGGTAGGTCGTCGCGGATCTCGCGGAGCTGCTCGTCGACGATGTGGAAGTTGTCGACGAGCCATTCAGCGGCCGGCGTGATCGAACGTTCGTCCTTGGTCGCGCGAGCCAGGACGCGGTATGACTCCAGCAGGACGCGGCCGTTCTCCTCAATTCGTGGCCCGACGGCGCGTCCCCGACGGGGCGCGTCGGTGACCGTTTGGGCAGACGCAAGGGTCTGCGCATGCTGCTCCAGCCGCTCCACGCTGAAGAGCTCCGCGAGGATCGGCTCCTCGAGCTCGGCCTGCGGGCGAACTCGCGCGCGAATGCGACCGGGTGGGTCTCTAAGAGGCTGATTCGATCTCATCTTCCGCTCTCAGCGCACGGTCTGACCGCTACACTCGACTCCACGTGCGGACGTACCGCTGCTGGCTCGTCGGGCTGCTCAAAAATTGACTGGGTGGCCGAGGCGATCATGCTCCGGGCATGGCGCGGGACGAGGTTCCCATCGGGTCCGTTGCACCAAACAGGAGCGTGACATCGGCAGGTCCCTCTGTCTGACAGCAGTCTTGCACACGCGCACAGTTCGAACTGGGACGCAGCGGCTGGGCGGATGGACCGTGACCCGTGGCGCGTCGGAACACGAGAGCGTTTGCTAGCGTTCCGGCGCGAGAAGAACCGCCTCGAAGAGGCCGTGGAGGTCGCGACGGCAGTCAATGAAGAGATGATCGGGCTGCCGATGTTCCCGGATGCAAACGATCTGCTCCATCCGGTGGAGCCCCTGGTTCCGGGCGCCAGTCAAAACCGGTGACCGATGATCGCGGAAGGAAGGAGGATGATGATCGGAGACATGGTTCCCCGTTGCCTTTACACGGCGGCTTGTGCCTGCTCACTTTGCACGGGATCCCCAAGCCGTCCTGGCGCGCCCTCGAGGCATAACAGCGCCGCGGCGGTCACCTTCGAGTTCGAGCCCGAGACTTCAGATGGCTGTGGCGTCGCGTGACCGCGCCATCACTCGACGATGAACTGCTGGAGACACTTCAACGAGACACGTTTGCCTACGTCCTCGATCAGGTGAATCCTGCTAACGGTCTGGTATCGGACACGACCGCGGATGGCGCACCGGCCAGCATCGCGGTCGTCGGGTTTGCGCTGACTGCCTATCCCGTTGGGGTGGAGCGCGGGTTCTGGCCGCGCGCCGAAGCCGTCGAGCGCACGCTGGCGACGCTGCGGTTCTTCTGGAAGAGTCCGCAGGGAACCGAGCCGGACGCGACCGGCCACCAGGGGTTCTACTACCACTTTCTCGACATG
>JBBQXP010000184.1:0-2810 GCA_038209555.1 Gaiellales bacterium
CCCGCGCGACCCCGCGCGGCGCGGCGGCACGGTGCTCGTGAAGACGCCGGAGTTCCAGGCGGTGCACAAGGAGCTCGGCGAGCGGCAGATCATCTGCGACTTCCGCCCCGACGCCGGCCTGAGGCTCGGCCCGCACTACTACAACACCGACGCAGAGCTTCGCCACACGGTCGAGCAGATCGCCGAGATCCTGAAAACCGGAGCCCACGAGCGCCATCTGGGGGTAACGGCGCGTTTCTAGTCCCTTGTTCAAGGTTCCAAGTTTCAATGCCGAAAATACAGTTGTGAGAAGCCTCGCCGTCGCCTTCTGCGTACTCCTGCTCTTGCCGGCGTCCGCGTCGGCGTCGGAGATCATTGACCGGAACGCGCGCGCCGTCAGGCTTGGCGTCGACGCCGCCGGTCAGGCGCTGGTCACCTACAAGGCCGACGGCCGCGTGATGCACGTCCGCGCCTGGGGAGCGATCAACGCGCGGCAGCCGACGAAGAGCCGGCCGCAGGTCAGGTTCGGAAAGGATTACTCGGGCCGGTACTGGACCTCCTTCAAGAACGAGTGCCGTGCGTACGACGGACCGAAGCTCGCCTTCCAGGTCGCTGCCTGCGCGGCACCCGACGGTTCGTACTGGGCGCTCCAATCCTGGCGCAGGACGCTTCCGAACTTCGACGGCCGCTCACACAGCGGGCTCGGCACCTGGGAGCTCCACCTCTCCCACTGGTCGACCGCGATCGCGACGCTGGACGCCTGGACAGACTGGGTCTACGGCGGCCGCTACCACCACCTGTTCGGGCGGCTCACCTACGACGGCAAGCCCGTGTACGGCTTCTCGGCGACGCGCGTCGGCTCGCCGCTCGACGCCTACGGCCGTAACGTCTACGTCGACACGTTGGATTCGCGCTACGGGAAGGGCTGGCGGCGCGAAAACGCCTTTCTGGCTCATCAGCCGACCGGAGTTTTCTGCTACGGCTTCTACAAGTTCACGTCGCGCGGCCCGGGCAACGGTGCGAAGTACCGCCTGACCGCGATCGGCCCCGGCGTGACGCCCGACGTGAGCACGACGGTCTCCGGCCTAAACGACTTCAACCCGAACAGCTCCGCAGACGTCGCGTACGAACACGAACAGAACGCCTTGCAGGACTCCGTCGCCGGAGCCGACAAGAAGTGCCACGTTCACTGATCGAGCAGCTCCAGTAGGCGTAGGGCGTACGCCGGCGCCGTCGGCTCGTCCTCGTGCCGGAAGTACGCATAGAGCGGCACGTCGACAGCTCGTAGACGGTCGGCCCACTCCCGTAACGCCTCGTCGTCATACGGCGGATCGCGAAAGCGCACGTACCGGAACGGCGCCTCGTGATCGAGATCGTTGATCCGCACGGCCCCTACCTGTGCAAGCCGCGGCTCGATCCCGTCCCATGATGGATGCGCGAGATCGAACGCGAGGAGGAGCTCTGGATCGAGCGAGCCGAGGATCAATTCGATCATCCCCTCGTCGCGGGCGCTGATCAGCTGGACACGGATCGGACCGAGCCGGTCTCCGAGCGCACGCACCCGCGGCCCGAACTCCGCGAGCATGCGCGGCCGGTTGCCGGCGAGCTTGGGCGCGAAGCGGAAACCCCGCGGCGTCTGCTCGGCCCAGCGCGCGAACTGCTCCTCGCCGGGAAGCCGGTACCCCGTGGTGTTCAGCTCGACCGTGGCGAAGCGCTCCGCGTAGAAGCGGAGGAACTCCTTCGCATCGGTGCCGGCCGGGTAGAACCCCGGCTTCCAGGAGGGATAGGACCAGCCCGAGGTGCCGACATGCACCGCGGCTAAACTCGATTCACCGGTGGCCACGACAGACAGAGTGATAGCCGAAGACGCCATCCGTGTCCTCGACCACGGCTTCGTCCGGCTCGACGACGCGATGGCGACCGATCTCTCGGTCGTGAATGCGGCGCGCGTCAGCTTTGCGCGGCGGAAGGACGAGATGGACGAGTCGGACGCTGGCCTGATCCGTTTCCTCATGCGCGATAAGCATGGGACACCTTTTGAGCACAACTCGTTCCGGTTCCACATCCGGGCGCCGATCTTCGTCGCGCGCGAGTGGTTCCGCCACCGGGTCGGCTCTTTCAACGAGTTTTCGATGCGCTACGCGAAGGCGACCGACGATTTCTACGTGCCCGAGCTCGAAGACGTGCGCAGCCAGGTCGGCAAGCCGGGCGCCTACTCGTTCGAGCCTGTAGACGCGGAGCTCGCCGAGCGGACGCGAGAGGAGTTCCGCGAGGTCTACGACCACGCCTTCGAGACGTACGAGCGACTCGTGGAGGCCGGTGTCGCCCGCGAGCTGGCTCGTTCGGTCATGCCGGTCGGCGCGTACACGGAGTTCTTCTGGACGGTGAACGCGCGTGCCCTGATGAACTTCGTCTCACTCCGTGCCGCCGAGACGGCCCAGCGCGAGATTCGCCGCTACGCAGACGCCGTGGAGCAGTTCTTCGCGGCGAAGATGCCGGTCACGCACGCCGCGTTCGTAGCGGCGGACCGCGTCGCGCCCTAGACCGCGGTCGGTCTCAGGACGATTTCGGTCGGGTCGTGGTTCCCCGGCAGTTGGCGTGTGATCACCCAGCCGTCCTTGTCGAAGTGATTGAGGTCGTAGGCCGCGCTGAAGTGAACGATGATCTCGCGGCCCTTCACGTTGAAGGTGCCGCAGAGCACGACCGGCTTCCCGCCCTTCGTCAGGTAGAGGTCGTAGTAGCCGCCCTCGGGCAGCTGTTGCAGACCGCGTGCGTGGAGGAGCATCGGCCAGTTGCCGCTTGCGTCCGCCTTGCCGAGCTCGAGACTCGCC
>JBBQXP010000185.1:0-2796 GCA_038209555.1 Gaiellales bacterium
CATCGTCGTTGCCGGGCTGCCGCTCTGGCTCGTTGTCGCCGGGCTCGTCAAGGCGACTTCGGCGGGACCCGTTTTCTACCGAGACCGCCGGATCGGCGTGGACGAACAGCCCTTCGCCATGCTCAAGTTCCGCACCATGTATGCGGGCGCGGCCGCGCAGCAGAGCCGGCTCGAGGAGGCCAACGAGGCGGACGGGCCGCTCTTCAAGCTCCGCGACGATCCCCGTGTGACCCCGGTCGGTGCGTTCCTGAGGCGGTTCTCGCTGGACGAGATCCCACAGGTGTTGAATGTCCTCCGGCGGGAGATGAGCCTCGTCGGCCCACGCCCACTCCCGCTGCGCGACTACGAGCGACTGGAGGAGTGGCATCGCAAGCGCTACCTCGTGCTGCCGGGCATGACCGGCCTCTGGCAGATCTCCGGCCGGTCGAATCTTGCCTTCGACGACCTCGTCCGGCTCGACTTCTACTACCTCGAGACCTGGTCGGTCTGGCTCGACATCTCGATCCTCCTGAAGACGATCCCCGCCGTGCTGATGCGGCGTGGCGCGTACTGAGACTCGGGCTCAGTCTCCGTCTCCGTGGGGTGGGCCGTCGTAGGCCTGCAGCACTTTGGCGAGCGAGCTTTCGAGCGAGAGGCGGTGGGCATTGCGCGCGAACCAAGCCTCGGTGGACGCGCGCAGCGCCGGACCCCCTTCGTAGACTCGGAGGATCGCGGCTGCAAGGTCGTGTGGGTCGGCGGAAGGCGCGACGACGCCGTTGACTCCGTCCTAGATCAGCTCCGTGGCCGCGTTGTCCGGACCCCGCACGACGACGCTCGGCGTCCCGAGAGAAGCGGCCTCGACAACGACGAGCCCGTAGCCTTCGCGACGGGAGGGAAGCACGAGGCAGAGCGCTCGCTTGATTGCGTCGGCGAGTCGATTCGCGTCGACGAAGCCGGGAGCGGACGCGGCACCGTGAAGTCCGCGGGTGTCGATCAGTTCGAGAACAAGCTGCCGGTCCGGCCCGTCCCCGTAGACCTCGCAGCGCAGTTGAGGCACGCTTTCGCGGGCGATCGCGAAAGCCTCGATCAGGGCCGGGACCCGCTTTTCAGGGATGTGGCGCCCGGCGAAAAGCACGACCGGTTCGACAGGGGGTCGGCTGCCCGCCTTAGCATGGGCGTCGCGTCCCCTGAAGAGTCCTTCGAGCAGAATCGGCTCGCCTCGGAATCCCTCTTCGAGAAGACGCCGTTTGTGCAGGCGTGAGTTGCAGAAGGCCTCGTGTTGGGTTCGGGCGCACACGCGTTGGATCTTCCACGCGATCGTCCCTCGGACATTTCCGAGATACTCCCGCCAGTAGTCGCGCGGCCAAACCTCGAACCAGTCGACGGCGAGGCGAAAATGGTGGACGCGCCGCGCTGCCACGGCCGACAGGAGTGGGAAGAAGGGCCCCGCGCCGGTCTGAACGACGTCGTAGCGCGATCCGTGACGAAGAAGGTGCCAGAGCCCGCCCAGCGCGAAGACGAGCGGCGGAAGGATGCCGCGGCGTCCTCGAACGTACAATTTCATTCGCGGCCCGGCGACCACGACCGTCACACCTGGCACCCTCGGCGTCTCCCCGCGGTCCCACTGGCGCAGCGTGACGTAGGTGACCTCGTGTCCCTCGAGCGCAAGGCGTTCGGTCAGATCCCGATACCAGTGCTCAGCCCCGCCAACGGTGTACGGATACAGGCAGTCGTAGAGGAGGCAGATGCGCACGAAGCGCTCACAGTTTGGCAGAGCGGGTGTCCGGTGAACGACCCGCGCCGACGAGCTCGCATCTGCCTGAATCGGTAATCTCGGGCCGTGCGGTCCATCCCGGAATCGCTCGCGACGACCCAGCAGTTCTCGTCGCGCCTTGACCTGGTCGGCGTGAAGCGAGTCGCCATCGTGCCTGCCTATAACGAGGCCGCCAGCATCGCGTCCGTGATCGAGGAAATTCGTTCCGTCGATCCCGATGTCGAGATCGTTGTCATCGACGACGGCTCGACCGATGCCACTGCGCCCGTCGCGGCCCGGAATGGGGCGGAGGTCGTGCGGCTGCCGTACAACCTAGGGATCGGAGGGGCCGTTCAGACGGGGTACCAGTACGCTCGAGCTCACGGGTTCGATATCGCCATTCAGATCGACGGCGACGGCCAGCACGACCCGGCCGAGCTGCCGAAGCTACTCGAGCCGATTCTCCGGCACGAGGCAGATCTCGTCGTCGGCTCCCGCTTCGCGGGGTCGACTAGCGGCTACCGAGGGTCGATTCTGCGGCGGGTTGGAATACAGATCTTCGCCCGCGTGGTCTCTCTCATCGCGCGGCAACGGGTGACGGATACGACCTCGGGTTTTCGTGCCGCGAACCGGCGGGCGATACGCCTGTTCGCTGCCGATTATCCGCACGACTATCCCGAAGTCGAGGCGACCGTGCTCGTCCATCGTCATAAGCTGACCATGGTGGAGGTTCCTGTCGCGATGCGGACGCGCGCGAGTGGCCGCTCGTCGATAAACGCCTTTCGCTCCGTCTACTACATGGTCAAGGTCATGCTCGCCCTCTTCGTCGGGCTCTTTCGTCGCTATGCCACGCCGCTGCACGAAGAATGACTCCGCTACGCGTATCCATCGTGGCGGCGGTCGCCGCCTTCCTGCTCCTCACGGTCGTCTTCGAGCTCATCCGGAGGCGCCGCCTCCAGGAGCGCTATGCGCTCCTCTGGCTGCTGACCGGAATCGTGATCTTCGTGCTTGCACTCTGGCGGGACGCTCTCGGGCTTCTCTCCGACCTCGTCGGAATCAGATAT
>JBBQXP010000186.1:0-2761 GCA_038209555.1 Gaiellales bacterium
TGGATCCCGGCCGAGACGCCGGCCGCTGCGATGACCAGCAGGCGTGCGTTCACCCAGGTGCGCACCAGCAGAAGCCTACTTCCCGACTCCCGGCGCTCCGCGGGATGTCCGTCAGGCAAGCCTCGCGCCCCGGGTCTCCCGGCCCAGCAGCGTCACGAGACCCCCCGCGGCCATGACGGCGGCGACGAACGCCAGGGACCAGGTGGTGGAGCCGGTCGCGTCGATCAGATATCCGAAGAGGTAGGGACCCCCGATCGCTGCGCCCTTGCCGACGCCTTCCACCATCCCGAACGCACTCGAGCGGAGCCGGGTCGGGAAGAGCTCGGAGGTGTACGGATAGACGGCGCCCCAGGCGCCCAGGTTGAAGAAGCCGACGAAGAAGAGCGCGGCCACGTAGACCGCCGTCGAGTCGGCAACCGCAAACGTGAGGGCGCTCGCGCCGCCGAGGAGGAGGAAGGTCGCCAGCGTGGGCTTTCGCCCCCAGGCCTCGACGAGCCAGATTGCAGCCGCGTAGCCCGGAAACTGGGCAAGTGCGACGAGCGCGAGGAGCAGGTACACGTTCAGGTCGAAGGCTCCCTCGCTCCCGAGCACGCCTGGCAACCAGATGAAGAGCCCGTAATAGGAGATGTTGAGGGCGATCCAGACGAGCACGATGACCGCGGAGCGCCCGCGGAGCGAGGCGCCGACGAACTCGCGGACTGATGAGCGCTGCTCGATCGGTGCGGCGAGAGACTCGGCCTGCACGTCATTGCCGGTGATCTCACTGAGCACGGCGGCCGCCTCGGTCACGCGCCCCTGTCGCGCCAGGAAGTACGGGCTCTCCGGCAGAGTGCGGCGAATCACGTAGGCGAAGAAGGCCGGGAAGGCGGCGGCGACGAACAGCCACCTCCATTCGTTCCCGAGCCGGTCGAGGAAGACCCAGGAGAGGCCGACCGCGATCAGGAGGCCGAAGGGCCAGAAGAAGTCCAGGAAGGCGAGGAAGCGGCCGCGGCGCTGTGGCGGTAGGTACTCCGCCAGGATCGAGGGGTCGACGACGAGCATCCCTCCGAGCCCGATCCCCGCGAGGAACCGAAACCCGAAGACCGAGGCGGGGCCCCAGGAGAGCGCGGTCAGCGCCGTGAACGACGCGTACCAGAGAATCGAGGCCTGGAAAATTCGGCGGCGGCCGATCCGGTCGGCCATGCGCCCGAGGATCACGCTGCCGACAAGGGATCCGGCGAGGGCCGAGGCGCCGATCCACCCGAGCCAGGTGCTCGAGAGCCCCCATGCGGCCCCGAAGACCGGCAGCGTGAAGCCGACGAGCAGGATCTCCATCGCGACGAACGTCCACGCGACTCCGGTGACGACGACCGCGCGGCGGTGGAATTGCGTGAACCCGCCCTCCCGGAGGACGTCCTCCACCTGGACGGTTCGCGTCCCGGGAGGGGCCGCAGCGACTGTCATGCTCGCTTCTGCTCAGGCCTGAGCCGGAACCCGGCTCTCGACGAGCTCGTCAACCGTCATGATCCGCGCGGCGTAGGTCGCCTCGAGGTACTCGAGCGCCTGCTCCTCGTCGACGCCTTCGAATGCGCAGACGGCATCGCGTGGAATCGCGATCTCGTAGCCACGGATGAGTGCCCCGTACGAGGAATGCCGGACGCAGATGTGTGTGTGCTGCCCGGTGATGACGACCTCGTCCACGCCGAGCTCACGAAGCTGCTCGTCCAGCCCGGTGCCGTCGAAGGCTCCATAGCCGCGCTTCGGAGAGATGATGTCCCCGTCGCGGGGCTCGAGTGCCGGGATCACCTGGGCGCCAGGGGTGCCCTCCATGGCGTGCTCTCCCCAGACTTTCAGCTCGGGGTCGTCGGCGTGGTGAGCGTCGTTCGAGAAGACGACAGGCCAGCCGTTCTCCCGGGCATGCGCGAGGAGGCGCGCGAGAGGCTCCACGATCTCCTGCGCCCGTGGGTTCGCGAGCTCGCCGTCGACGAAGTCGTTCAGCATGTCCACGATGATCAAAGCTTTCATTGTTTGCCTCCCGGGAGGTTTGCGACTATAAGTCGATAACTAATGCAGAAGTCTACCAGACCGATCTCGCCCCGCCATGAGGCGCTCGCCGTCGTGCTCCAGGTCCGAGGGGGCGAGCTCCAGGTTCTCCTTTGGCAGCGTGCGCGCGAGCCGTTCCTCGGAGCGTGGGCCCTACCTGGCGGATATCTCGAGTACGGGGAGACGCTCGAGGAGTCGATCCGGCGCCACCTCGCAACGAAGGTCGACGTGCGCGAGCTTTCCCACCTGGAGCAGCTGGTGACGCTCAGCGACCCCGATCGCCACCCCGGCGCTTGGGTTCTCGGGACCGCGTACCTCGGCCTCGTGCCGGAGCACATCGACCCGGCCGTGCCCGACGACACGGACTGGCATCCCGTCGGCGACCTGCCTGCACTCGCCTTCGATCACGACGAGATCGTCCTCGCGGGTCGAGAGCGGCTCCGGGCGAAGCTCTCCTACACGAACATCGGCTTCGCGCTGGCGCCGCCCGCCTTTACGATCTCCGAGCTTCGGACGATCTACCAGGCGGCGCTCGGGCACGACGTCTCCGCGACGAACCTTCAGCGCGTCTTGCTCCGCCGGCGACTCCTCGAACGGACCGGTGAGGCCCGCCCGCCCGGACGGAGCGGTGGCCGCCCGGCGGCGATGTTCCGCTTCCAGACCGGGGAGCTCGAGGTCACCGACCAGTTTGCGGTTTTGCGCCCACCTGTCGTTCGGTAAACCGGGCGGTCATCGAGAT
>JBBQXP010000187.1:0-2629 GCA_038209555.1 Gaiellales bacterium
TTTCCCCGAAGCGGGGTGTCCGTGAAGACGTCTACGACGACGTAGCGGAACGTGGACATGGGTATGAACCGTATCGCGCAAACCCTGGCGATCCGGACTCGCTAGAGAAGGTGCCCTCTACTTACGGCAAACGTAAGTGAAGACGACGCCAAAGCCGAGGAAGCGTGGTGAGCCCTGGCGCCAGAAGCGCGCTGGTGGCAGAGCCTTGAGGGTCATCGGCCTTCGGTTAGGAAGGCAACCACATCGGCCAGCTCCTGTTGGTTGAGCTGCTGATCGGGCGTGTCTGCGTCCGCACCGAAGCTCGGCATGGTGGCGTGGTAAGGCTGGTCGCCACCGATCGAGCCGGGTTCGGGACCGACCTGCTCGATAAAGGCCGCCGGGTCCTCGATCGACTTCTTGATGAAGGCCTCGTCATACGTGTCGACGACGAGATCGAGGTTCGGCCCGATTGTCTTCGTCGTCCCGGCGGCCTTGAAGGTGTGGCAGGTGCCGCAGCCCGCCGTGAGGAAGACTTCCTTGCCCCGCTCGGGATCACCTATTGGGGCCTTCTCCGCGACGGTAGATCCGCCGGCACCCGAGTCGCCGCTGCCACCACCGCACCCCCCGGCGAGCGATCCGAGGCGAGGGCGAACGGCACCAGCGCAACCCGGCACACAATGACTCTCATTCAGCGGACCTCGTGCCAAAGGGTACATGGTCGGGCGGCTCCGCCTGGAGTCGGCCGGTACGCCAGGGGATCGAGCTTGATCGCCGCCTAACCGTCAGGTGCGGGCGGGCGCCTCTTCCTCGGGCAGGCGCTCGGGCGCTTCGACGTCACTCATCCGAAGGCGCCAGGCGAGCATCCCGACCAGGAGGAGGCCTGCCTCGACCACCGTGATCGTGACTCGATTCAAGACGGTCGCGCCGAGTGCGGCGCCCGAGGACGCCACCGCGAGCATGAGGCCGTACATCGACGCCTCGCGAACGCCGAGCCCCGAGGGCGCGATGATCGAAAGAACGGCGACGATCGCTCCGACGGCGCTCGTGCCGCCGAGGAACGGGATCACGGAGACGCCCGGGTCCTCACCCACCGAACGGATGAGGAAGTAGAGCGCTGCACCACCTACGAGCCAGGTGAACGAGTAGTACACGAGGAGGTAGACCATCGTCCGGTACGGAAGCGCCGGTACCTCGGAGGCCCCGAAGGGACGGAGCAAGCGGCGCGCGAGCGGCCGGAAGACGCGTGGATGCAGAAGGATCGCGCAGAGCGCGGCAAAGCCGAGGAGGGGCAGGAGCGACGTATTCACGTCGTCCACCGCCGAGAGGCTCGCCACGAAGACGAGCACACCGGAAACGGCGGACAGGCCTGCCTCGAGGAGGACGGACGCAAGCACCTTCGGCGTGTCTGTCACCCCGGCACGCCGCATCGCGACCACGCGAGCTGCGGGCGTCCAGACGCCGCCGGGCACGTACTTCGCAAGCATGGACAGCATCTCGGCCCGAAGGGCGATCCGATAGGGCACCCGGATCTCGTAGGCGGCGAGGATCCTCATCCAGCCGGCCACAAACAGGAGGTAGTACGCCGCGAGAATGGCGGTGGCGATCCCAAGATCCACAAGGCTTGCGGAGCGAAGCCTCGGCTCCGCGTCTGCCCAGGTCCCGCGGAAGGCGTACCCGAGGAATCCGAGCAGGATCGCGAGCGCGACGACCTGGAGGGTGCCGTAGAGCCGCCTGTTTCCGTGCAGCCGCGCGAAGAGGTTCCCCATCCCCACACACTATGAAGGCGAAGGCAAGCGCCAGCGAGCATTCCGCGCCGGGATAGCCTAGGCAAGTGCTCGCGGGACTGGCACTCGGTTTCGGACTCGGCTTCGTGGTCGGCGCCCAGGTTGGGCCGATCACCCTGCTCTGCATCCGCTCGGTGCTCCGCGGCACCTTTGCCGTCGGCGTCGCCATCGGCGCGGGCGCCGCGGTCGTCGACACGCTCTACGGCGCGCTCGGGATCGCCGGCGCGAGCAGACTCCTCGACGTGTCGGCACTGCGCATCGGGCTCGGCGTCGCCGGCGCGGTCGTCCTCGGCCTGCTCGGCCTCCGGACGATCTGGAGCGCCTTTCGCATACGACTGGGCGCCGAAACCGAGGACGAGGTGGCCTCCCCGCTCCGCGCGTTCCTGACGTCTCTCGGAGCGACGGCATCGAATCCGCTGACGATCGCGTCGTGGGCCGCGATCTTCTCGGCAGCCTCGACGGCCGATGTGGTCACCTCGACCCCGGCGGCGGGGGCCATGCTCGCCGGCATCGGCGCCGGGACGCTGACCTGGTTCACGATCCTCTCCGCGGGCCTCGCGATCGCACGCCGGCGCGTCGGCACGCGTTTCCTTCGCCTGGTTGACTTCGCCGCCGGGGCGGCCCTCGTCGCGTTCACAGGGCTCCTTGGCTACCGCACGCTCGGGGAGGAGTCGGTCCGGTGAGCCGCACTGTGTCAACTCCGACCCTGCGCGGGTTCCTCGGGCGCCGCTGGGGGTGCGGGGCCGGAGGGCACAGTATGAGTAATACGGGCCCGGAGAGCCCCGTGCCGCCAGCGGTGTCAGGCGGGGGCGGAGCCGGGCTCCGCCCGGCGGGAGCCACCGCCGGCGAGGGACGCGCGTGAGCGC
>JBBQXP010000188.1:0-2371 GCA_038209555.1 Gaiellales bacterium
CCGCCGAGCACGTCTGGAGAAGCGATGAGCATGCGAAGGCCGACTCGCCGCCCACCCTCGTCCCTCCATTCCCACAGGATCCAGGCGTCGAGGCTCTGATGCTCGAGGCGCTCGCTGATCTCGCCGGCGGCATCGCGCGGCACGAAACCGACCTGGTTCCGGCTATCGGCATCCCAGACGCCGACCGCGTGCGGGTCGAACTCATTGGCGGGATCGGGTCGGAGCGCGAGCCTGGATCCGGGTCGGAAGGCGTCGTCTTGAAGCTTCTCGGCCCGGTGCGATGTGCCCGCCACCTTCAGGATGGTGATCCCCGCAGCCGCCAGCCGCGAGTCATCCCAGCGGACAGGGCGATCGCGCTCGTCGCGAAGCTCATACCCCCGGCCCTCGACGAGCTCGCCCGACGCCGACTCCGCCGAGTATCCACGTTGCTCGAAAGCAAACGGGAAGGCCACGCACCTCACTGTAACCAGGGCGTTACGATGGTCGTGTGCAGGAGAAAGAGCCAGACCTGCGGCCCGTAGGGTGGACGATGGCCACGGCCTCGCTCCTTCGCTGGGTCGGGAACAAGGTCGTCGCCTTCCTGATCCTCTTCATCCTGGTGATGATGCTCGGCGTCGCGCTCGGAAAGGTGGACAACGAAGCCATTCGGATCGCACTCACCGTGCTGGTCGGGATAGCAGTGCTCTTTCTCGCGGTGCTGTACGACAAGGGACGCAAGGCGACCCCGAAGCGGGACTCCTAGCGCCCCCAGCGCGTTAAGAACTCTTAGCCCGCGGCCCCACCTAGAGTGGGCACAATTCAGGTGTAACCGCTGCCAGGAGGAGATCGCATGGAGAAGGCCACGTTCGGAGCTGGGTGTTTCTGGGGAGTCGAGTCGGCGTTCCGGCAAGTTCCGGGTGTCGTCGAGACGGCCGTCGGATACGCGGGCGGCACCAAGGATGACCCGACCTACGAGCAGGTCTGCACCGGCTCGACCGGCCACGCCGAGGTGGTCGAGGTCACCTATGACCCCGAGCGTGTGTCCTACGACGACCTCCTGAACGTCTTCTGGTCGAATCACAACCCGACGACCAAGAACCGCCAGGGGTGGGACGTGGGCTCCCAGTACCGATCCGCCTTGTTCTTCCACTCACCGGAGCAGAAGGCGGCCGCCGAGGCCTCCAAGGAGGCGATCCAGGCAGGGCTCCACTGGCCGAAGAAGGTCGTGACCGAGATCGAGCCGGCACCGACGTTCTGGCGGGCGGAGGAGTACCACCAGCGCTACTTCGAGAAGTCGGGCCGCTCGTCGTGCACCGTCGAGCTCGCCGAGGCCGCAGCGACCGAGCCGGCAGCCGTCCGCCGGGCGTAAGGCCCTCGGGACCTGCCGCCTGCGCTCACATCCGCCCAGCGGCGACGATGCGCTGGAGGAATTGTTGCGTCCGCGGATTCTTCGGCGCGCTGAAGATCTCTGCCGGCGGGCCCTCCTCGAGGATGACCCCCGCGTCCAGGAAGCAGACGCGGTCTGCGATGTCGCGGGCGAACCCCATCTCGTGCGTGGCGATCAGCATGGTCATGCCTTCCCTGGCCAGCTCTCGGATGACGCTCAGGACCTCGGCGACGAGCTCGGGGTCGAGCGCGCTCGTCACCTCGTCGAGCAGCATCAGTCGCGGCTGCATCGCGAGTGCCCGAACGATCGCGACGCGCTGCTGCTGGCCTCCGGATAGACGATCCGGGAACTCGTTGCGCTTGTCGGCGAGCCCGAAGCGGGCGAGGAGCTCCTCGCCCGCTTCACCGGCTTCGTCCTTCGACAGGCCGAGCACCTTCCGCGGGCCCAGAGTCACGTTCCCGAGGACGCTCATGTGCGGGAAGAGGTTAAACGCCTGAAAGACAATCCCGATCTCGCGCCGGATGCGGTTCACGTCGACGCCGCGCGCCGTGATCTCCTCGCCGAGGACGGCGATACGGCCGCGCTCGATCGGCTCGAGCAGGTTGACGCAGCGAAGGAGCGTCGACTTCCCCGAGCCGGAGGCGCCGATCAGGCAGACGACCTCGTGCTCGGCGAGCCTGAGGTCGATCCCGCGCAGCACTTCGTTCCGCCCGAACCGCTTGTGGATGTCCTCGAGCGAGAGTGCCCAGCCGTTCGCGTTCACGCTGTCCTCCCCGCGAGCTGTTTGCGGCGGTCGCGCTCGATCAGCCAGTCCGTGAAGCGGGCGAGCGGGATCGTCACGAGGATGAAGACGACCGCGGTTGCCGTGTAGGCCGTGTAGTTGAAGCTCGCGGCCGTGTCGATCTGTGCCTGTCGGAAAGCCTCTACTGTGCCGAGGATAGCCACGAGCGCCGTGTCCTTCTGGAGGCCGATGAAGTCGTTCAGAAGCGGCGGGATCACGCGGCG
>JBBQXP010000189.1:0-2363 GCA_038209555.1 Gaiellales bacterium
GAGATCAGCGAGCAGGACCGGCCGAAGCTCGATCAGCCGAAGGGCTGTCTTGCTCCGGGCGACGACGGGGTTCACACAGGGACAGTAGCCGTTGTGGGTGCAGACGCCGCAGTTCCCGTCGCAGTCGAGCGCGGCCGCATAACTGCATTGCCGGCAATCGCGTTCGCAAGCGATGAGATCCACGAACTGGGCTTCTTCAGCCTGCTTCACAGCTCCCTCACTCTTGCTCTCCGCTGTCGACTGGCGTGACGGGTGCGGGACGGTGCGCCGCGAGGAGCTTGGGCAACGCTGGGTGGCGACGGCGCGGTCCCTGGTGGTGCGAAGAACGTGAGCGCGAGTATAGGCGGGCCCTGCACGTATTCCAAGAGGGTCGAACCGGTTCCACGCCCGAAACGCACGATTCGTGCGCGCGGTCGGTCTCAACCGCCGGGATTGGCAGGCTCGGACTCCCCACCGGTCACGAAGTAGACGGCGAGCGCGCCGAGCTCGTGGACCGTGGCCCGGAACCGCTCCGCCGGATCGGCCTGGACGGGCGAGGTTCGCGTGGGCGACCCGTAGCCCCGCAGGCCGAGGTCGGTGGCCAGGCGCAGGACGCGGAGCATGTGGGTCGGGTCCGACACGAAGACGGCGGAGTGCAGGTCGCGGTCCTGCATCAGCTTCGCCACGGACCGGAGCGAGGTGACGGTGTTGCGCGCCTCGTCCTCGCCGAAGATCGCCTCGGCGGGGACGCCGTGCGCGATGGCGTACGCGCGCGCGACGGCGGCCTCCGTCGTTCGGTCGCCCGGGATGCGACCACCGGTGACGAAGAACGCACGCGCGGCGCCCTGGTTCCACAGCTCGATGGCGTGATCCAGGCGGGCGGCGAACACCGGTGATGGGCGCCCGTCGTACTGGGCCGCGCCGAGCACGACGATGGCGTCGGCGGGGCCGCGCTCGTCGGACTCGCCCTGCTGCCAGATCCGGAAGGTGGTTGCGATCCCCGCCAGCATCACGGCAGCGAGGCCGGCGGCGAGCAGCCGGACCAGATCCCGTGAGCGGTCTCCGGTCAGGCCCCGTGAGCGGTCTCCGGTCAGGCCCCGTGACACTTCTTGTACTTCTGGCCGGACCCGCACCAGCACGGATCGTTGCGGCCGATCCGCCCACCCGAGGGAGTGAACCCGGGCCGCGCGTTCGCCCCCGAGATCGCGGCGTCGCCCGGGGCCTCCCGCGCCCCGCGCATCGGGTCCGCGGGGAGCCCGCGCATGGGAGTGCCCAGGTTGCCTGCCGGGAAGCCGGGGCGTCGGAGAGCGGCCTCGCCGGGCGCCAGCGGCTGACGAGGAGCCGGGGCGGCCGGAGTCCCCGAGGCGGAGACCCCCGCGTCCGTGGCGTGCGTGTGACCGACGGTCCCGTGCCCGCCGTCGGGCACGAGGCCGTTCGACGACGCGCCGATCCCGTCGCCGTCGAGGCGGGCCGGCTGGCCGGGCCCGGCCATCGGCACGGTGGCGGGCTCGTGCTTGACGGTGACCCGGAAGATCGTCGTGGCCACCTGGCGCCGGATCAGGTCCCGCAGCTCCTCGTACAGCCGGAAGGCCTCCATGCGGAACTCGTTGAGCGGGTCCTGCTGCGCGTAGCCGCGCAGCCCGATGCCCCGGCGCATGTCGTCGATCTCGGTGAGGTGCTCCACCCACAGGCTGTCGATCGTGCGCAGGAGCACGAACCGCTCCACCTGCGCCCAGACTTCCTCGCCGTGCTCGGCTTGGCGCGCCTCGAGGAGGTCGTCCACCAGGCCGCGCACGTACTCCACGAGCGTCTCGCGGCTGTGGGCCGCCTCGTCGAGCTCCCTTTCGGAGGCGTCCTCGCCCTCGAGGCCCATCGCCCGCAGCGCGGCCGAGAAGCCCTCGAGGTTCCACTCGTTGGGGGACAGGCTGGACGCGTAGGTGTCGCCCATGGCGTCCACCTCGGCGTCGAGGAACTCGCGGACGGTCTCGGTCAGGTCCTCGTTGCGGAGCACCTTGTCGCGCTCCGCGTAGATCGTCTCGCGCTGCCGGTTAATCACGTCGTCGAACTCGACGACCCGCTTGCGGATGTCGAAGTTGAAGCCCTCGACGCGGGTCTGCGCGCTCTCGATGGTCCTGGACACGAGGCGCGACTCGATCGCGGTGTCGTCCTCGAGACCCAGGCGCTCCATCAGGCCCGCGACCCGGTCCGACGCGAACCGCTTCATGAGGTCGTCGTCGAGCGACAGGTAGAACCGCGACGAGCCGGGGTCGCCCTGGCGGCCGGAGCGGCCACGGAGCTGGTTGTCGATCCGGCGGCTCTCGTGGCGCTCGGTGCCGATGATGTGGAGGCCGCCGGCGGCGACCACCTTCACGTGGTCCACCTCG
>JBBQXP010000190.1:0-2343 GCA_038209555.1 Gaiellales bacterium
CACATTCCCCTGGGCCGTTTCGCGGAGCCCGAGGACATCGCCAAGGCCGCGCTCTTCCTGGCCAGCGACCTCTCCTCCTACATGACCGGGACGGAGTTCGTGGTCGACGGCGGCATCACCGCCGCCTATCTGACCAAGGGGCCCTAGAAAACCTAGCGCCAGACCGGCTCGTCCCAGAGCCGCTGCTCGGCGCCGAGGCCGAGCTCCTCGGCCCGGCGGAAGACGTGCGTCGCCCAGGCGACGTCCTCGATGCCCATGCCGACGGGCGAGACGACGACCAGCTCGTCGTCCGAGGTCCGGCCAGGATGAGCTCCCGCGAGAATCGCGCCGAGCGGGACGACGGAGTCCCGGTCGAGCAGGCCGGCCGCCTCCGCGCGGGCTAGCGGGCGCGAGGCATGGCCGGTCTCGGCAGCGATGTCGTCCGCGACTACCAGGTCCGCGGACTCGACCACGTCTATGTCGAGGTCGAGCGAGGAGACCGACAGAACGAGCGTGCCGGCCCCGAGCCAGGCCGCCGGGATGAACGGCTTCGCCGCCATCGTGGCGGGCACGACGACGTCCGCTCCCCGCACGGCCTCCTCGGCCGTCGCGGCGGCTCGGCGCGAGGGACCGTCCGAGCGGAAGGCAGCCAGCTCTTCCGCCTTGCCTTCCGCCGGGTCGTAGATCCGGATCTCCTCGAGGGCGGGCAGGGTCCGCTCGAGCGCCATGAGCTGCGTCCTGGCCTGGACGCCGGCGCCGAGAAGCCCGAGGACGCGGGCGTCGTCGCGCGCCAGGGCCCGCGCTGCGACTCCGGAGACCGCTCCGGTTCGCATCGCCGACACGACCGTGCCGTCCAGGAACGCGACGGGCAGCCCGGTCTCCGGGTCGGAGAGGAGGATGACCCCGATGCCGCGCGGCAGTCCGCGCGCCGGGTTCTGCGGCACGCTCGGAATCCACTTGAGGCCTGTCATGCGGGTGCTGCCGCCGACGTACGCCGGCATCGCCATGATCCGGCCGAGCTTCTCGTCGGTATCGAGATCGTCGCCCCAGTGAATGACCGCCTTCTGGGGCGAGACGGTCTCCCCGCGGTGGTGCAGGACGAGTGTCGCCCCGATCACCTCGAGGCAGGCGTCCATGTCGAGACCCCCCGCCTCGACGACGTCTTCCTGCGACAGGCAGCGGTAGAAAACCGGAGTCAAGCGCCGGCAGGAGCGGCGACCCGCTCCTCGACGTACGTCACGAAGGCACTGGAAAGCCGGCGGCCGAGCACGTTCCACTCGTCGATCCGCTCTGCAAACTCTTCCCGTGTCCTGTCGGCATCCAGTCCGAGCTCGACCGCCCCGGAATCCAACTCGCAGTGGCTGATCCACGTCTCGACGATCGGGCGCGTCACCTCGCAGTGGAACTGCGCGCCCCAGGCCGACTCTCCGACGCGATAGCCCTGCAGGCAGGCGGAGTTGCGAGCCAGCTCGACGGCGCCGGGTGGGAGCGTCGACTGGTAGCTGTGCCACTGGAAGGCGGGGAAGCGCTCCGGCAGCCGGCTGAAGACAGGGTCCTGGGCGGCGTCGGGTGTGAGCTCGACCTCGAACCAGCCGATCTCGGGCACAGGGACCCTGCTCACCGTGGCGCCTGCCACCTCGGCAATCAGCTGGCTGCCCAGGCAGACGCCGAAGGTCGGGACGCCCGCCTCGAGAAGTGCTGCGATCGCCTCCTTCTCGGGGCGAAGCCAGGGGTACGTTTCCTCTTCGTGCGTGTTCATCGTGCCGCCGAAAATCATGGCCGCGTCGTACTCGGCGACTGGGCGCGATGGCGGCTGCTCGCGGGCGTAGCTCACCTGGTGGAGCTCGTGACCTGCGTTCCGCACGGTCTCGCCGAAGACGCCGGCCTTGCCGTCTGTCCCGTGGATGATGGAGAGAACGCGCATCGAGCCTGGACTTAGCCTAGCGACGCCTCGCGACGAAGCGCTTTCTGGAGGTCTTGCGCGGCCGGGCCGGGAGCGCCGGGCCCGAGGGGCCGGCCGTCCAGCTCGACGACAGGCATGACCTCCCGGATCGACGAGGAGGTGAACGCCTCCTCGGAGCCGGCAAGGTGCTCGAGGGGAAAGACACCTTCCCGGACTTCGTAGCCGAGTGTGCCCGCCTCCACGATCAGTGTCGCCCGCGTCACGCCCGCGAGGATCCCGAGCTCGAGGGCCGGGGTGTACAGGACGCGCTCACGCCGCCACCACACGTTGGTTACAGGACCTTCGAGGACGACGTCGCCGCTCGCCAGGAAGACCGCGTCGTCGGCGCCCCTGCGGCGCGCCTCGGCCTCAGCGGCCATGTTGACGGCGTAGCTCGTCGACTTCACTCCGCCGAGGAGCCA
>JBBQXP010000191.1:0-2046 GCA_038209555.1 Gaiellales bacterium
GAGCCAAGCCCGGCACCGGCCTGGGGCTCTTCATCGCGCGCTCGATCGCCGAAGCGCACGGAGGCTCACTCGACGTCGATTCGGCGCCCGCGCGCGGGTCCGTCTTCATGCTCGACCTTCCGCTTGGCTAGGCCCCTACCGGCAATACATGTCGGCTTCTGGCCCGCGATCATGGGGCGCCAGAGTCCACCATCGCCCTTAGCAAGGCAGAGCAGCCCTGCCGCGGTCGAGTGCGGCCCGTGGCTTGGTGCTCGCGACCCAGAAACTCGACGGCATTACCGGCAGGGGCCTAGGCGCGGGCGCGAAGGCGCGAGACGCCGAGCTCGTTTGCCAGCTCGCGCGCACGGTCGGCAACCGCCTTGCGCATCTCTTCGGGCTCGAGCAGGATCGCCTCGCCGCGCTGCGACAGGACCTCGCCGATCAGCCACTCCACGCTCCCGACCGGCATCTCCGCGAGGGCAGTGCCGTCCTTCAGCGGCGTCGCCCCGCGCTCGGCGGCCCAACGGGCCGCCACGCCCTTGAGGTACAGGATCTTGGCGGAACGTCCGTCCCGGAATCCGTGTGGGTCGAACGTGGTGCGCGGCTCGAAGCGTTCCTGAGTGAGCTGCGCACTGCGCATCCGGTCGAGGCGGAAGCTACGCTCGGCGTCGCGCGATCGGTCCCACGTGTGCACACGCCAGTTCGGCAGCTCCCGCTCGAGCGAGTAAGGCTCGACGACGCGCTTCGACCACGTCTGCTCGCCCTCTTTCTGGTACTCGATCTCGACGAGTCGACGCTCGCGGATGCCTTCGGTGAGGGTCGCGACAAGGTCGGCTTCCGCCTCCGCGATCTGCGGATTGGGCGTTTGCGTGAGCTCGAACTGTCCGAACGTCTCCTCGAGCTTCTTCCGCACGCGGTCGAGCGGTGTGTGCGCGTCGGCGGCGATCATTGGGCCCACGAACTCGAGTGCGAGCCCGATCGCGCGCGCCTCGAGCGGCGTCAGGCGCGGCGCGAGGCGGAACGTATCCCCGTACAGCTCCTTGTCGACGTGCACGCTGTCGCCCTCGAGCGCGGCGTAGACCGTGTAACAGCCGCCGCCGAAGTTGACGAGGTTGAGGAGTTGCAGGTGCTCTTCGAGCTCTTCCTCAGGAATGTGGAACCGCTCGACGATCTCGTGCGCCGGGATCACCGCGTCGTTCGCCTCGCCGCAGGCCGCGAGCAGGTACGCAAGCAATGCCTGCAGGACGGCAAAGCGTTCCGGCACGACCGGGCCGGCCGGGCGCTCGCCGGAGGCTTCGACGTGCGGCACCGGCGCCGGCGCGGCGAGCTTGGGCGGAGCTTCTTCGTGCCGCTCGCGGACGGCACGGAGCGCCTGCGCGACCTCGCGGCGGAGCTCATCCGGCTCGATCGGGATCGCACGCCCGTCCTGCCGGAGCATCCAGGAGGCCAGCTGCGGCAGCGAGGAGTAGCCCGTGACGAACACACCCTCCTCCAACTGGCCCGCGCTGCCGAAGGCGCGCTCGACCCACCAGGCGGTATCCCCGGCGAGTTCGATGCGTGCTTCGCCCTCGATGTCGCCGATCTGCCACGGCGCTCGGCCGCGGTACTCGTCGATATCGAAGTCGTTCGGGATTCGGAAATCCCGCTCTCGCCGCGTGGCGAATCTGATGTCGCCCCGGATGCGGGAGACGCGGAAGGTCCGGATGTCCTTCCGATCGAGATCCTGGCCGATCACGTACCAGCTGCCGTTGTCCGAGAGCAGACCATACGGATTGACCGTTCGTTCGCCCTGGCGGTTACGGGAGATCGAGTAGTACGGGAACTTGATCGTGCGCTGCTTCGAGATCGCCCCTTCGAGCTTCCCCAGCCGCCCCGGCATCTCCGGCGTGTAGTCGGGGTCGAGCATCTCGACACGGACGGCGGTTTCCGAAGTCGACTCGCCGAAGCCCTGGCGACCGAGCGCAAGGTTCTGGAGCGCCAGCCGCAGCGGCTCCGAGTAGGCGAACTGACCCTCCAGCAGGTAGAGCGCGGTCTGGAGCGCGGCGAGCTCGTCGTCTTCCAGCTCGA
>JBBQXP010000192.1:0-1953 GCA_038209555.1 Gaiellales bacterium
ATGAACTTCGTCTCCCTTCGCGCCGCCGACACGGCCCAGCGCGAGATCAGGCGCTATGCGGACGCCTGCGAGCTCTTCCTCGCCGAGAAGATGCCGGTGACGCACGCCTCGTTCGTCGCCAGCGGCCGCATCGCGCCGTAGACCTCACGTTTCTAGGCGCGGGCACGTTGCACCGGTCATGAAGCTCTACGACTACGGCGCCTCCGCGAACTGCCTCAAGGTTCGCATCCTCCTGGCCCACCTCGGCCTGCCCTACGAGCGGGTGCCCGTCGACATCTTCGCCGGCGAGAGTCAGACGCCAGAGCATCTCGCCCGAAACCCGGCGGGGAGGACGCCGGTGCTCGAGCTCGACTCCGGCGAGACGCTCGCCGAGTCGAACGCGATCCTGCTCTTCCTGGCACGCGGCACCCCGTACCTCCCGGCGGAGCCTCTGGAAGAGGCTCGCGTGTGGCAATGGCTCTTCTTCGAGCAGAACCTCGTCGAGCCGAACGTCGGGAGCGCGAGGTTCTGGCGCCTCACGGGCCGCGACGAGCAGCGACGCGAGGCCTGGGAGCTCCACCGGTCGTCGGGTGCGGCTGCGCTTGGAATCGTCGAGCGGCAGCTCGCTGAGCACGAGTTCCTGGTCGGGAGTGGCTACACGGTTGCCGACATCGGCCTCTACGGGTATTCGCACGTCGCCCACGAGGGCGAGATCGACCTGGAGCCGCTACCCGCGGTGCGCGCGTGGCTCGCACGCGTCGAGTCGCAGCCCGGGTTCGTGAACGACCTCGAGCCGTACCCGCCCTCCGCCCTGGCGGGCGCGGGCGGCGCCTCGGTACACGACCGACCCTCCTAGGCTCGCGTGATCTCGGCCTTCAGGAGCCAGGGAGGCTTGGCGTTCTCGTTCTGGCCCGGTATGACCGCGGTCACGACCCAGGCGTCGTAGTCGGCCAGCCGGTAGGGGGCGTTCATCCGGACGGTCGTCGTCCCGGAGCCGACCGCGAAGGTGCCGCAGGTGGCCGCGTACTCCCCGTCCTTCGAGAGCCACAGAACGTAGTAGCCGCCTTCTGGAAGCTTCGGAAGACCCTTGGTCTCGAGCTCGAGCTCCCAGTTCCCGCCTCCCTGCGCCGGCCCGAGGCGGATGAGCCCGGAGGCCCCGCGCGCGTCGTCCGTCGCCTTCATCGGCACGGTGCCGCGGGCGTCGAAGTCGTCGCTGCTCGAGAGCCAGGTTCCGACGCCGAAGGAAAGCGCGGCGAGCGCGGCCGCGAGGGCGATCGCGACGGCCAGGCCGCGGGGGCGCCAGCTTTTGGAGCGTGGTGATCCCGTGACTGCTCTGGTGAGCGTTCCGGGGACCTCGGATGCCGGCGGGGGCACCGACCGAAGGAGAGCGTCCACCCGGGCGAGCTCGGCGAGCTCAGCCTCGGGGACGTCGTCGCCGACCAGATCACGGACGTCACGCGGCTCAGTCACGGTGTTCGCAGCTCCTCGAGAAGAGGGCCGAGCCGCGCCAGGCCGGCCCGCGTCCGGGTCTTGACCGTGCCGAGGGGAACGTCCAGATAGCTCGCGATCTCGGTCTGGGACAGCCCGCTCCAGTAGGCAAGTTCGAGGACGGCCCGCTCGCGCTCGGGCAGACGCTCGAGCGCCGCGTGGACGCGCCAGGCGAGCCAGGTGACCTCGGCCACTTCGTCGGGGCCGGCATCCGCGCTGGCGATCTCGGGAACCTCCGCCACCGGGACGGCTCGTTGCCGCGCTCGGTCGATGATCGCGTGGCGGGCGACGGCGAAGAGCCAGGCCGAGGCGGTGCCTCGCTCGGCGCGGTAGCTCCGGGCCGAGCGCCAGATCGCCGCGAAGGTCTCCTGGGTCGCCTCCTCGGCGCGCCCGTTGTCTCCGAGCTGGCGCCGGGCCATGGCGAGCACGGGGCGGGCGAAGCGCCGGTAGAGCTCTTCGAACGCGTCCCGGTCGCCGCGGCCCGTC
>JBBQXP010000193.1:0-1784 GCA_038209555.1 Gaiellales bacterium
GCGCGGGTCTCGTGCCCGACCGATCTGCGCGTCGCCTACGCCGAGCTCACGGACGCGGGCGCGGAGAAGCTCGAGGCGGCCTCGTGCGGCCACGTCGGCTCGATTCGCACGCTGCTCGAGGACCATCTCTCCGAGGGAGAGATCGAGGAGCTCTCGGAGACCCTCGGGAAGCTCCCCGGCGTCGCCGAGGGCGACGACACCTGCGCCGCTCCCTAGCCCGTTCGGATAACCGCACCTCAGAACGCGTGCTGGCCGCCTGGTGGAGCCGTTGCGAGCGGTGGAGACTTCCGTCATGCACCGCAGCCGGACGATCATGATCGAGAGCGAGCTGGCCCACGGCGAGATGCCGCCGCTCCACGTCCATGCCGAGGACGAGTCCTTTCACGTCTTCAAGGGAAGCCTCACCGTCTACCTCGGTGAGAACGAGGTCCGTATCGAAGCGGGCGAGACGCTTGTCGCCCCGGCCGGAGTCGCTCACACCTACCGGGCCGAGTCGGTCATGGTTCGCGTCCTGACGATGTCGCGGGTGGAGTCCGCCGCGCGCTACGACGACTTCCTGCGCGCGGTCGCACGGCCGACGGATGCAGGCTGGGTCACCGAGGAGGACGAGGCCACGGTCTCCGCGATCGCGGCCGCGGCCGGCATCACAGTTCTCTCGGCTCCGGGCGAGCTCCCCGCCGCTCGTGCGGCGAGCGCCGCCTAGGTCTTACCGAGCGCGGCTACCTGGAGAAACGTCCCCGGCCAAAGTAGCCCAGGAGCACCAACACGAGAATGACGATGAGGACGATCCAAAGAACCGACATGTGATCCTTTCGTTAGGAGCGGGGCACTTTACGGCAAGCCGACCCGAATCTGCAACGCGGGCGGCGTACTCCGGCCTTGATTCAGCGGCTCGCGGACAAACCCTCCTAGTACCCGCTGTAGCGGTCGGGCTGGATCTGCTCCTCCGGAATCCCCGCGCCCTTCAGGGTGTCCACGACTCCGTCGACCATCGCGGGCGGACCGGCCACGAGGTAGGTGTAGTCCTCGAGCGCGCCTTCGAGATGGTCGCGCAGGAGCTCGGCGTCGATCTTCCTCGTCTCGCCGTCCCAGCCTTCGTCCTCCGTCATGGTCAGGACGACTTTCAGCTTCGGGCACGCCCGCTCGAGCTCCGGAAGCTCGTCCAGAAACGCCGTCGACTCCCGGTCGCGGTTCGAGTAGACGAGCGTGACGCGGTGCGGGAGCTTCTCCTCGGCGATGTAGCGGAGCATGCTTCGAAAGACGGTGATGCCGATGCCGCCGGCGATGAACACGTACGGCCGGTCGGTGTCCTCCGGGAGGGCGAAGCTGCCCTTCGGGTCCTCCACCTCGACCTCCGCTCCGACCGGGAGCTCCGCGAGCGAGCGCTTGAACGCCGAGTCGCGGAGCCGCGTGCACAGCGCGAGGACTTCTCGGTCGTTGGGTGAGGTGGCGACCGAGATATGTCGCTTGGGGCCCTTCTCGTCGTCGTAGGGCGGGTCGAGGAGCGTGACCCAGAAGTACTGGCCCGGCTTGAAGTCGACCTCGTGGCCGAGGAGGTCGAAGACGACATAGAGCGTCCCCTTCGCGACCTCCCGCTTCTCGGCGATCTTTGCCTTCATCTAGCCGACTGCTTCGTCGTACCGAGCGCCGACGGCGTCCCAGTTGACGACGTTCCACCACGCCGCCAGGTAATCCGGTCGCCTGTTTTGGTACTTCAGGTAGTAGGCGTGCTCCCAGACGTCGATCCCGAGGAGCGGCACGTCGCTGTTCGAGATGGGGCTGTC
>JBBQXP010000194.1:0-1761 GCA_038209555.1 Gaiellales bacterium
GTCAAGCCGGTCTACACCTCCGCGGACGTTCCGGGGCTCGAGCTCGAGCCGCCGGGCGAGTTCCCGTTCACGCGTGGGCCCTACGCGGACATGTACAGGGGCAGGCCGTGGACGATCCGCCAGTACGCAGGGTTCGCATCCGCCGAGGAGACGAACGAGAGGTTCCGCTACCTGCTCGAGCGGGGGCAGACGGGCCTCTCGGTCGCTTTCGACCTTCCGACCCAGCTCGGCTACGACTCGGACGATCCGCATGCGCTCGGGGAGGTGGGGCGGACCGGAGTGGCCATCGACTCGATCGCGGACATGGAGCTCCTCTTCGCTGACATCCCGCTCGGCGAGGTCTCGACGTCCATGACCATCAACGCGCCCGCGGCGCTCTTGCTCCTTCTCTACGAGCTCGTCGCCGAGCGCCAGGGAGTTCCGGCCGATGCACTCCGCGGGACGGCCCAGAACGACATCCTGAAGGAGTACATCGCGCGCGGGAACTACATCTTTCCGCCGCGGCCCTCGATGCGGATCACGACCGATCTCTTCGCGTACTGCCACGAGCGGATCCCGCGCTGGAACACGATCTCGATCTCCGGGTACCACATTCGCGAGGCAGGCTCGACTGCCGTGCAAGAGCTCGCGTTCACCCTTGCGAACGGGATTGCCTACTGCGAGGCCGCCGTCGAGGCGGGCCTCTCACCGGACGAGTTCGGTGCTCGGCTCTCCTTCTTCTTCAACGCGCACAACCACTTCTTCCAGGAGGTGGCGAAGTTCCGCGCCGCCAGGCGTCTGTGGGCCGAGATCATGCGCGACCGCTTCGGTGCGACCAACTCGCGCGCGCAAGCGCTCCGTTTCCACGCGCAGACCGGCGGGTCGACGCTCACCGCCCAGCAGCCCGAGAACAACGTCGTCCGGGTCGCGGTGCAGGCGCTCTCGGCGGCCAGCGGCGGCGCGCAGTCGATCCACACCAATTCTTACGACGAGGCCCTCGCGCTACCGACCGAGCGCTCGGCGCGGATCGCCCTTCGCACGCAGCAGATCCTCGCGAACGAGGTGGGGGTCACGGACACCGCAGACCCGTTCGGCGGCTCCTACTTCATCGAGGCGCTCACCCTCGAGCTCGAGGAGCGCGCGCGCGACCTGATCGCCCGGATCGACGAGATGGGCGGTGCGGTGGCGGCGATCGAACGCGGCTTCGTGCAGGGCGAGATCGAGGAGGCGGCATTCGAGCACGAGCGCAAGGTCGCGTCCGGCGCCCGTGTGGTCGTGGGGGTGAACCGCTACGAGGAGGGCGACGAGTCCGAGGTCGAGCTGCACTCGCTCGATCCCGAGGCCGAGCGGCGGCAAATCGAACGGACGGTGGGCGTCCGGGCGGAGCGAGACGCCGGCACGGCCGAAGCGGCCCTCGTGCACGTTCGCGAGACCGCACGCGGCACCGGGAATCTTCTCTACCCGATGCGAGACGCGCTGGCCGCGGACTGCACGGTCGGTGAGATCTGCGGTGTCCTGCGTGAGGAGTTCGGGACGTACGACGGCCAGCACGCCCCGGGACGCTGACCTGTGCCCCCGGCGGCCCCCTGACTAGTGCTTCCCCCGCATCGAGCGTAGCGCCCAGATTCACGCGTGTGGTGTGCCGTTCCGTGCCGGAGCTGCAACGAAGTTAAGCTCCACGCACATGGCGACGACCGAGGACGGCTCGACGATCGAGTCAGCGCCGGGCGACCCGGCCGGCGGCGAAGAGCCACCCAGCTCCGCGCGGGTAGGCCCGCCGGA
>JBBQXP010000195.1:0-1735 GCA_038209555.1 Gaiellales bacterium
GAACCGGAGTTGTGCGTGGCCCGGCTCCTACCGAGCGGTTACTGCCATCGGGCCGGTCATCACGTAGGGCATCACTGAGCGAGCGCAAGAGAGGCCGTCTCTCCAGACGACCTCCCGTGCTGTTTTTCTCCCGACGGCTCTAGCGCCCTGCGAAATCGGCCGTGACGACCGCGGCTCCACCGTGCCCGGCGAACGTGCCGAAGGCGATGCCGATCCCGACCCGGCGGAAACCGGGTCGAAGCAGCACGGCCCGGTGACCTGGGCTTGCGAGCCATTGACTGACGACCCACTGAGCGGTCACGCTCGTGCCCCAGGCGAGGTCCTCGCCGAAGACGGGGCCGCGCGCACCGTGAGCGAGCACCCGCCCGGCGACCGACCCATGGGCGAAGTACTGGCGTTGCAACATGTCCGCGGAATGACCGCGGGCGGCGCGGAGAAGGCGAACGTCCACTCGCAAGGGGGCGAGACCATGGCTCGTCCGCACCGAATTCATCGTCTGGAGGAGGGAGGCCTCCGAGTTGCTCAGCGTCCGTGCCTGAGCCCCGGCTGCCGGTCCAAGGAGGGCGAAACTTGCCAGAAAAGCTACGAGAATCTTCTTTTTGATTGGCATTCGGGGCAGTCTGGGGCTGGGTTTCGGGGGACGCCTCCCCCAAAAGGGGTAGATCGGCCTCGCACAGAGCGGCTTTTTCAGCGGGCCGTCTGGGCTAGCCCGATCCCGAGGAGGGTAAGGGCCGCCCCGGACAGCTGGACCGGCTCCAGCGACTCTCCCAGCCACGCCCAGGCCACGATGATGGCCACGACGGGCTCCAGCATCGCGGTGATCCCGGCTCTCGTGGCCGAGATGTGGCGGAGGGCGCTGACGATCAGGCCGAACGGCACGATCCCGCCCAGGACGACCATCCACAGCATGAGCAGCCAGAGCGGCACATGTGTGGAGGCCAGGTTCCCGAGCAGCGAGACGTGGTCGTCGACATGCCGCCCCGGGAAGCGCCACCAAGGTGCGAGCAGCGACCAGAAGATCGTCGCGAAGAGAAACCCCCAGGCCGACAGGGAGATGGGATCGCGTCGGCGTACGCCGCGCTCGGCGATCAGGACGTACGCCGCGTAGCTGATTGCGGCCAGGACGCAGGCGGCCACGCCCGGGCCGCTGAGGCGTCCGCCGTGCCAGATCTCGACGATGAGCGTGAGCCCTGCGAGCGAGAGGGCGAGGGCGGCCCAGATGCGCCGGCGGACCGGCTCGTGGAAGACGAACCGAGCCCAGAGCGCGACGAGGATCGGCGCGATGTACTGAATCAGCAGCGCGATCCCGATCTCGAGCCGGTGGATCGCGAAGAAGTAGGCCCACTGAACCACGGCGAGGCCGATGCCGAGCGCGATCAGCAGCGGTAGGTCGCCGGTGCGAATCCGCAGTGACCTCGGCCGCATTGCCGCTGCGAGCAACGCGAGCCCGATCAGCGCACCGGCGCAACGCACCTCAGTGAGTTGGCCCGAGCTGATGCCCGAGCCGAGGATCACCTTCGAGACCGTGCCGTTGACCGCGAAGAGCGTCGCGGCGATCGCGACCATCGCGTAGCCGAGCCGTGGGCGTGGCTGGACCATCGCGCGAACCTACACATGTAATCTGCGCACGGCGGGGCGTAGCTCAGCCTGGTTAGAGTGCTGCCTTTGGGAGGCAGAAGTCGCGAGTTCGAATCTCGCCGCCCCGATTTTGGTCGTACTCCTTGCCGCGAGCTCG
>JBBQXP010000196.1:0-1515 GCA_038209555.1 Gaiellales bacterium
GGATGCGAACCCTGCGTACTGGCGGATCGTCCACGGCCTGCCCCTGTACATGTCCGCGTAGGGCCCACGCGTGAACGGGAACTCGCCCGGCGGCTCGAGCTCGAGCCCCGGAACGTCCGCGGAGGTGTAGACCGGCTTGACTTCGATGCCCGAGTCTGTTTCGCGCCGGTTCTCCTCGACGGCCATCAGCTCGAAAGGCTACCGCCCACCCCGCGGGTAGGCTGCCTCCGTGCGGGTGGTCGTCAGGCTCTTCGCCGGCCTGCGCGAGCAGGCCGGCACCGGGGAACAGCAAGTAGAGCTTGCCGAGGGGGCGACAGCGGCCGACGTCTGGGCGTCGCTCCCCGACCGCCTCGGTGAACGGCCCGACGGGCTGGTTCTTGCAGTCAACCGTCGCTACGCGGCCGGAGACACGCCGTTGGCGGACGGCGACGAGGTGGCGCTCATCCCCCCGGTCTCGGGTGGCTCACCGGTCCGCCTGACCCCGGAGCCGATCGACCTCGCAGTGGTGGCCGCGGAGGTCGCGGACGAACGGGCCGGTGCCATCGCGACCTTCAGCGGCACCACCCGCGTGGAGTCGCGAGGCCGCTCCGTTCGCCATCTCGACTACGAGGCGTATGCGGGAATGGCCGAAGAGGTCATGGCCGATCTCGTCGAGGCGCTGAAGGCCAAGTACGACCTCTGCGACGTGGCGATCGTCCATCGCACAGGCCGGGTCGGAATCGGCGAGACGAGCGTCGCGATCGCGGTCTCGGCGCCCCACCGCGGCGATGCGCTGGCCGCGTGCGCCGAGGCGATCGACACGCTCAAGCAGACCGTGCCGCTCTGGAAGAAGGAGGCATATGAGGGCGGCGAGGAGTGGATCGGGCGAGGATCGTGAGCGCGCGAACCGCGGCCCGCAACTCTGGCCGACCGTGAAGAAGGATCTCGTCCACCCGGGATGGACGCGGAACTTGCTCCAGGCCTCCGCTCTCCGTCCGGGCGAGCGCGTCCTGGTCGTGGTGGACGAGCCGCTTGGAGAGGCAGGCTCGCAGCTCCTTGCGGCCGCACGCGACGCGGGCGCCGAGCCCGAGCTCCACTTCTGGGCGGGAGAGCGCCCGCTCCCCCAGGTGCCCACGGCGATACTCGAGGGCGCCCGGCACGCGGATGTCCTCTTCTCCCTCCAGCAAGAGCCGAGAGGGGACGAGGCTTCGCTCCGCTCCGAGCTGAACGAGACCACGCTCAGCCGCGGCGGTCGTGGCCTCTTTCTCGGGTTCGTCGACGCCGCGCTGCTGGCGGACGAACTCTCGCTGCCCCCACCGGATCTGGCAGCGGTCGCCGAAGGGCTCCTCGACCAGGTTCGGGGCGCCGACTCCATCCGGCTCCGCAACCCCGCCGGCACCGACCTCTCCTTCCTGGTCACCGGCCGACCCTGGCTCACCGATGCACGGCCACTCGGGCCCGGTGAGTACGGCAACTACCCGGGCGGGGAGATCTTCGTCGCGCCGCTCGAGGACTCGGCTGACGGCGTCCTCGTCG